>NZ_MTEG01000024.1:0-104091 GCF_002108615.1 Klebsiella sp. YJ
GGCGCGGGAATAAAATCCCATTCAGACGCCGGATAGATTCAAGCAAGCCAACTTGTCGTCAAAATCGGTGTTGCAAAAACGGGAGTGACCATAGATTCCGTTTTATTGCCGAGCGCTTCTGAGCGCGAACTGCGCCTTGCCCGCCTCGGGCCCTTCTGCCGGAGCGGGAAAGGTCCCCCCTTTTCTGGGGAGCTCAAATCGACAAATCCGCCGTTTACCTCAAGTTAACCTCAGGTATTACGCTTAACGCATACCGTCAGGCCACAATAAGGACATGATATGCATGAGATTGACAGCGGTTTTACCCACGTTGCCTTTATGGTGCGGGATCTCGACAGGAGCATCGATTTTTATACCCGCTATACCGCTATGCAGGTGATTCACCAGCGCTCGCCGAATCTCCCCTCCGCTCGCCACGTGGCGTGGTTAAGCGATCGTACCCGCTTATTCGCCCTGGTGCTGGTGCAGGCCGATGAGCCGACCGATACCCCGCTGGGGCCGTTTGGTCATTTAGGTGTCGCCTGCGCGACAAAAGAGGAGATCGACGCCAAAACCGCGATGGCGCGGCGGGAAGGCGTGCTGAGAAAGGAGCCGGAGCAGTCTGGGGAGCCGGTGGGCTATTACGTTTTCTTCAGCGACCCGGATGGCAATACGCTGGAACTCTCTTACGGCCAGCGCGTTGGGCTGGAAGTCCTGCGTAGCGAGAAGTGAAAACACATGGCGCGACCGGGTCGCGCCATGAAACGGTCAGGGACGGCGTGATGTGATGCCTTCCAGACTCTCTTTTTTCGCTTCCAGACGCTCAACCTCACGGTACCAGCGCGGGTGATGTTTGCTGGCCCAGCGACGGCTGACTTTGCCTTCGACCATCCCCTTAATCGACCCTTTCACCCAGAATGCCATATACATATGGATCAGGATGGCGTGAATCAAAATAATCGCCGAGGTGGCGTGAATCAGCAGGCTGTAGCGAATGACCTGGATCGGGAAGAAAGGGGCAAACCAGGGACGCCAGATGATCACCCCGGTTACCAGCAGCACGAAAATCATGCTCATGATGGTCCAGAACATCATCTTCTGCCCGGCGTTATATTTGCCGACGCGGGCCACTTTATGTTCATTGCCCTTCAGCACTTCAACAATGCCCTTCAGCCACGGGATGTCCTGCTTGTCCGGAATGTTATGGTGGACAAAGCGTACAAACATAAACATCAGCGCAATGAAGATAGCCACGCCGAAGAACGGATGCAAAATGCGTCCCATCTGCGGCGTACCGAAGGTTTCCGTCAGCCACTGCAGCGTCGGGAAAAAGAACGAGATCCCGGAGAGCGCCACCAGAAAGAAGCAGATAACCACCGTCCAGTGACAGGCGCGGTCGATAAACTTCGTGCGCACAATCATTTTCGACTTATTCATCATGCTCCTCCTCGTCGTCATCCACTTCCTTGTTCGGCCCGATGCCGATGTAGTGATAAATCAAGCCGGCAAAGGTAGCGATAAAGCCGGCCGCTGACAGCGGCTTCAGCGCCCCCTTCCACAGATTAATACTGGTATCAATCTGCGGCTGTTTCGGCAGATTGTGGTACAGCTCCGGCTGGTCAGCATGGTGCAGGACGTACATCACATGGGTACCGCCCACTCCCTGCGGGTTGTACACCCCGGCCTGTAAATAGCCGCGCGCTTTCAGCTTGTTGACCCGCTCCTGCGCCACCTCCAGCATCTCTTTCTTGCTGCCAAAGTGGATGGCGCCAGTCGGGCAGGTTTTCACGCACGCCGGTTCCTGGCCGACGCTAACGCGATCCACGCAGAGGGTACATTTATAGACCCGGTTATCCTCTTTATTGAGACGCGGGACATTAAACGGACAGCCGGCAATGCAGTAGCCGCAGCCGATGCAGTTCTCCTGCTGAAAATCGACGATACCGTTGGCGTACTGAATAATCGCCCCGGCGGAGGGACAGGCTTTCAGACAGCCTGGCTCCTCGCAGTGCATACAGCCATCTTTACGGATCAGCCACTCCAGCTTGCCGTTTTGCTCGGTTTCGCTAAAGCGCATCACCGTCCAGGATTTGGCGCTCAGGTCTGCCGGGTTATCGTACACCCCGACACAGTGCCCCACCTCATCGCGGATATCGTTCCACTCGGAACAGGCCACCTGGCAGGCTTTGCAGCCCACGCAGGAGGAGACATCAATCAGCTTAGCCACTTCCGCCTTGTAGTCCCGCGCACGCGGCGCGGGGGTTATCGGGTTGGTTGCGGAGCGCTTAATAATGTCTTGTGTTTCCATCGCCATTGAATCGCTCCTTACGCTTTCTCGATGTTGACCAGAAACGCTTTATACTCCGGCGTTTGCGAGTTGGAATCGCCGACGTTTGGCGTCAGGGTATTGGCGATATAGCCTTTCTGCGCCACCCCTTCAAAGCCCCAGTGCAACGGGATCCCGACGGTTTCCACCTGCTGGCCGTGAACGTTGAGGGTCCGCAGACGGCGAGTCACCACCGCCACCGCGCGAATAAAGCCGCGCTGGCTGCTCACCGTCACCCGATCGCCGTTGGTAATGCCTTTCGCCTGCGCCAGACCTTCGCTGATTTCCACAAACTGTTCCGGCTGGGCGATGGCGTTAAGCCGCGCATGCTTGGTCCAGGTGTGGAAATGCTCGGTCAGACGATAGGTGGTGCCGACGTAAGGGTACCGATCTTTTTTCCCTAAGCGCAGGGCGTCGTCTTCATACAGACGCACCACCGGACTGGAGATCACGTTCGGGTGCAGCGGGTTGGTACCCAGCGGCGTTTCCATGGGCTCGTAATGTTCCGGGAACGGCCCTTCCGCCAGCTTATCGAGCGCAAACAGACGCCCCAGCCCTTCCGGCTGCATGATAAACGGCCCGGTGTTGCTGCCCGGCGCGGCGGTATTGAAGTCAGGGATATCGTTCCCCGTCCACTTGCTGCCGTTCCACTGGATCAGCATCCGCTTCGGATCCCACGGCTTGCCGTTAATATCCGCCGATGCCCGGTTGTACAGCACGCGTCGGTTCAGCGGCCACGCCCAGGCCCAGCCCAGCGTATTGCCCAGTCCTGACGGATCGGCGTTATCGCGGTTGGCCATCTGGTTACCCTGCTCCGTCCAGCTACCGGCGTAGATCCAGCAGGACGACGCCGTGGTGCCGTCATCACGCAACAGTGCGAAACTGCTCAGCAGCTGGCCTTTTTTCGCCAGCAGGACGCCGTTGCTGTCATAGAGATCCGCCAGCGCATAGCCGTTGTTCTCTTTCGCCACCTCTTCCGACTCCGGATGATCCGGCTGCCTGTAGCTCCAGCTCATCTTCAGCAGCGGTTCGGCGCCTTTCCCGCCTTCACGGCGATACATCTCGCGCAGACGGTGGTAAATCCCGGCCAGAATTTCACCGTCGTTACGCGCTTCGCCCGGCGCATCCTGGCCTTTCCAGTGCCACTGCAGCCAGCGCCCGGAGTTAGCAATCGACCCGTCCTCTTCAGCAAAGCAGGTGGAGGGCAAACGGAACACTTCGGTCTGAATCGCCGCCGGGTCAACATCGTTCGACTCGCCGTGGTTTTGCCAGAAGGTCGAGGTTTCAGTCACCAGCGGGTCGATAACCACCATGTACTTCAGCTTGCTCAGGCTGCGGACCACCTTGTTTTTGTCCGGGAACGAGGCCACCGGGTTGAAGCCCTGGCAGATATAGCCCGTGACCTGTCCTTTATCCATCATGTTGAAATACTTGATGACGTCGTAAGACTGATCCCATTTCGGCAGCCAGTTAAAGCCCCAGTCGTTCTCTTTCTGCGCCGCATCGCCGTAAAACGCTTTCATCAGGCTGACCGCAAACTTCGGATAGTTGCTCCAGTAATTCACCTGATCCGCTCGCGTGGCTTTTGGCGTATTCGCCGCCAGCCAGCTGTGCAGATCGGTCTGTTTTTCAGAGGGCAGCGTCAGATAGCCCGGCAGGCTGGTCGACAGCAGACCGAGGTCGGTTAAGCCCTGAATATTGGAGTGGCCGCGCAGGGCGTTGACGCCGCCGCCGGCCATCCCCATATTGCCAAGCAGTAGCTGGATCATCGCCATGGTGCGGATGTTCTGCGCGCCGACGGTATGCTGCGTCCAGCCCAATGCGTACAGGAAAGTGGTGGTCCGGTCCGCGGCGCTGGTGGAGGCCAGCACTTCGCACACTTTGAGGAAATCGGCTTTTGGCGTCCCGCAGATGTTCTCCACCACTTCCGGCGTATAGCGGGAGACGTGCTGCTTCAGCAGGTTCCATACGCAGCGCGGATGTTGCAGGGTCTCGTCGCGCAGAGCGTAGCCGTTTTCGTCGAACTGATAGTTCCACGATGTTTTATCGTACTGCCGTTTTTCAGCGTCATAGCCGCTGAACAGGCCATCTTCGAAGGCAAAATCGTCGCGCACCAGCAGGTTGGCGTTAGTGTAGTGTTTAACGTACTCCGCGTTGATTTTGTTGTTTTCAATCAGGTACCGCAGCACGCCCGACAGGAAGGTAATGTCGGTACCGGAACGAATCGGCGCATAGATATCGGCGACCGAAGCCGTACGCGTAAAGCGCGGGTCAACGACGATAAGCAGAGCATCGTTGTTGTTTTTCGCCTCCATCGCCCAGCGGAATCCCACCGGATGGGCCTCAGCGGCATTGCCGCCCATCACCACCACCACGTTAGCGTTTTTGATATCAACCCAGTGGTTGGTCATCGCACCGCGACCAAATGTTGGAGCAAGACTTGCTACCGTTGGTCCGTGTCAGACGCGCGCCTGGTTATCCACTGCCAGCATGCCGAGCGAACGCACGAACTTCTGCGTCAGCATGCCGGTTTCATTACTTGCCGCCGAGGCGCACAGCATCCCGGTTGAAAGCCAGCGGTTAACCACGGTGCCCTGCTCGTTTTTCTCAATAAAGTTGGCATCACGGTCGGCTTTCATCAGTCTGGCAATACGGGTGAAGGCATCGTCCCAGGAGATGCGCTGCCATTTGTCAGAGCCCGGCGCGCGGTATTGCGGATAACGCAGACGATTCTCGCTGTGAACATAATCCAGCAGCCCCGCCCCTTTCGGGCATAACGCGCCCCGGCTGACCGGGTGATCGGGATCCCCTTCAATATGATAAATGGCTTCTTTCGCGTTCTTCGCGCCGTCGCCCAGGCTATACATTAATAGCCCGCAGCCCACGGAACAGTATGTGCAGGTGTTGCGGATCTCTTTGGCGCGCAATAATTTGTAATTACGCGCCTGAGCCAGCGCCATTTTGGGTGCGAAACCCAGTGCAGCAGCTGTTGTTCCGGCCATACCGCCTGCGCAGATTTTAAAAAACTTTCTGCGGCTGACGTCCATTGATTTTCTCCATGCAGGATGCGTGTTCATCGCGGGGGAAACTAACAGCAATGCCCCTTATTTTTTTGCGTCAAATCAATGTCGAAAACCATCGCCCCCTTAATAGTCAAGGTCAGCGGATTTCATTACTCCCTTTGTATTAAGCGCGAAGGAAAACAGGGGCCAGAAGGAATGAAAAAGTGTTATAAATCGTCTCTTGATGAATATCGGTGTCAGGTTTGACATGGAAAAGAAAAAAGCAACGTTGACCGGTCTGGCTGCCATTGTGCTGTGGAGCACGATGGTCGGATTAATTCGTGGCGTCAGTGAAGGGTTAGGTCCGGTCGGCGGCGCGGCAATGATCTATACGCTGAGCGGCTTATTACTGCTGGCCACCGTCGGGTTTCCCCGGCTGCGGCAAATGCCGCGCGCCTATCTGCTGGCCGGCAGTCTGCTGTTCGTCAGCTATGAAATTTGTCTGGCGCTGTCGCTGGGCTTTGCCGGGAGTCGCCAGCAGGCGATTGAAGTCGGGATGGTCAATTATCTGTGGCCCAGCCTGACGATTCTCTTTGCCATTCTCTTTAATGGTCAGAAAACCAGCTGGCTGGTCATTCCCGGCTTATTTCTCGCGCTGCTTGGCGTCACCTGGGTATTAGGCGGTGAGCATGGCCTGAATATCGATGAAATTACCCGCAACGTCGTCTCCAGCCCGCTGAGCTATATTCTGGCCTTTGTCGGCGCATTTATCTGGGCGACCTATTGCACGGTCACCGCAAAATATGCGCGCGGCAAAAACGGCATCACCCTGTTTGTTTTATTAACCGCTCTGACCCTGTGGCTGAAGTTTATGCTCAGCGATCAACCGCCGATGATTTTCAGCTGGCCGGTGGTCATTAAGCTGGTGATGTGCGCGGTGGCGCTGGGGTTTGGCTATGCGGCCTGGAACGTGGGGATTCTCCACGGTAACGTCAGCCTGCTGGCGGCCGCCTCTTACTTTACCCCGGTGCTCTCTTCGGCGCTGGCGGCGGTGTTGCTCAGCGCGGTCCTCTCCTGGCCATTCTGGCAGGGCGCCGGCATGGTTTGCGCCGGCTCCCTGCTCTGCTGGTATGCCACCCGACGTTAGCCGAGGTCGCCACCGGCCACCGGCAGCGTAACGCCGGTGATATAGCTTGCTTCATCGCTGGCGAGAAACAGGATCGCGTTCGCCTGTTCCGCCAGCGTGCCGTAGCGATGCATCAGGCTGCTCTCCACGGTTTGCGCGACCACCTGCTGATACCACGCCTGCTCCTGCGCCGTGGGCGTTTCATGATTCCGTGGGGTTAAGCGCGCCGGGGCCTCGGTTCCGCCCGGCGCCACGGCGTTGATGCGAATCCCGCTGCCGCTGTACTCCATGGCAATCGAACGGGTCAGCGCGTTGACCCCGCCCTTCGCCGCCGAGTAGGGCACCCGGTTAATCCCCGCAGTGGCGACGGACGAGACGTTAACGATGCTGCCCTTGCCCTGTTTGAGCATCCACGGTAGCGCCGCGCGGCAGCCCCATAGCGTCGGAAACAGCGAACGACGAATCTCTTTTTCAATCTGATCCGGCTGATATTCGGCAAACGGGCGCGCCCAGATCGTCCCACCGATGTTATTAATCACCACGTCCAGTCGGCCAAAATGGGCGACCCCGGCGGCAAAAGCCTGCTCGGTGCTCTCCCACTGTTCGAGGTCCGCCTCCAGCGCCAGCACCTCGCTGCCCCCCTCGGCCAGCGTCGCCGCCAGCTCATGGACATAGCGCGAACGGTCGATCAGCAGCAAACGGGCGCCTTCGCGGGCGGCTTGTTCTGCCGTCTGACGGCCAATACCCTGGGCGGCGCCGGTAATGGCCACCACTTGATGTTGAAAACGCATCGATCCTCCTTATGCCGCCGCACTCTGGCTGGCGAGAAATTTTTCGTACCAGAAACCTGCCGGGTTAATTCCCCGCTCGCGAAGCGCGCCGGAGACCGCGTTGACCATCGGCGGTGGGCCGCACAGATAGATGTCGACATCGCCATTGTTAAGCATCGCCTCATTAAGATGCCCGGTGACAAACCCGCGCTGCGGGCAGGCGCTCTGTTCATCGGCGACCACCGGCAGCCAGCGATAGTCGGAAAGCTGGCCGACAAACGCATCCAGCGCCTCGGTTTTCACTAGATCGCCATCGCGGGTGACGCCGTAGAGCAGCGTGATCGGCCGGGTGCTGCCCTGCCGGGCAAGGGTGTGCAGCATCGACAGCAGCGGCGCCAGCCCGGTTCCGCCCGCCAGCATCAGCAGCGGGCGTTCCCCGTTGCGCAGGTAGAAGCTGCCCATCGGGCCGCTGAGGGTGAGACGATCGCCCGGCGCCGCCTGGCGTGTCAGCCATTGACTCATTACCCCGCCGGGCACGTTGCGGATCAGAAACCGGCCTTCGCGCTCGCCCGGAAGCGAGCTGAAAGAGTAAGCGCGCACCTGCGGCGTGCCCGGGACCTGAATGTTGATGTATTGTCCTGGCAGAAAAGCCAGCGGCTCATCCAGCTGGAGCACCAACTCAATGGCGCTCTCCGACAGGTGATTCACCTGCATCACCGCCGCACCGGTGCTGGCCAGCGCGGTTTTGCACTGCGCCGCAGCAACCGGGACGTCAATCACGCAATCGCTGGTCGGGATCATCTGACAGGTCAGCACCTGACGGGCATCGGCCTCTTCTTCGCTCAACGCCTCCTCCAGATACTCTTCCCCCATGCCATAGTCGCCGCTGGCGCAATGGCATTTGCAGGTCCCGCAGACGCCGTCCGAGCAATCCATCGGCAGGTTGACCTTCTGTCGGTAGGCGGCGTCCAGCACTTTTTCTCCCGCATTGCACTGGATAAAACGGGTAATCCCATCCTCAAAATTGAGTGCGATAGTAAACATATCCACCTCTTAAATATGGTAAACGTCGATCACCTGACGGATATAATCGTTATTCAGGCGCACCGTTTTACGCAGGATCTGCGGTTTGCCGTCGCAGGCCGTCAAGGTGACGCAGGTCGAGCCAAACCACGCATCGGTGTGCTGATAACGGTGGTTGTAAGTCACCCAGTTGTAGCGCACCTCCACCCCCTGCTCATTTTCGCCAAGCAGCTCAACGTTGCTAATCATGTGGGTGGTGCGCGGCTCCGGCGTACTAGCGCCAGAACGTTCCGTTTTGATGCGGTAGACGCGGTCTTCCAGTCCCTCGCGGTTGGGGTAATAGATCAGCGATATTTCGCGCTGCGGATCGCGGGTCAGCTTGTCGTCATCGCCCCATGCCGGCATCCAGAACACCACTTTGGGGCTGTAGCACGTCAGCCACTCATCCCACTGGCGGTCGTCCAACAGACGGGCTTCGTAATAGAGAAACTGGCGAACCTGCTCAAGCGTCAGCATCACACCACCTCCACACGTTGGGTTATGGACTGTTCATAGCGCTGCTGCTCTTTTTCCAGCGCGGCCAGCATGACCTTTTGCCAGTGATGGTGATGGGCAATGTACAGCGCTTCATCCTCCGATTTCACCCCGCTAAGCAGCGGCGTAAATCCGCCATGCCGCGCGTGCTCATCCGGACCATCAACCCAGTGCAGCGCGCCGCGACTGAGATCGCTCCACGCCAGGTTCTCACCGAGATAGCCGCGCTGACAGGCGCTGAACTCTTCCAGATCGTCCGGCGTTCCCATGCCGCTGACGTTAAAGAAATCCTCGTACTGACGAATGCGCAGCGCGCGGGCCTGGTCCGGCTCACCTTTCGGGGCAAAGCACCAGATAGTGACTTCGGTTTTATCTACTGCGAGCGGGCGAATGACGCGGATCTGCGTGGAAAACTGGTCCATCAAATAGACGTTGGGATAGAGACAAAGATTGCGCGTTTCATTGACCATCTGGTCGGCGCGCAGCTCGCCAAACTCGGCCTGTAAGCGGGCCTGATGGGCGAAAACCGGGCGCACTTCCGGGTTCAGCGCCCGGGTCCACAGCAGCATATGGCCGTTTTCGAAACCGTAACCGCCGCCGAGACTTTTCGACCAGCCGTTGGCATCGACGGAATGCGTCCCTTCGGCTTCGTAGTTGCGGCGCGACATCGTGGAAGCGTAGTTCCAGTGCACCACGCTGACGTGATAGCCGTCGGCGCCGTTTTCCGCGCCCAGCTTCCAGTTGCCCTCGTAGACATAGCTGGAGGAGCCTTTCAACACTTCCAGCCCTTCCGGCGCCTGATCGACCATCAGATCGATAATCTTGCAGGTTTCGCCGAGATAGGTTTCCAGCGGCTGCACGTCCTCATTGAGGCTGCCGAATAAGAAGCCGCGATAAGAGGCAAAGCGCGGCAGTTTTTTCAGGTCGTGCGACCCTTCATGTTTAAAGGTCTCCGGATATCCGCCGGTACTTTCATCTTTGGCTTTCAGTAATTTACCGTTGTTACCGAAGGTCCAGCCGTGGAACGGACAGGTAAACGAGTTTTTATTGCCGGTTTTACGCCGGCAGAGCATGGCGCCGCGATGGGCGCAGCTGTTAATTAACGCGTGCAAGGCATGTTTTTTATCGCGGGTGATAATAACCGGCTGACGCCCCAGGGTCAGGGTGAAATAATCGCCGGGCTCAGGGATCTGACTTTCATGGGCGAGGAATACCCAGTTCCCTTCAAATATATGCTTAATCTCAAATTCAAATAACTGAGCATCGGTAAAAATCGAACGATGGCAGCGGTAAATATGTTTTTGCCGGTCAACAATTAATGCATTGCTGATTTTATCTTTTAATAGCGAGAGTGTTTTTTGCATGAGCTTAGCCCTCCTGCAGAATTCAGGAATTAATGAAATCAGAGAGAATAATCAATTCGGCAATATCCCCGGCCGCGCGTGGCAGGCCGGGTAACAGCATGGCTCACCGCCCCGGGCGCACCGGCCCGGGAGGTGCGCCGATCATGACTCTTGCGCGCGCAGGCGGGAAATACGCTGTTCTTCTTCGGCGTTCAGGGCCGTGCACAAAGTAAAGTCGAAGCGAACTTCGGTGTGTTCGCCGTCAAGCTTACGCTGCTGAATCAGTTCCCGATCGGTGATTTTAACCGGGTCGGCAATCAGGCCATCGCGGGTCGCGAAGGCAAAGTCATCCCACAGATACTTATCGCCGTTAAGGTTAATCTGGCTGGTTAAGTGCTTGTGGCCCGGCGCGGAGACAAAGAAATGAATATGTGCCGGACGATTGCCGTGACGACCCAACTGGTTAAGCAGCTTTTGGGTCGGGCCATCCGGCGGGCAGCCGTAGCCAGAAGGCATGATGCTACGCACGCTGTAGCGGCCATCTGCGCCGGTGCGGATGCGGCGTCGCAGGTTATAGTCGCTCTGACTCCGATCGAAGAACGAGTAGTTCCCCAGGGTGTTGGCATGCCAGATATCAACAATCGCATTGGCAACCGGACGGCCCTGGGTATCGCAAACCTGGCCGTGCAGCCACATCACCTCGCCGGCGTCACGACCGTCATCCATCCGCGCATACCCTTCTGCAAGCGGCGCATTGGCGACATACAGCGGCCCTTCAATGGTGCGCGGCGTGCCGGTTTCGCGATGCTGCGCGGCATCGATCGCATCCTGACGCAGATCGAGGAAGTGTTCCAGCCCGAGACCTGCTGCCAGCAGCGCCGCTTCCTGACGCCCGCCCAGTTCATGCAGATAGTTCACCGCATGCCAGAACTCTTCCTCGGTAATATTATAATCGTCGATCAGGGTGCACATATTTTCCAGTAAACGATGCACAATGGCTTTAAAGCGTTCATTACCGCCGGGAACATTTAACCCGGCACTTTCACGTAATAATTTCTGCACGGCTTCTTGTTGTACGAAAGAATTTTTCATTGTGATTCTCACTTATTGCTTGCAGGTGGCTTGTAGGGTTAACGCCGGAATATCCGGCGCGAGGTTTCTTATTATTTTTAGCTATCGTCTTCACGAATCGAGGAGGGATGACGACACAAGGCCTCGACGCGGATTTCCATAAACGGGTATAACGGCAGAGCCATTAATATCTGGTGCAACTGGTCGGCATCACGCACATCAAAAATACTGACATTGGCGTACAGTCCGGCGACGCGCCAGATATGTCGCCAGGTGCCTTCACGCTGTAATTGCTGCGAATAGGCTTTTTCTCGTTGTTTAATATCCTCAAGCTCGTCGGCGGGATATCCCAGCGGGATCTTGACAGTCATATCCACTTTAAACAGCATATTTTTCTCCTGTCATGTCCTACGCTTTACGGGCATAGAACTGCAATTTATCTTCATCGAGTTCGACACCTAAACCCGGGGTCTGCGGCAGGACCACGCTGCCGTTAGCGAACGTTAGCGGTACGCTGACGATGTCATCTTTGAGCAGCAGCGGGCCAAACATTTCGCTGCCCCATTGCAGCGGCAGCGTCGACCAGGCGTGCAGCGATGCGACGGTGCCCACGGTCCCTTCCAGCATGGTGCCGCCATACAATCCGATGCCGGCCGCCTGCGCGACGTGCGCCAGGGCTAAAACGCTGGCCGGACCGCCCGCTTTGGCAATTTTCAAGGCAAAGGCGCCGCTGAAGCCTTGCTGCGCCAGGCGATAGCCATCGAAGTACGTCGCCACCGCTTCATCCGCCAGAATCGCGGTTTCAATGTGATGGCTGAGGCGAACCAGCGCCGCGTTGTCCTGCGCGCTGACCGGTTGTTCAATTAAGTCGATGCCCATCGCCGCCAGTTCACGACATCCTTTAGCCGCCGCGGTGGCGTCCCAGGCCTGGTTGACATCGACACGAATGCTCGCCCGATCGCCCAGCGCTTCGACAATCGCCCGGGTGTGGCGTAAATCGCTAGCCAGTTCGCTGGCGCCAATTTTCAACTTAAATGCCTGATGGCGACCTTCGGCCAGCAGCCTTTCCCCTTCGGCGATGTCCTTGTGGGTATCTCCGCTCGCCAGGGTCCACAGCACCGGCAGCGAGGTCTGCAGCGCGCCGCCAAGCAGCGCCGAAACCGGTAGCCCCAGCGCCTTGCCCTGCGCATCCAACAGCGCGGTTTCAATCGCGGATTTGGCGAAGGTGTTACCTTTGATGGCGCTGTTGATACGCTGCGTCAGCGCATTGAGGTTATCGGCGGGCTGCCCTTTGAGCAGCGGCGTCAGGTAATGGTTAATGGCGCTGGAGATAGCTTCCGGACTCTCGACGCCATAGCTCAGCCCGCCGATGGTGGTCGCCTCGCCGATACCGCAAATACCGTCAGAGCGCGTGATGCGGACAATCACCAGCGTCTGGCAGCCCATGGTTGTCATTGAGAGTTTGTGCGGGCGGATGGTCGGGACGTCAACCAGCCAGCTTTCAATGCGTTCTACGGTCGCGGTCATGTTTTCTTCCTGATCGTTAAATTCATAACTTTTTGTGACGCCAACCATAACGAGGGGTGACGATGACTTTGACAATAGGGGGGAGCCGGTGAAATGGTCAACGGCGATAATCGAAATGTTGTGCGATTATCGACGCGCTTGTTAAAATGAGGTTAATAGTGTGATCCGGGTGGTAAAACAGGCACATTCCGTCGCCGCCCTTTTTCCCCACGGTATAGTGGTGTCCCGTGAGCTTTTGTTTTCGAATGGAGAGGAATTCAATGAGCGCGACACCACCAACCCCCCTCAGCGCCAGGCAGGCCGAACACGACCCGAACTTCATGCTGTCGCTGGCGCGCGGGCTGGAGGTTCTCAACGCCTTTACTCCCCAGCGCCAGCGGCTGACTATCTCGCAGCTCAGCCAGAAAACGCAGATTTCTCGCGCCGCCGTCCGCCGCTGCCTGTATACCCTGGCCGCGCTCGGCATGGTGCACAGCCCTGACGGACGCTGCTATGAACTGCTGCCGCGAGTGTTGGCCGTCGGCCACGCCTACCTGGCCGGGACGCCGCTGGCGAAAGTGGCCCAGACCGCGCTGGATAACCTCGGTAAGAGTCTCGGCGAGTCCTGCTCCGCCGCCACCCTCGATGGCGATAACGTGCTCTATATCGCCAGAGCCGCAGTCAACAATCTGCTGAGCGTCGACATCGGTCGCGGCAGCCGTCTCCCCGCATGGGCGACCTCAATGGGCCGCGTACTGCTTAGCGCCCTGCCGGAAGATCAGCTTGACGTGACATTGTCACGCGCAAATTTAATTCGCTATACCCCGCATACGCTGTGTGATTTAGCGGGATTGCGGGAGGAAATAGCCAGAGTACGTATGCAGGGATATGCCATCGCCGATCGGCAAATTGAGGTCGGATTATGTTCGCTGGCGGTACCGCTGCTGTCACGCAGCGGCCAGGTAGTAGCGGCGCTCAACGTCGGCGTGCCCGCCAGCGCCATGAGCGCCGTCGCGCTGAGAGAGAAAGCGCTGGCCCCGCTGCGACGGGCGGCCATGGAGCTTTCTCTCCAGCTGTAGGGCTAGTTCATTTTCGGCGCCTGCGCCAGACTGCGCCAGATCCCGGCGGCCAGCAGCAGTAGCAGCACCCCGGCGGTGGCCAGCACGATGCTGTGGGCGCTGATAAATGCGGTTTTCGCCGCTGCAATCAGCGAATGCGCCGGAACAGCGGGCAGCGATTGCGCCAGGGCGATCGCTTCGCTGATGGACGACGAGGCCTGCGCTGCGGCCTGACCGTCCATCCCGCCAGGCAGCACAATCGATGAGCTGTAGCTGCGGGTCAGAATCAGGCCGAACAGCGCGATCCCCAGACCGGCCCCCAGCTCGTAAGCCATCGTTTCAATGGCGCCGGCCGCCGCCGCTTTCTCTTTCGGCGCTGCCGCCATAATGGCGGCGCCGGAAGCCAACAACGCGCTGGCGACGCTGAAGCCTAAAAGAGTCATCAATCCCCACGCCAGCCACTGCTGGGAGCTGAAGTCAGTCATCGACAGGCCGAGGAAACTGAACGCGCTCAGCAGCATACCGCCAGTTGCGACCTGCCGCAGGCCCAGGCGGGAAACCATCACCCCGGCAACAGGTCCGCTAAATCCGCTCGCCAGCATCAGCGGCAGCATAAACAGCCCGGCTTCAAACGGCGTTTTGCCGTGGACGAACTGTAGCTCCTGCGCCATCAGTAGCTCAAAGCCCACCAGGGTGATCAGTGCGGTCATCGCCATCATCACGCCGCTTAAGATAATGCGATGCGTAAACAGGCGCATATCGACCATCGGGGTCGCGGCGGAAAGCTGCTGGCGAACAAAGCGCACCAGCAGCGCCAGGCCCACCAGCGCGATCAACCCGGTCATCCATAATGCCATCTGCCCTTTCAGCGCCGATTTTGCGCTGAACACCAGCATCAGGATCGCCACAATAAGCATCAATGCCTGGGTCAGATTAAGCGGCTGTTCGCGGCGCGCCGGCTGGCGCGGTACCATCCGGGCGCTGAAGGCGATAACCGCCAGCACGATGGGCACGTTGATCAGGAACACCGATCCCCAGTAAAAATGTTCCAGCAGGATGCCGCCTACCAGCGGGCCGAAAGCGGCGCCGCCAGAGCCAATCGCCGCCCACAGACCAAGCGCCATGTTGCGATGCCGCGCCTGCGAAAAAGTGTTACGGATGCCGGCAAGCGTCGCCGGGACGATCATCGCCGCACCAATGGCCAGCAGCGCGCGGGAGGCGATCAGCGCCAGCGCGGTGGGTGAAAATGCCGCCGCCAGCGACGAAACGCCGAAAATAGCGCTGCCGAGCAGCAGCAGCCGTTTAAAGCCAATTTTATCGCCGAGCGCCCCCATCGGCAGCACCATGCCGGCCATGACTAATGAATAAATATCAATGATCCACAGCAGCTCATTGCTGCTGGTCCCCAACGACATACTAAGCGTTGGCGCGGCGACATGCAGCACCGTGGCATCAATCGCCACCGGTAAATACACCAACAAAATCGCCACCAGCGTTAACCATTGCCGAGACATACTTTTTTTCCTCAACTTTACAAATTGGACACGTGTCCAGGATTGCGATCCTGCCGGATTGTTGAACAACTGTCCAACTTTTTGTTACTATCGAGGAAAACCACGGCTCAGCGGGGAAATATGCACTACTTAAATCGGGAAGCTCGTCGGGAGGTGATCATGCTGGCGGCGATGCGCGTCGCGCTGCAGGGTGGCTTAGGTGCCATGACCGTCCGGCAAATCGCCGCCGAAGCCGGAGTCTCTACCGGGCAACTGCATCACCATTTCACCTCTATCGGCGAACTTAAGGCCCAGGCCTTCGTTCGGTTAATTCGTGAGATGCTGGATATCCAGCTGGTAGCGGAAGACGCCAGCTGGCGCGAGCGCCTGTTTTCCATGCTCGGCAGCGAAGATGGCCGCCTGGATCCCTATATCCGTCTGTGGCGCGAGGGGCAACTGCTCTGCGGGAGCGATAGCGACATCAAAGAGGCCTACCTGCTCACCATGTCGATGTGGCACGAAGAGACGGTCAATATTATTCGTCTCGGTAGCGCAAGCGGTGAATTTCATCCCGCTGACAGCGCGGAGAATATCGCCTGGCGTTTAATTGCCCTGGTCTGCGGACTGGATGGGATTTATGCGCTGGGAATGGAAGCGATCGACGACAGCGCATTTACACGCTATATAAATCATTATATATCGTTAGAGCTGCTATGCCCGCCAACCATTTAGCCCCCTGAGCTTCAGATGTCCCGGGACGGCATGGGCTGTCGGCCCGACAGAACCTGTCGCCGCTGCTAACAGGGGCACATTTTGAATCACATTTCATTTACATTTAGTAACAAATAATAAACTCCTATTCCGTGCACGCTTTCCTGAAGCGTTTTTTTTTATCTATTCTTCAAACACTACAATAATTAATTCGGCCAGCCTTGATCGCCTCTTCTGCTTAATTTGCGGTGTTGTCATCTTTAAATTTTCTTTGGTTACTGGGCACGCGAGGGCACTATGTCAAGAGAAAGTGAGAAAGATAATCATTACCTTTTAAAAGGATGGCGCCCGGAAAATCCGGCATTCTGGGAAAATAAAGGCAAAGCCATTGCGCGAAGAAATCTTATTATTTCAGTGAGTTGTTTACTTCTCGCCTTCTGCGTATGGATGTTATTCAGCGCGGTTGCGGTTAATCTCAATAAAGTCGGTTTTAATTTCACCACTGACCAGCTTTTTTTATTAACCGCGCTTCCTTCGCTGTCCGGGGCAATATTACGCGTACCCTATTCTTTTATGGTTCCTATATTTGGCGGACGCTACTGGACGGTGATCAGTACCGTTATTTTAGTGGTGCCCTGTCTGTGGCTTGGGATCGCGGTGCAAAACCCGGCAACCCCATTCTGGATATTTATTCTTATCGCTCTGCTGTGTGGGTTTGCCGGGGCTAACTTTGCCTCCAGCATGGGCAACATCAGCTTTTTCTACCCGAAAGCGAAGCAAGGCAGCGCCCTCGGCGTGAACGGCGGCCTGGGCAACCTCGGCGTCAGCGTGATGCAGCTGCTCTCGCCGGTAGTGATCTTCGTGCCGATCTTCACTTTTGTTGGCGTTCGCGGCGTCGACCAAGCGGACGGCGCGACTCTGTGGCTCGGCAACTCGCCGCTAATCTGGGTGCCGCTGCTGCTCGCCGCTACCGTGGCGGCGTGGTTCGGAATGAACGATATCGCCGGCGCCAAAACCTCCATTCGCGATCAGCTCCCGGTGTTGAAACGCCCGCATATGTGGCTGCTGAGCCTGCTTTATCTCGCCACCTTCGGCTCGTTCATCGGTTTTTCCGCCGGCTTCGCGATGCTGGCCAAAACGCAGTTTCCGGAGGTGAATATCCTGAAGCTGGCCTTCTTTGGCCCATTTATCGGCGCCCTGGCGCGATCCTTCGGCGGCATCATTTCCGACCGTCTGGGCGGCGTCAACGTCACCCTGGTGAACTTCATTCTGATGGCGCTGTTTACCGGCCTGCTGTTCCTCACCCTGCCCGGCTCCGGTTCCGGGAGTTTCCTCGCATTTTACGTGGTGTTTATGGGGCTGTTCCTCACCGCGGGTCTTGGCAGCGGCTCCACGTTCCAGATGATCGCCGTGATCTTTCGCCAGATAACCCTCGATAGCGTCAAGAAACGCGGCGGCAGCGATGAACAGGCCCAGCACGAAGCGGTCACCGATACCGCCGCCGCGCTCGGGTTTATCTCCGCCATTGGCGCCGTCGGGGGGTTCTTCATCCCAAAAGCCTTTGGCACCTCGTTAGCCATGACCGGCTCCCCGGTCGGCGCCATGAAGGTTTTCTTTGTCTTTTATGTCGTTTGCGTACTGGTGACCTGGCTGGTCTATGGTCGTCGTAAACCGGCAAAAAAATAACGGCATATTTGTCGGATGGCGGCTGACGCCTTTATCCGGTCTACGGGATCGTGCGGTCTTGCGGGGCGGATAAGGTGCAAACGCGTCGCTTCCGGTAAGGGCTTGATGCCGGACATTATCGGAGCAGGAGAAACGTCATGAGTAAACTACTGGATCGCTTTCGCTACTTTAAGCAGAAACGCGAGACCTTTGCCAACGGCCACGGTCAGGTCCTGGATACCAATCGTGACTGGGAAGATAGCTACCGTCAGCGCTGGCAGTTCGACAAAATCGTCCGTTCCACGCACGGAGTAAACTGTACGGGCTCATGCAGCTGGAAAATTTACGTCAAAAACGGGCTGGTCACCTGGGAAACCCAGCAGACGGACTATCCGCGCACCCGCCCTGATCTGCCCAACCACGAACCGCGCGGCTGCCCGCGCGGCGCCAGCTACTCCTGGTATCTCTACAGCGCTAATCGACTCAAATACCCGCTGGCGCGTAAACGGCTGATTGAGCTATGGCGCGCGGCGCTGGACCGCCATCCCGACCCGGTCGATGCCTGGAACAGCATCATGGAAGATCCGCAGCAGTGCCTCAGCTACAAGCAGATGCGCGGCAAAGGCGGGTTTATTCGCTCGACCTGGAAAGAGTTGAACCAGCTGATTGCCGCCGCCAACGTCTGGACCATCAAGCATTATGGCCCGGACCGCATTGTCGGCTTCTCGCCGATCCCGGCGATGTCGATGGTCTCTTATGCCGCCGGCACCCGCTACCTGTCGCTGATCGGCGGTACCTGCCTGAGCTTCTACGACTGGTATTGCGACCTCCCCCCCGCCTCGCCGATGACCTGGGGCGAACAGACCGACGTGCCGGAATCTGCCGACTGGTATAACTCCAGCTACATTATCGCCTGGGGCTCTAACGTTCCGCAGACCCGAACGCCTGACGCCCACTTTTTTACCGAGGTGCGCTATAAAGGCACCAAAACCATTGCCATTACGCCGGACTATTCGGAAGTGGCGAAACTGTGCGATCAGTGGCTGGCGCCGAAACAGGGTACCGACAGCGCGCTGGCCATGGCGATGGGCCATGTCATCTTAAAACGCTTCCACCTCGACAATCCGAGCGATTATTTCCTCAACTACTGCCGCCACTACACCGACATGCCGATGCTGGTGTTGCTCGACGATCGCGACGACGGTACCACCGTCCCCGGACGAATGGTGCGCGCTTCGGACCTGCTGGACGGACTGGGCGAGAGCAACAATCCGCAGTGGAAAACGGTGGCCTTCAGCACCGCCGGTGAACTGGTCGCCCCCAATGGATCTATCGGTTTTCGCTGGGGCGAAAAAGGGAAATGGAACCTCGAACAGCGGGCCGCCGGGCAAGAGACCGAACTCACTCTTTCGTTGCTGGATCTCAAAGATGAGGTCGCTGCCGTAGGCTTCCCCTATTTTGGCGGCAATGAAAACCCGCATTTTCGCAGCGTGCCGCAGCAGCCGGTGCTGGTTCATCGGCTGCCGGCCAAACGTCTGACCCTGGCCAGCGGCGAGAGCAGACTAGTGGTTAGCGTCTATGATCTGGTGCTGGCTAACTACGGCCTTGACCGGGGGCTCGACGATGAGAACGCCGCCGGTGATTTCAGCGAAGTGAAAGCCTACACCCCGGCCTGGGCGGAACAGATTACCGGCGTTCCCCGTCACCACATCGAGCAAATCGCCTGGGAGTTCGCCGATACCGCGCATAAAACCCACGGCCGCTCGATGATTATCCTCGGCGCCGGCGTCAACCACTGGTACCACATGGATATGAACTACCGGGGGATGATCAATATGCTGGTGTTCTGCGGCTGCGTCGGACAAAGCGGCGGCGGCTGGTCGCACTATGTCGGCCAGGAAAAACTGCGTCCGCAGACCGGTTGGCTGCCGCTGGCGTTTGCCACCGACTGGAGCCGCCCGCCGCGCCAGATGAACAGCACCTCGTATTTCTACAACCACTCCAGCCAGTGGCGCTATGAAAAGCTGACCGCCCAGGAGCTCCTCTCGCCGCTGGCGGACGCCAGTCGATATACCGGACACCTGATTGATTTCAACGTGCGCGCCGAGCGCATGGGCTGGCTGCCTTCCGCCCCGCAGCTCAGCGTCAATCCGCTGACCATTAAGCGGCAGGCCGATGCCGCCGGCCTCACACCCGCCGACTACACCGCGCAGGCGCTGAAATCCGGCGCCATCCGCTTTGCCTGCGAGCAACCGGATAACGGTAAAAACCACCCGCGGAATATGTTTATCTGGCGCTCCAACCTGCTGGGTTCCTCCGGCAAGGGGCATGAGTACATGCTCAAATATCTGCTGGGTACCGACAGCGGCATCCAGGGCGATGAACTGGGGGCGACGGACGAGGTTAAACCGGAAGAGGTCGAGTGGCAGACCGCGGCGATTGAAGGCAAGCTCGATCTGCTGGTGACCCTCGATTTCCGCATGTCGAGCACCTGCCTGTTTTCAGATATCGTTCTGCCGACCGCCACCTGGTATGAAAAAGACGATATGAACACCTCGGATATGCATCCGTTTATCCACCCGCTTTCCGCCGCCGTCGACCCGGCCTGGGAAGCCAAAAGCGACTGGGAAATCTATAAAGAGATCGCCAACGTCTTTTCAACGGTCTGCGTCGGCCACCTCGACGCGGAGACCGATGTGGTACTTCTGCCTTTACAGCATGACTCTGCGGGTGAGCTGTCCCAGCCCTTCGATGTGGTTGACTGGCATAAGGGCGAGTGCGATCTGATTCCGG
Source organism: Klebsiella sp. YJ (assembly GCF_002108615.1). Classification (NCBI taxonomy): domain Bacteria; kingdom Pseudomonadati; phylum Pseudomonadota; class Gammaproteobacteria; order Enterobacterales; family Enterobacteriaceae; genus Klebsiella; species Klebsiella sp. YJ. The sequence goes on from NZ_MTEG01000024.1 coordinate 20,401, forward strand.
GGAAAACGGCCCCCACCATCGCGGTCGTCGAGCGCGATTACCCTGCCACCTACGAGCGCTTCACTTCCCTGGGCCCGCTGCTGGATAAGCTGGGCAACGGCAGTAAAGGCATCAGCTGGAAAACGCAGGATGAGGTCGATTTCCTCGGCAAACTCAATTACGTCAAGCCCGACGGCCCGGCAAAAGGCCGCCCGCGCATCGACAGCGCCATCGACGCCACGGAAGTGATCCTCAGCCTGGCGCCGGAAACCAACGGCCAGGTGGCGGTCAAGGCCTGGCAGGCGCTGGGAGAGTTTACCGGGCGCGATCACACCCATCTGGCCATCAACAAAGAAGATGAGAAGATTCGCTTTCGCGATATTCAGGCCCAGCCGCGTAAAATCATCTCCAGCCCGACCTGGTCCGGCCTGGAAAGCGAACATGTCTCCTACAATGCCGGCTACACCAATGTCCATGAACTGATCCCCTGGCGCACGCTCTCCGGCCGCCAGCAGCTGTATCAGGATCATCCGTGGATGCGCGCCTTCGGCGAAAGCCTGGTGGTCTACCGACCGCCGATTGATACTCGTAGCGTCAGCCATATGCATGAGATTCCGCCCAACGGCTTCCCGGAAAAGGCGCTCAATTTCCTCACCCCGCACCAGAAATGGGGGATTCACTCCACCTACAGCGAAAACCTGCTGATGCTGACCCTGTCGCGCGGCGGGCCGATCGTCTGGATCAGTGAAACCGACGCCAGAGAGCTGGGCATCGAAGACAATGACTGGATTGAGGCTTTTAACGCCAACGGTGCGCTCACCGCCCGGGCGGTGGTCAGCCAGCGCGTACCGCCCGGCATGACCATGATGTACCACGCGCAGGAGCGCATCATGAACATTCCCGGATCTGAAGTCACCGGCCGTCGCGGCGGCATTCATAACTCGGTGACCCGCATTTGCCCGAAACCCACCCATATGATTGGCGGCTATGCGCAGCTGGCCTACGGCTTTAACTATTACGGTACCGTCGGCTCCAACCGCGATGAGTTCATCATGATTCGTAAAATGAGCAATATTAACTGGCTGGATGACGAAGGTCGCGATCAGGTACAGGAGGCGAAAAAATGAAAATCCGCTCACAAGTTGGCATGGTGCTCAATCTCGACAAATGCATCGGCTGCCATACCTGCTCGGTCACCTGCAAGAACGTCTGGACCGGACGCGAAGGGATGGAATACGCCTGGTTTAACAATGTCGAAACCAAACCCGGTATCGGCTACCCGAAAAACTGGGAAGACCAGGAGGAGTGGCAAGGCGGCTGGATCCGCGGGATCACCGGTAAGCTGACGCCGCGCCTCGGCAACCGCGTTGGCGTATTGTCAAAAATCTTCGCCAACCCGCAGTTGCCGGGCATCGACGACTATTACGAACCCTTCACCTACGACTACCAGCATCTGCATACCGCGCCGGAGAGCCAGCATCTGCCTACCGCCCGCCCCCGTTCGCTGATCAGCGGTAAGCGGATGGACAAAATCAGCTGGGGCCCCAACTGGGAAGAGCTGCTCGGCGGCGAGTTTGAAAAGCGCGCCCGTGACCGCAACTTCGAAGCCATGCAGAAAGAGATGTACGGCCAGTTTGAAAATACCTTCATGATGTATCTGCCGCGCCTGTGCGAACACTGCCTTAACCCGAGCTGCGTCGCGACCTGCCCGAGCGGCGCTATCTATAAGCGCGAAGAGGATGGCATCGTACTGATCGATCAGGATAAATGCCGCGGCTGGCGCATGTGCATCAGCGGCTGTCCGTATAAAAAAATCTACTTCAACTGGAAAAGCGGCAAATCGGAGAAGTGCATTTTCTGCTATCCACGGATTGAATCCGGCCAGCCGACGGTCTGTTCGGAAACCTGCGTCGGACGCATTCGCTACCTCGGCGTGCTGCTGTATGACGCCGATCGGATTGAAGAAGCGGCCAGCACCGAACATGAAACCGACCTCTATGAGCGCCAGTGCGATGTGTTCCTCGATCCCCACGACCCGGCGGTGATTGAAGAGGCGTTGAAGCAAGGCATCCCGCATAACGTCATCGAGGCGGCGCAGAAATCGCCGGTCTATAAACTGGCGATGGACTGGAAACTGGCGCTACCGCTGCACCCGGAGTATCGCACCCTGCCGATGGTCTGGTACGTCCCGCCGCTGTCGCCGATTCAGTCGGTCGCCGATGCGGGCGGCCTGCCGAATAATGGCAGCATCCTGCCCGCCGTCGAAAGCCTGCGCATTCCGGTCCAGTATCTGGCCAATCTGCTGAGCGCCGGCGATACCGGGCCGGTGCTGCGCGCGCTGAAACGGATGATGGCGATGCGCCACTACAAACGCTCACAAACCGTCGAAGGGGTGACCGACACCCGGGCTATCGAAGAGGTGGGCTTAAGCGTGGAGCAGGTCGAGGAGATGTACCGCTACCTGGCCATCGCTAACTATGAAGATCGCTTCGTGATCCCCACCAGCCATCGGGAAATGGCCGAAGATGCCTTCCCGGAACGCAACGGCTGCGGATTTACCTTCGGCGATGGTTGCCACGGGTCGGATAGCAAATTCAACCTGTTCAACAGCCAGCGCATCGATGCGATCAACATCGGGGAGAAAGAGTAATGCGGATCCTCAAAATCATCGGTCTGCTGCTGGAGTATCCGGATAGCCTGCTATGGGACAACCGTGAAGAGGCGCTGGAGTTGGTCCGTGCCGATGCGCCGGCGCTGCTGCCGTTTGTTGCATCGCTGCTGGCCGCCCCGCTGCTCGACCGCCAGGCCGAATGGTGCGAAGTGTTTGACCGCGGACGGGCCACCTCGCTGCTGCTGTTTGAACATGTTCACGCCGAATCCCGCGACCGCGGCCAGGCAATGGTCGAGCTCATGAATCAGTATGAGCAGGCCGGGCTGCACATCGACTGCCGGGAGCTGCCTGACCATTTACCGCTCTATCTGGAGTACCTCAGTAGCCTGCCGGCAGATGACGCCAGAGAAGGCCTGCACAACGTTGCCCCGATTCTGGCGCTGCTTGGCGGGCGCGTCAAACAGCGCCAGTGCCAATACTATCAGCTGTTTGACGCCCTGCTGGCGCTGGCCGGCAGCACGCTCAGCAGTGACAGTGTCACCAGACAGGTGGCGGGTGAACAGCGCGATGATACCCGCCAGGCGCTGGATGCGGTGTGGGAGGAAGAGCAGGTGAAGTTTATCGAAGATAACGCCACCGCCTGCGACAGCTCTCCGATGCAACATTATCAACGACGCTTTAGCCAGGACGTCGCGCCGCAGTACGTCGACGTCGGTGCCGGAGGCCCGAAATGATACAGTACCTGAACGTCTTTTTTTACGATATCTACCCCTATCTGTGCGGGACCGTGTTTCTCATCGGCAGTTGGCTACGCTACGACTACGGGCAGTATACGTGGCGCGCCGCCTCCAGCCAGATGCTCGACAAACGCGGCATGGTGCTGTGGTCGAATCTGTTCCATATCGGCATCCTGGGCATTTTCTTCGGCCACCTCTTCGGGATGCTGACCCCGCACTGGGTTTACTCCTGGTTCCTGCCGATGTCGCAAAAGCAGCTGATGGCGATGATTCTCGGCGGGATCTGCGGCGTACTGACGCTGGTGGGCGGCGCCGGGCTGCTGATTCGTCGGCTGACCAACCCGCGTATTCGCGCCACCTCATCGACGGCGGATATTTTGATTCTGAGCATTCTGCTGATTCAGTGCGCGCTGGGTCTGACGACGATCCCCTTCTCCGCTCAACATCCTGACGGCAGCGAAATGCTCAAGCTGGTGGACTGGGCCCAGGCGGTGGTCACCTTCCACGGCGGCGCCTCGGCGCATCTGGATGGCGTGGCGTTTATCTACCGCGTGCATCTGGTGCTGGGGATGACCATCTTCCTGATCTTCCCGTTCACTCGCCTGGTGCACGTCTGGAGCGCGCCGATAGAGTATCTGACCCGCCGCTACCAGCTGGTGAGATCCCGACGCTGAATGTTTTACCTCTCGCTCTGTCAGCCCTTATAAGCTAACCAATCAGCCTCCGCGCCAGGAGGCTGATGCGTTTAAAACAGGCGGAAAAGAGTAACCCTGTAGTCGCTTCCCGCAATGACTTATACTGTTCCCGCGCGCGATCTCTTCTCTTGAAAAGCGCTGACTCAACCGGATGATACGGATGTGAGGGAACCATGGGTAAATACGTCATTTTTATCAGCAGCCGCGGCGGGAAAGCCGTACCAAAAGAGGCAGTGACATCCTCTTTGATTAAAGAGATGAAACGACAGGGGTTCAGAAAGCATCACGTTGCGGTAGAAGCTGAAAACGAAAAAGATGCCGTTAACGCGTTAAATAAATTTAATGACGATTATCTGACGGAGGTAAAGGAGTACACCGCAAGCGTTATATTTATGTGCCTGTGTGCAATTCTGATGTTCATCGTTTATCTTTTTGCAAACAGATAGCAAATTTACGCCGCCAGGCGCCAAAAACAGCTTAACAGACCGGGTTCAGCGCTCAGCGGAATTATCCGTCGGCGGTATATGCAGCGCAAAACAGGCGGTAATGGTATGCAGCAGCAGTTTCGCCGGCCCGGTAAGCCGATGTTCATCGCCATATAACCCCACCCCGATGTCACCCGCCGCGGGCAATTTTGCGCAATCAACGACCTGCAGCGAAGCAGGCATGCCAATCGTGGTGCGTAGCGCCACCCCCAGTCCTGCGGATGCGGCGGCCCAGATACCGTTCAGGCTGCGGCTGGTAAAGGCAATCCGCCAGGGTATTCCGGCGTTGTCTAACGCCGCGGTGGCGGCGGTGCGCATGACGCACGGCGCTTCAAAAGCCAGCAGCGGCAGCGGCTGGTTTCTGTCGAGGTAACGGGCAGGATCGAACTCCGCCGCCGCGATCCACTGCAGCGGCAGTCTCCCCAGCAGACGATCAAAAACCGGTTGATCGCGCCCTTCCCAGCTCAGGGCCAGATCGAGCTCCTGGCGCATCATCGCCTCGCGCAGCGGCGCATTGCGCGTGACGGTAACCGCAATCTCCACTTCGGGACAGGCGCGGGAAAACTGCCCGAGGACCGCCGGCAGTAACACCTCGCCAAAGTCCTCCTGCAGTCCGAGGCGAACCTCGCCGCTCACTCCTCTGGCCTTAAGCGCAGCCCAGGCTTCGTCGTTCAGGCTAAGCATTCGCCGCGCGTAGCTCAGCATAATCTCCCCTTCCGCCGTCAACGCCAGATGACGCCCGGCCTTTTGTACCAGCGCCATGCCGCTCTGCTGCTCAAGCTTTTTAAGCTGAGCGCTGATCGCCGACGTTGAACGCCCCAGGCGTTCGGCGGCAAGGGCAAAACTGCCCAGTTCCATGCCGGTCACGAAAGCGCGCAGCGCATCGGCATCAAAGGTCAGTGGTCGTCTGGTCATCATTAATCATCCCGCTTTTCAGGATTGTTGATCACAAATTATATGATTATCGAAACCATCATAACCGGATATCGTCTCCGTGACATCCACCTATGAGGTTGCAAATGGACAAAGTTAATCTGACCCGGGAAAATCTGGCGGCGCTGGCGCCAAAGCTGGCATCACTGAGTGAAGAGGTTCTGTTTGGCGATATCTGGCAGCGCCCGGCGCTGTCACCGCGCGACAGAAGTCTCATCACTCTCAGCGCGCTGGTCGCCATGTATCGCCCTGAACAGCTTGCCTGGCACCTGAAATTGGCCCGCAAAAACGGCGTAACGGAGAGCGAAATCACGGAGCTTTTTACCCACCTGTCGTTTTACGCCGGATGGCCAGCGGCGGTTTCGGCGCTCAATGTGTTTAGCCAGCTCGATACCGAATGAGGGGACGCTTATGCCCATGACCCGCATCGCCATTTCTGCGCAGCATTTCGAGAAATGGCACGTTCAAATCTCCAGGGATTTGCAGCAGGCGCTTGAAGAGCATTTTTCGGTACCGGCTGGCGACTGTTTTCAGCTTTTTGACTGCTACAGCCCACAACAGCGCGTGTTTGACCCTGACTATCTCTGCGGCGCAGAGGGCAGCCGCAGCGACGATTATCTGCTGTTTCAGATAACGGCTGGCAAAGCGCGCAGCCCTCATCAGAAACAGGCTTTTTATCAAAATTTAGTCGCCAGACTGGAACGTTCGTTGGGGATCGGCCCGCAGAATATCATGGTGGTCATTGGATTTACCGGGCCGGAGGACTGGTCGTTCGGCAGCGGCAAAATATTCAGCTTAACGGATATTCCTGCGCCGCGGTACCCCACGCGAGGATAACGGAGGCGGAGACCTGCCAGGGGCCGGAAGCAGACTGTCGTCCCGGCGGCCGTGCGGGTCTACCGATGCGATACAGGCGGTCCGCCTGCGCGGCCGACCGCCTCTCTGCCTGGACGGAGTAACCCTTACTTCCCCGCCTCCGGGTGGGTATCAAACGCCGCCATGACCGCTGCGAGCTCGCCTTCCGTAAAGCCATATCTGGCATCATCGACGCCAATACCGAAGCGGGTTTGCAGCGCTTCATACAGCGCCGGAACATCCGGTAAATCAATCTTCTCGACCACATGGGCGTTATCCCAATGGGTGAAGTGGAAGTTGGTTAAAGTCATTTTCCCGCCGTCCGGTAAATGACGGCACATCAGCAGATGGTGGCGGAAATGCGACTGCGGCCAGTGCGCCGACCAGAAATTCCCCATGACATAGTCAGCGGCATACTGGCGCCCGAGGTCGAAAACGTACATCGACTGCCAGTGGCCGTGATGGCTGTACTGCAACGTCCACTCATCCCCTTCGCAAATCAGTCGGTAGACACCGTGCGGGGTTGACTGTTCCGCATCCGCCAGCAGCCGGACAGGCGCGGTCAGGGTCTGGCCGCCGAAGCCGACATCGGCAATCCAGCGCTCACCGTCGACCTCGACCAACAGCAGACGATGGGTTCGCGGCGGCATCTGCGCCGGATTGGCCAGCACTACGCGCCCCAGCAGACTACGGACGTGAAAACCCAGCTCGCGAAGTACCCGCTCCAGCAGCCCATTTTGCTCAAAGCAGTAACCGCCGCGACGGCCATGAATCAGCTTCTCTTCCAGCGTTCGGTCGTCGAGATGGATCTCTCTGGGCAGCAGGACATCCAGATTTTCAAACGGGATCGCGCCATTGTGGTGAATATGCAGTTCGCGCAAGGTGTTAAGCGATACATCAGGGGTTCCCGTCCAGCCCAGACGAGAAAAATAAGCGCTTAAAAATCGACTCATCAATGCCTCCAGCAATCGGTGTCCGACATTTATAGCCTGGTTTTCCCCGCCGATTGCATATTTTGTGCGGTCACCATTAACCGCGCGTGCTGCGTTGCATCAGGGCCAGCGCGCCGAGCATCAGCGCCAGGCCGCTCAACAGCGTCAGCGAAGCCATGGCCATCCCCTGGCCGATTGACCCCTGCTCAAACTGACGCCAGATAAATACCGCCACGGTTTGCGTCCCCGCCGGCGCCAGCAGCAGCGACGTCACCAGTTCGCGCGAAGCGACGGCAAACACCATCAGCATCGCCGCCAGCAGCGCCGGAAAGACCAGCGGCAGCACAATCAGCCGCAGCGCCCGCAGCGGCGATGCGCCGTGGACCCGCGCCGCCGGTTCGAGATTACTCCCCAGCTGGCGCAGGGCGCTGCCAACATAGCGCACCGGCCACGGCAGCAGCAGACAACAGTATGACAATAGCAACATCCATCCGCTGTTATAGGGCGAAACCGGCCAGAACGGCTGGTTCCACAGCAGAATCAACCCGACGCCCACGACAACCCCGGGCAGCGCCGCCGGCATCAGCGATAGCGCATCGACGATGCCACGGCCTTTGATTTTCTGCACCAGCACCAGCCACGCGACAATCAGCCCCACCAGGCCGACGATCAGCGCCGACGCCAGCGCCAGAGAAAGGCTGGTGCCCAGAGCCGACAGCGCATCCCCCTGGCTGGCAAACAGCGCGGCAAAATGGCGGAAGGTAAAATTATCGGCATGAATGCCGCCTGATAAGGTCCCCATCAGGCCGGTCAGGACCATTGCCGCCCCCGGCAGCACCACCGCGATGCCTCCGATACCCAGCATCAGTAGAACAGCGGGCAACGCCAGCCACCCCAGTTCCGCCCCGCTATTTTCCCCCGGCTTACCGGTCACGCTGGTGACCTCAGTATCCCCCACCAACCGCTTTTGCAGCCACCAGGCCAGCAGCGCAACCCCAATCAGCAGCAGCGACAGCAGCGACGCGCCGGGCAGATCGATGGGCCAGTCGGCCAGCTTTTTCTCAATACCGACGGTAAGCATCACCAGTCCGGCCCGCGATCCCAACGCCGCCGGGACGCCAAACTCCTCAATTGCCAGAGTAAACGCCAGCAGCATCCCTGCCGCCAGCGCCGGGGAAAGCATCGGCAGCGTAATATGCCAGAAGGCTCGCCAGGCGCTGGCGCCATGAACACGTGCGACAATCGCCAGCCGCTGACCGCTCGCCAGCAGGCTGCGGGAAACGGCAAAATAGACCACCGGGAAGATATTAAAGGTCATCACCAGCACGATCCCGCCGCGGCTGAACAGCAGATCGTTCAGATCCCAACCGGTTAACTGTTGCAGATAGCCGTTGCTTTGCAGCACCAGCATCCACGACAGCGCCGCGATATACGGCGGCGTGAGGAACGGGATCAGGAACAGCAGATCCCACAGGCGCGGCAGCGGAACATTAAACAGGCCGCGCAGCACCCCCAGCGGCAGGCCGATAACCACGCTCATCAGCGCGACGCCGCTGGCCACCCACAGGGTACCGCGGAGCATCGGCAGGAGCTGAGGATCGGCTAACAGCATCGGTACGCCCGTCAGCGCCCCGCTCAGGGAACCGGCGCTAAAATGAGGGAAAATAGCCTGCAAGACGATGAATAAAAGCGGTAACGCCACCAGCACCAGTAGCACCGTCAGGGTGACGCTGGAAATCAGTTTCTCTTTCACGGTAGAGTCCTGGATACGATCTTACCCGGCTCGCGCTGCGCTTAGCCGGGCTACAGGTTCACAGCCGTCTGCGGTCCAGTAGCCCGGACAGGCGCGCCAGCGCCGCCTTCGGGAAATGTGCCCGAGCAAACTTTCGCAACCCGGGAAAAGTTGGTTTACTGGGCGAAAAGCGTATTAAAGCGGGAAAGCACCGCGCTGCGTTCGCTGCTGCCATCGCCGGTGGTCGGCAGAATTTTCAGTTCATTAAGCAGCGGACGTTTAGCCGGAATATCGCTACGGGCGGGCATCAGCCACGCGCCGGCGACCAGCGCCTGGCCTTCCGGCGACAGGACATAGTCGACGAAGGCTTTGGCATCGTCAGCATGCGCCGTGGTTTTGAGGATCATCATCGGCCGCGGGGCAATCACCGTACCGCTGGCGGGGAAAATCACCTTCAGGGACTCCCCCTGGTCGATATTACCGTAAGAGACATAGTCCACCGCGCCGAACACCGCCGCTTTCGCCCCCTGCATCACCGGTGTCACCGCCTGAGCGTTCGGCCCGCTGACCACCATACCGTTCTTTTTCAGATCGTCGAACAATGCCCAGGCCTTGTCGCCCATGCCATTTTGTAACCCGATCAGCAAATCCAGCGATGCGCCGGAGAGCGCCGGATCTGGCGTGGTGACCTTATCTTTAAACGCCGCTTCGGTCAGGTCGCGCCACTCTTTCGGCTCCGGGGTTCCGCTTTTGCTGTTCCAGACGATCCCCAGTGCGGATATCCCCTGCGCAACATAATCCGCAGATTTCAGGTTCGCCGGGACCTTATCGGCATTGGCGCTTTGGTACGGCAGCAGCCAGCCGCGTTGATGCAAATCTTCCGCGGTATCCCAGGAGGCGGAGATCAGCACATCCGCCTGCGGATTGGCCTGCTCCGCGTCGAGACGCGCCATCACCTTACCGGTTGTGGCCTGGAAAATATTGACCTTCACCCCGGTTTTCTTTTCATAGCCGCTGGCGAGACTTTTCGCCAGCGAACCCGGCCCGGCGGTATATACGGTCAGCGCGTGGGCGCTGGACATCATGGTGGCAGACAACAACATCGCGAGCACAGCTCCTTTCTTAACGGTCATAACGGTTTTCATGCGAGTTCCCCGGAGGATGAAGTGATGGTGCGAACGGCGGCAACAGTGCCGGCAGATAAATGAACAATTCGGTCGGCCAACAGCTCGGCTTCGCGGCGGTCGTGAGTCACATACACCGCGGTGATCCCCAGCTGACGCAGCAGACGGCTCATCTCAACGCACAGCGATTCGCGCAATTCGCTATCGAGGTTGGAGAGCGGTTCGTCAAACAACAGCACGCGCGGTTCGGCAACAATGGCGCGAGCCAACGCGACGCGCTGCTGCTGACCGCCGGAAAGGCCGGAGGGCTTCCTATCGGCAAAACCGTTGAGGCCAACCATCGCCAGCGCGTCATTCACCCGCTGTTGTCGTGCAGCGCGCGCTACGCCGCGCATACGCAGAGGAAAGGCGATATTCTGCGCCGCCGTCATATGCGGCCACAGGGCGTAGTCCTGAAAAACCATGCCGATGTCGCGCTGCTCCGGCGCCATCCCCCAGCCGGGTTTCGCCACCAGACGATCGCCAAAGCGTATCTCGCCTGCTGCCGGGACGCTGAGACCCGCCAGCAGACGCAACAGGGTACTTTTGCCGCAGCCCGATGGCCCCAGCAGCGCCACGATGCTGCCAGCATCGATATGCAGGTCTATTTGATTCAGTACAGTATGAGTGCCGAAGGCGAACGAAACGCCGTCGAGTTTGATGCCGGTAAGCGCACGCATTATCGCCCTCCCCGCCGGGAAAGCGTTGCTCCGCCCGCCGTCAACAGCCGACGGGCCGCACTCACCTGTGATAAAGACAGGAGAGCTAACATATTGTTATCCTCTTTGGGATTTAGTGGTGCCGACTATAGGCAGCCTGTATGACGTATTGATTACAATTTCATTGCGGATTAACGTGTTGTCTGGCACCAGACCCATTTACCAAGGAACGCTTATGAGCCGTTTTCGCCACGTGGAACTCCAGTACGCCAGTCGTCTGCTCAATCATGGCCCGACCATTCTGATAACCAGTTACGATGCCGCATCTCAGCGCCGTAACGTCATGGCCGCTGCGTGGTCGATGCCGGTGGAGTTTGCCCCGCCCCGGCTCGCCATCGTGGTGGATAAAAGTGCCTGGACAAGGGAGATCATTGAGCGCAACGGGACCTTCGGCATCGTGGTTCCCGGCGTAGAAGCTGCCAGCTGGACCTACGCGGTCGGCAGCATCAGCGGACGCGATGAGGATAAATTTAACGCTTACGGCATTCCCGTTGTGCAGGGGCCGGAACTGGGATTACCGCTGATTGAAGAGAAGTGTCTGGCGTGGATGGAGTGCCGACTGCTGCCGCCAACGGCAGCGCAGGAGCAGTACGATACGCTGTTTGGCGAGGTGGTTTCCGCCGCCGCCGATGAGCGCGCTTTCGTCACCGGACGCTGGCAATTCGACGACGATAAGATCAATACGCTGCATCATCTCGGCACCGGCAACTTTGTCGCCAGCGGCCGACATGTGCGGGCCAATACCCCGGAAGAATAAACCCCATTCGTCGACACAGGCAGGATTTACCGACCTGCCTGACTTGCTGACTGCATATGCGTTTCAGGGCATTACCCGGCGGCGCTTCGCTTACACAGGCCTACACGATCGGCGCATGACATCAACTCCCTCGCCAGGAGGGCCTTTCGCTATCACATCCACAACCACCTGTATTTACCTGCAGGCTTGCTGACTGCATAGTGCGCTTCAGGGCATTGCCCGGCGGCGCTTCGCTTACACAGGCCTACACGATCGGCGCATGACATCAACTCCCTCGCCAGTCTGGGCCTTTCGCTATCACATCCGCAACTACCTGTAGGCCGGGTAAGGCGTCAGCCGCCACCCGGCAAAATGTCGGCACGCTCTCGCGGCAGGTTTGCCATCACTCTCTACGTTTTACGCTGATGTTCACAAAACGCGCGTTTACATTTGATTGTCTGTGAACCCACCCATATAGTTAGGCACCATACTATGTTTCAGAGGCCGCTATGGAGCTTGAACAGAAATATCTTTCGCTATTGCAGGAGGCCCGGCGTCTTCAGCTTGCCGGTGTCGATAGGATCCGTCTCTGTTTTCAGACCCTCTCACTGGCCGCTGCGATTGATCGCGATTGCGCGATGCTACTGGCGCCATGGGGATTATCCGAGGGGCGCTTCGTACTGTTGTTTTTACTCGATGGCGCGCCTGACGGTCTGGCCCCCAACGTACTGGCGGAAAAAGCCGGCGTCACCCGGGCAACCATTACCGGATTACTTAACGGTCTCGAACGCGACCGGCTGATTGAACGCCACGCTGACCCCCTTGATGGCCGAGCCATGCGTATTGCATTAACCTCTGAGGGTAAGCAACTTATCGCCCGCGTTTTTGCCCAACATAGCCGCTGGATAGCCAGTTTGTTCAGCCCTCTCTCGGCGCAAGAACGCACCCAGCTATCTGAACTGCTGGCGAAAGTTGCCGCCGGTGCCCTGGCGGGAAAAGGAGATACCCATGCCGGTTGAACAACAACGTAAAGGCGCAACCCGCGTCGCGGATATCCCTGACGACATTTTGCACCGGCTTTCGCGGGGAGAGTTGCCAGGCGCCAACCTGACGGAAATCCTGGCCATCGATCAGGCCGTTCTGCTGCGCTCAGTCTTTCCAGAACTGTCGCCGGTTTCCCACCAGGCCGCAGAGGAATTGGCTGCGCAGGGTATTGTTAAACGAATGGCGGGTATGGCTCGTCTGCTGCTGAGCGAACTCGGGGAGAGTGGATTCGACCGCTGTGCGGCTCATTCGTCGGATACGGTGCGCGGCTGGGCCTGTTTTATGCTCGGCGCCGCGCCGGATTTAACGCTCGAGGCGCGCTTACACGCTATCTATCCCCTGGCCAACGATAGTCATTTTGGTGTTCGCGAATGGGCGTGGCTGGCGCTGCGTCCGCATCTGGCGCACGATCTGGATCTTACTATCGCCCTGCTCACCCCCTGGACCTGTTGCGCATCGCAGTACATTCGCCGTTTTGCCTGCGAGTCCCTGCGCCCGCGCGGCGTCTGGTGCGCGCATATCGTTGAGCTGAAACAACAGCCCCAGCGGGCGCTGGCAATACTTTCCCCACTGCGTGCTGATCCGTCGAGATATGTCCAGGATTCTGTGGCCAACTGGCTGAATGACGCGGGTAAAGAGAGAGCGGAGTGGGTACAATCTCTCTGCGCGCAATGGCTGGCAGACAATCCTTCTCCCGCCACCTTGCGCATTTGCCAGCGCGCGAGGCGAAATTTAATCTTATGAGCGACGCAGGCGCCCTGCCCGGGCGACAAACGGCGCCGATTGTTGAGCACGGTCGCCCCCTGCGTCGTTCTGCGCAAACATACCGTATAACCAACTCATCCCACCGAAAGGAACTCGCTATGAGCGTACCGCAAACCCAGGCGCAACTCCTGCAAGCCATCAATAAAAACTACGCTAAACTAGCCGGCTATTTGACGCATATTCCCCCGGAGATGACGGAGCAAAAGACCCTTCCTGGTCATGCACAGAACACCGAAATGAGCGTTCGCGATCTGGTCTGTTATCTGCTGGGATGGAATGAACTGGTTCTCAAATGGCTGGCTCGCGATGAAGCGCAGCAGCCCATCGACTTCCCGGAAACCGGTTTTCAATGGAACCAGCTTGGGCTGCTGGCGCAAAAGTTCTACCTCGATTACCCCGCGCAGGACTACCCGGCTCTGCTCGATTCTCTGCATCAGGCTAAACGGCGGCTTATCGCCTGCATCGAAGCCCAGGACAATGATTCGCTTTACGGTCGGCCGTGGTATGGGAAATGGACTCTTGGGCGGATGATTTCACTCAACACCTCGTCGCCTTATGCCAACGCCAGCGCCCGCCTGCGCAAGTGGGCGAAGGCACAAAATGTCGCCTTGAAATAGTGGCTCCCTCAGCGCAGCAAACGACGCCTGTCTTCGCTGGGGGTCACCCCAAAAACCTTTTTGTACAGGGTCGTGAAGTGGTTACTGTTGGCAAATCCACACAAATAAGCCACATCGGTAATCGTCATATCCGTTTCCCGGAGCTTTACTCGCGCTGAGACTAAACGCAGGCGTTTTAAATAATTATCCGGCGTCATCCCGGTGGCTTCTTTTATATGGCGAAAAGCAGTACGTGACGTCAGATGAAATTTTTCGGCCAGCTGTTGCCAGTTATGGTCTTCAAAACAGTGCTCCTGTAACCAGGTCAGCAGCTTATGCAGTTTATATTTGGTATTGCTGTATTCCGCTTCGGTTTCCGCATACATTATGGTCGTGACCAGCTGGAAAAAAGCGGCTTCCCGCAGCGCCCTGTTTTCCCCCCGCTGGCCATCCGCTGAAAATATTTTCCCCACCAGTTCCTTGCAGATATGGCGGGCATCTGGCGCCAGCCAGCCGTAGCAGGAGGCCTGCCGGGAAGAGAAGGTCTGCAATAGCGAATCGAGATGCTGTAAATAATGAAATTCAACCTCGGGGTTAATCAATACATTAATTAATTTCAGTGTTCCAAGCTCATCATAATAATGTACATCCCCAGGCTGAACATAAAAAACGTCGCCCTGCTGAATATATAATGGCCGGCCGTTAATAATATGTAAGCCGTGCCCCTCGTCCACTATCACCAGTTCAGCAAACTCGTGACTGTGTTCATGACTGTTATCTTCCGGATCGCTAGCGTACATCCCTAGCTTATCCTGCGGATCGGCGAAATAATACTCAACGGTTAATATCATCGTTAACAATATCCAAAACGGCATTCGGGCAGTGGCACGATAATGCATTTTACTGACTGCCACGAACAAGATTTATAGAATTGTGATCGTCAACCGGCCCACCCCACTATCAGTGCCATTTTCACAACGGGATTGGCATTGCCAGAGTGGTTGTGGCGGGCGTCGACATCTTATGCTGCGTGAAAATCAATTCAGAGGACGCAGTATGTCACAGGCCATTCAACGCAACGCGCAGGTCGCGATGACCCGCCACCCGCATTTTTTACGTACCGCCGAAGCGCTCAGACCTGTACTGCACAGCCAGTCGCGCCAGCCGATGGCGGTGATACAAGCCCATGCCGACCCCGAGGCCCTGTTCGGCTGGCGCGGGGATGAAGTAGGCACCTTAGCGGACTTTTCCCGGCGTGAACTGACCAGCGGTGACAGTGCGATCATCGATTTCGGCAGCCACATCGTCGGCTATCTGCACTTCACCTGTCTGAGCGCCGGCAGCCCCCCCGACGCCCCGGCCCATTTGCAATTGACCTTCGGCGAAACCCTCTGCGAAGTGTGCGAACCCTTCAGCGATTATCAGGGCTGGCTCAGCAGCAGCTGGTTGCAGCAGCAGGACCTGTGGCTTGACGTGTTGCCCGCCGCCGTCGACCTGCCACGCCGCTACTGCTTTCGCTACCTGAAAGTGGAGGTTAAGGCGGTGTCGGAGAAATTCCGCCTGCGTCTCAACCAGATCCAGGTCAATGCCGTGACGTCAGCAACGCAAACCTGCCCACCGGCGGTGACCACCGATCCGCAGCTTCAGGCTATTGACCGGGTTGCCGTCCTGACCCTGAAGAACTGTATGCAGGAGGTGTTTGAAGATGGTCCGAAACGTGACCGCCGCCTGTGGCTCGGGGATTTACGCCTGCAGGCGTTGGTCAATGATGTCACCTTCGCGCACCACGATCTGGTCCGCCGCTGTCTGTACCTGTTTGCCGGTCATACCCGGGAAGACGGGATGGTGTCAGCCAACGTTTTCGTCCAGCCGGACGTGCTGGCTGATGATACCTTTCTCTTTGATTACTCTCTCTTTTTTGCCGACATTCTCTATAACTATCTGCACAGTACCGAAGATGACAAAACCGCTCGCGAACTCTGGCCGACGGCGCGTCGACAAATCGACCTCGCCCTGGCCCGCTGCGAAGCGTCTGGCCTGGTGCGCGACAGCGATGACTGGTGGGTCTTTATCGACTGGCAGGCATCATTGAATAAACAAGCCGCGGCTCAGGGCGTGCTGATCTATTGCCTGCGCCGCGCCATCCGGCTGGCCGAGCGCTTTGAGCCTGAGCGAGTGCCGGACTACCGCGCCCGTTTGCAGCAGCTCTGCGCAGCGGTACAGGAGAGACTGTGGGATGAGAAGCAGGGATTTTACGTCAGCGGCGCACAGCGCCAGGTCTCCTGGGCCTCGCAGATCTGGCTGGTGTTGGCGGAAGTCGGTAGCGCCGGGCAGCGTCGGGAGATCATGCATAACCTGCGACGCCATCCGCCGGCCATCGCCATGAATACCCCCTATTTGCGCCATCACTATATCGCCGCCCTGCTGCAGTGCGGGCTCCGTGAAGAAGCCATTGCCGAAATCAAGGCCTACTGGGGCGCGATGATCAACTACGGCGCCGATACCTTCTGGGAAATTTTTGACCCGGCGGATCCTGAGTTTTCCCCTTATGGCAGCAAACTGATCAACAGCTATTGCCATGCGTGGAGCTGTACCCCGGCCTGGTTTATTCGCCAGTACGGACTTTAACAACAACAATAAGCGAGTGCATTTTATGGCAGAAACATTCTTTACCCGATGGCGGCAGCGCATTGGCTATGGCATCGCCGACCTCTCCTGCAACCTCGTGTGGCAGATGATCTCTTTATATCTGATGTTCTTTTATACCGATGTGATGGGCCTTCCCGCCTACTATGTCGGCCTGATGTTCCTCGTCACCCGTCTGGTTGATGGCGTCGCTGACGTACTGATGGGGCTGGTGATCGATAATACCGCCACCCGCTGGGGGCGCTGCCGTCCGTACCTGCTGATTGGCGCAGTACCCTTCGGTGTGCTCTGTATTCTGGCCTTCTACGTGCCCGATTTTGGCACCACCGGTAAGCTGCTCTACGCCTTTGTGACCTACCTGTGTCTGTCGTTTCTCTACACCCTGGTCAATATTCCATTTTGCGCGATGCTACCGTTTCTGACCAACGACTCGCGGGAGCGCACCACACTATCGGCGGTGCGTATTCTGCTGGGCTCACTTGGGGCAACGATTGTCGCGGTCGCTACCCTACCGCTGGTCGGGGCGCTGGGCAACGGTAGCCAGGCCGATGGTTTCTTCTATACCGCGGTGGTTTTCGGCGTGATTGCCACCTTCTTCCTGCTGGTGAGCTTCCGTAACGTCAAAGAGAACATCCGCATCACCGAAGAACGGATGACCTTAAAACGTGCGTGGGTCAGCCTTCGCGCCAATCGTCCCTGGTTGGTCTTCGCGGTGAACATTTTCCTGATGTGGGGCGCGTTCTTCTTCCAGACCGGGGCGCTGGTCTATTTCTTCCACTACTACGTTGGCAATAACGATCTGACGGCGATCGTTGCCGGGATCTCCACGTTTGTCCCGCTGCTGGGCACTCTCACCGTTCCGCTGCTCGCCAGCCGGATGAAAAAGCGCCACGTTTATCTGTGGGCGAGCGTGATTAACCTCATGGGTATGGGCATGATGATGGCGGCCGGCGCTAACAGCTGGGGGCTGATTGCCGGGGCGGTGGTACTGTCCCTCGGCGCCGGTCAGCGAACGGCCATTTACTTCTCCATGCAGGCGGATCCCGTGGATTACGGCGTGTGGAAAACCGGTATCAATACGGCGGGGATTTTAACCTCCATCAACGGTTTTTTGGGGAAAGTGGCGATGGCCGGCGCGGGTGCGATCACCGGCGTGCTGCTCTCTTCCGGCGGCTATATCGCTAACCAGGTACAAAGCGACAGCGCAATGTTGGCGATTAAAGCCTGTTATCTCTACATCCCGGCGCTGCTGATCGTTGCCTCAATGCTGTGGATCGGGCGCTTCTATCGCCTTGACGATCATTACGAACAGATTCGCGCCGACCTCAATGCAGGCCGCCGCGCGCCGCCCGACCCGTCGGTGGCTTCAGGAGAAAAACACGCCATCTAAGGCGCCCCTGCACCGTTCTACCTCTGGAATAAATAAGGATTGATATGCGCATCTCTGTGATAAGCGCAGCGGTTTGCTGCGCCCTTTTTTCGGCCTTCGCCGCCGATGCCACGCCGCTTTCTGTCGAACAAAGGCTGGCGCAGCTGGAGGCTCGCCTGAACCATGCCGAACGTGAGGCGGGAGAAGCAAACCGCCGGGTGCAACAGGCGGAACAACGGACCACCGCCGCCGAGCAACGTGCGGCGGCAGCGGAAAAACAGATACAGACCCTGAGCCAAAGAACCGCGGTGGCCGAACAAAAACAGCAGGCGACCGACAAGCAGCTGGCGAAGAGCAGCCTAAGCGACGGGTTTGAGTTCAATGCCTATGCCCGCGCCGGGATGCTGGTTGACAGCCACGGCAAAGGCGCACGCGGTGGCCCGGGTATCTCTCCGGCCAGTTCGCTCAACGGTGATGCCCACGTTGGCCGTCTTGGCAATGAAAAGGATAACTACGTCGAGCTAAGCTTTGGCAAGAAGATGACCTTCAGCGACGGGTCGTGGGCACGCTTCAAAACGATGCTGGCCGATGGTGCGACCAACCCGGACCCGTGGGTACAGGATAACGACAGCCATCATCTGAACGTGCGCCAGCTGTACGTCGAGATGGGAAACTTCGCCGACTTCTCCGGACCGTTTAAGAACGCGTCGATCTGGGCGGGTAAACGCTTTGACCGCGATAACTTTGATATCCACTTTACCGACAGCGATATCATGTTCCTTGGCGGCACCGGCGGCGGGATCTACGACGTCAACTGGGGCAACAGCCTGCGCGGCGATTATTCGCTCTATGCGCGTAATTTTGGCGACCTGGGAAGCGATAACTACACAGATAACGACATTCAGAACCTGATGTTCACGGCAAACCACTTCTGGCAAAAATGGCAGCTGATGACCACCGCGATGACCGCTCAGGGCAATGATTCGCTGAAAGATAATACCTCCACCACCGGCAGCTACGCTCTGCGCAGCGACAATACGGCGAAAAATGGCTATTACGCGATGCTCGCGTATCACGACAAAGAGCGGTTCTACGGTCTGGCACCGGGAGTATCGGAAAGTGCTCTGCAGTACGGCAGCGGACTGGGCGCCGAGGCGCGGCAGCCCGGTAGCGATGGCGACCTCACCGAGAATGCCAAATCGTTACGTTTTGCCTCGTACGGCATTTTACCGCTGGGGAAAAACTGGCAGCTGGCGCCATCGGTGATTGCCCAGCATAGTGAAAACCGCTACCGCGACGGCGACCGCTACGACTGGGCGACCTTCAACCTGCGCGTCTCGCAGGCGCTGACCCGTAATTTCGCTCTGCTGTATGAAGCGTCATGGCAGTATATGGACCTGAACCCAAACGGGCGCAGCTACCGTTATAACGACCATCTGTACCAGTATCAGGCGGTGAGCGGTGATTTCTATAAACTGACCTTTGCGCCGACATTTAAGGTCGGCGATGTGTTTGATATCAAGGCTCGCCCGGAAATTCGGTTCTTCGTGACGTGGATGAACTGGGACAAAGCGCTGGATCACTACGCCATCAATGATGATTTTGGTAGCAAAGGCTTTACCGCCGGGGGTAACTGGAACTTCGGCATCCAGTCGGAGATTTGGTTCTAATCGGCAAAACCGTGGTCGCTTCTGGGGATGATGGTCTGCAAAAAACAGGTCGCCCGGACCCTGCACAGCAACACCCGGGCGACAACATCCGCCCCTTTTAAAACCGTACTCCGTGACAACAGACCGCCACGGCGACGGGCCTGGCAGCGGCCTGAGGGCAGCTTTCCCGGACAGGGGCGACAGCATCTGTCCGGAAAAGGTTCGCGACTACATGCTGTAACCCGGCTTCTTAATCAGCCTCTCCATCTGCGGGGCGATTTCGCTATCCCAGACTTTTTGCCAGTCGCTTTGCGCTACCTGATTGAGGGCGACGCTCACCGCCCCGTCTTTACTGTTCAGATGGCGGATCAGCACCTCGGTAATGTCGGCGGCCAGGGCGCTTTTTTGTTCATCGGTCAGTTCGCGGGGAAAACATTTAATATCAACATGTGGCATAGCAGGCTCCTTATTGTCAGATCGATAAACTAGCATAGCGGTGGTCAGTCGGTTCGCCTTTTGTGCTTTAAATCAACTCGTTGTCACGCAGAACCTGCTGTAGCTCCGGCCGCTGGTACACTTTGTCCGCCACGGCGACAAACTTTGGCGTGTGCGTCATAAACCACGCCCGCCGCGGCCCCCAGCTGCACATCGCCGCGATATAGCAGTCGAGCAGCGACATGTCGGCCCCCAACGCATAAGGCGCCGCCGTCAGCTGCTGTTCCAGCCACAGATACAGCGATTGGCGATAGCGGATGCAGTTCTCCCGCAGCTGTTCAGGCGCATCGGCGGTCCAGCGCTGCGGATAATCGGCATAGGTGAACGTAGGGTAGACATTGGCCACCAGCCAGATCAACAGACGCTGAAACTGCTGGCGCTGCGGTGTGCCCTGCGCCGGTGCCAGATCCGGACGGCTATCGAGGATCATCAGGGCAATCGCGGCGGATTCGGTCATCACGCTGCCATCGTCCAGCCGCAGGGTCGGCACCTGACACAACGGATTTATCTGCATCAGGCTGTCGCGCTGCGTGCCCGGCTGGTCGAAGCCTGCCACGTTAACGAAATGGTAAGGAATGTTGGCCAGGGTCAGCATCAGCTCACTAATCGCCGATCCCCAGCCGGGTACGCCATAGACGGTCATCATCATCGGCCTCCACGATAAAGCTTAAGTTTAGGCACAAAATCGGACTGACATGCTGGCGGTACCGGGCGCTGCGCTTGTTCCCTTCGGCGCGCTGTCGCTACGCCGATTCGCGCGCCACCAGGTGAAAGCCGATATCAATAATCACACCGCCTTCACCATGGCCTTCTATCCTATCGGCCAGCAGCGTCGCCGCCTGTTCGCCGATGGCGTGGCGATCGACGCTGACGGTCGTTAACGCCGGACGATTGCTGCCGGCGAAATCAAGATCGCCGAAACCAATCACCGCCAAATCCTCAGGAACGCGCAGACCGCGACTTTCAGCTTCCATAATCGCCCCTTGCGCAAGCGTATCGGAGCTACAAACGATGACATCAAACTCGCCGGAATCCAGTAACTGCGCCAGTCCACTGCGCCCCAACGCCAGAGATGCCGGCAGCGGCACTTCAACCTGAGGCACCGCCGGCAGACCGTTTTTGCTCAATACAGCGCACAACCCCTGCTTACGCAGCGCTGCGCGGGAATCTCCTGCCCACAGTAATCCCGGGCGGCGGTAGCCTTTTTGCCACAGAAATTCACCAATAGTTTCACCCACCTTCTCGTGAGAAAAGCCCACCAGCATATCCAGCGGCGTAGGGGTCAGATCCCAGATTTCTACTACCGGCGTGGCGGCGTTAAGGATCGTTTTTTTCAGCGCCGGAGTATGCTGAATCCCGGTCAGGACCACACCATCCGGGCGCCGTGAAAGCAAGGTTGCGACCAGCTCAGCTTCGGTCTGACGGCTATAGCCTGCCACACAGAGCAGCATGTGATAGCCGCGCGCGGCGAGGGTATCGCTGAGAGCCTGAATCGTATCGACGAACATATTGTTGTTAATCTGCGGTACGACGACGGCCACCAGTTTGCTGCGCCGCGATGCCAGACCGCCCGCCAGCGCATTGGGGATATAGCCGGTAGCCTGTACCGCCTGCATGACTTTCTCCACCGTTTTCGGCCGCACCAGCTGCGGGGTATTTAGCGCGCGGCTGACCGTCATCGATGACAACCCGGCGCTGCGGGCGACATCATCCAGCGTTGGTGCACGCGACGGTTTTCTGCTTTTCACGACGAAGCCCCTGTATTGAATCGTTTTCCTGCGGGCATTATTGATGATGACCCACGCAATTGCCAGTCTCCTTCGACATATCCCCAATGGAATCAATTACCTGAAAAACAAAATGTTATCGCTATCATTTTTGTTTGTGCTTTTTCACAAATCTGATTGGATCGTGATATCTAATACACAATTTTACCATTAATAACCGCTAATTGTGATCATTTGTACAAATTAACGCCATCGCCGTAGCGGCGATTTAAAATCAGGATTAAAAATGTTAGCGCAAACATTTTTAACTTTAAGGAACTAATCATGACCTTCAGCGCTAACTCTGAGTCCGTAACCTACGCGAAAACCCTCGGCGTCAAAACCGCTGCCGAAACCGGCGATCGCATTAAGCACGTCAAACTGTCGCTGGCCTTTTTACCGCTGGCCACGCCGGTCAGCGATGCCAAGGTGCTGACCGGTCGGCAAAAGCCGCTGACCGAAGTGGCGATTATCATCGCCGAAATTCGCTCCCGCGATGGCTTCGAAGGCGTCGGTTTTAGCTACTCGAAACGCGCGGGCGGCCAGGGGATCTACGCTCACGCGAAAGAAATTGCCGATAACCTGCTCGGCGAAGACCCGAACGATATCGATAAGCTCTATACCAAACTGCTGTGGGCCGGCGCATCCGTTGGCCGCAGCGGCATGGCGGTGCAGGCCATCTCCCCTATCGATATCGCGCTGTGGGATATGAAAGCCAAACGTGCCGCGCTGCCGCTGGCCAAACTCCTCGGCTCGCACCGGGATTCCGTGCAGTGCTACAACACCTCGGGCGGTTTCCTGCATACACCGCTGGATCAGGTGTTGAAGAACGTGGCTATTTCGCGGGAAAACGGCATCGGCGGAATCAAACTGAAGGTCGGTCAGCCTGATACCGCTGAAGATATCCGCCGACTGACGGCAGTGCGCGAGGTGTTGGGCGACGATTTCCCGCTGATGGTCGATGCCAACCAGCAGTGGGATCGCGAAACGGCCATCCGCATGGGACGGAAAATGGAATCGTTTAATCTTGTCTGGATTGAAGAGCCCCTCGATGCCTACGACGTTGAAGGCCATGCCCAGCTTGCCGCTGCGCTGGATACCCCCATCGCGACCGGCGAGATGCTGACCAGCTTTCGCGAGCATGAACAGCTGATTCTCGGTAACGCCAGCGACTTTGTGCAGCCGGATGCGCCGCGTGTGGGCGGCATCTCTCCATTCCTCAAAATTATGGACCTCGCCGCAAAGCATGGTCGCAAACTGGCGCCGCATTTTGCCATGGAGGTGCATCTGCATCTGGCCGCCGCCTATCCTCTGGAGCCGTGGCTGGAGCACTTCGAATGGTTAAATCCGCTGTTTAATGAACAGCTTGAATTGCGCGACGGGCGGATGTGGGTATCTGAACGCCACGGTCTGGGCTTTACGCTGAGCGAGCAGGCCCGCCGCTGGACCCAACAGAGCTGCGAGTTTGGCAAACGCCCCTGATAAATGCGCCCCGGATGACGCTACCAATCGGTTTATCCGGGCTGTCACGTCATCACATCGCCGGAAAAGGTGACGATACCACCGGATTTGCTGATAACGACAAGCGGGAGCGCCTGGTCTTTATCTCGTGCTCCTGACAGACAGTATTTACATCAACAACCCTGCAAAGGAGTTGACTCATGACCACCACCGCAAAGCGCAGCAATGTGCGCTATGGTATTTTATTATTTCTTTTTTTGGCTACCGTATTTAATTATGCCGATCGCGCGACGTTATCCGTCGTTGCCCCGATGATGAGTAAAGAGTTAGGTTTTGATCCGGAAGCCATGGGGTTGGCTTTTTCGGTTTTCGGCATCTCGTATGTGGTGATGCAAATACCCGGCGGCTGGCTGCTGGATAAATACGGTTCACGACTGGTCTACGGCTGCGCGCTAATTGGCTGGTCGCTGGTGACCATGCTGCAGGGCACCATCTATCTGTATGCCAGCCCGCTTATCGTGCTGATTATCCTGCGCTTGATGATGGGAGCGATTGAAGCACCGGCGTTCCCGGCCAACAGTCGCCTCAGCGTCCAGTGGTTCCCGAATAAAGAACGTGGCTTCGTCACCTCGGTTTATCAGGCCGCGCAATATATTTCATTGGGTATTGTTACGCCATTGATGACGATTATTTTGCATAACCTCAGCTGGCACTATGTCTTTTATTATATTGGCGCCATTGGGGTCGTGCTGGGGATATTCTGGCTGATCAAAGTCAAAGATCCTCTGCACCATCCGGCAATTAATCAACAGGAACTTGATTATATTCGCGACGGCGGCGGTGAACCGGAACTGGGCAGCCGAAAAACGCAGTCGAAGCTTACGCTCGCGCAGGTCAAAAGCGTCTGCGTGAACCGGATGATGATCGGGGTCTATATTGGCCAGTTTTGCGTAACCTCGATCACCTGGTTCTTCCTCACCTGGTTTCCCACCTATCTTTATCAGGCCAAAGGCATGTCGATTCTGAAGGTTGGCTTCGTCGCCAGTATCCCGGCGATTGCCGGGTTTATCGGCGGCCTGCTCGGCGGCGTCTTCTCCGACTGGTTACTCAGGCAGGGCTATAGCCTGACTACCGCCCGCAAGCTGCCGGTGATCTGCGGAATGCTGCTTTCCTGCGTCATTGTTGTCGCCAATTATACCGGTTCGGAAGTGGTGGTGATTGCCGCCATGAGTCTGGCCTTTTTCGCGAAAGGCTTTGGCAACCTTGGCTGGTGTATCCTCAGCGACACATCGCCGAAAGAGATGCTCGGCATTGCTGGCGGCGTCTTCAATATGTGCGGCAACCTGGCAAGTATTATCACCCCGCTGGTGATTGGCGTCATCATTGCCAACACCCACTCATTTGATTACGCCATTTTGTATGTCGGTTCGATGGGAATAATAGGTCTGCTCTCGTATCTGTTTATCGTCGGCCCGCTGGATCGCATTACGCTCACACCGCGCGCCGCCTGATTTAATACCGCTGGCGAAGATTCGCCCCCGCTGTTTCGCCCTACACTCCGGCGAAACAGCGGTTTTTTAGTAGGTGATCCCCGAGGGATTCACCTGAGACTGTGCTACCGCCTCGCCCTGCTCTCCCCAGCGTGCCAGCACCTGCTGGTATTCGCCGCGCGCAATGGCGCCATCGAGCGCCGCCTGCAACGCAAACACCAGGCCATTGCCCTTTTTGGTGGTGGTGGCGACCCAGGCTTTTTTCGGCCCCAGCCCGACAACTTTGGTGGTCCCGGTCAGCGCCGCTTTGTAGGCCGCCACCGACTGGGGGCCAAAGAAGACATCGGCGCGCCCGGACTGGATGTACAGATTGCCGGAGGCGTCGTCGGTTAAATAGATCGGCAAGGCCAGCTGGCGCCCCGCCGCTTTATTCTCCCCGTTCCAGCCGAGCAAAATACGCTCCTGATTGGTGCCGGATCCGACGATAACCTTCCGCCCGGAGAGATCCGCCGCGCCGCTGATTTTCTCAATGGCGCTGGTGGATTTAACCGAAAATGCCAGCGAATCGACGCGATAGGTGGCGAAATCGAATTTCTCCTTACGCTGTTCGGTGACCGCGATATTGACCAGCGCCACGTCGTAACGCCCGGAGGTGATCCCCAGCGGCCAGTCTTCCCAGGCCGTCGGCACCAGTTTCAGCTTGAGGCCTAAACTGCCGGCCAGTAGACGGGCAATATCCGGGTCGCTGCCGATGCGCGTCCGGTTGTCGCTGGCCAGCAGCGCCAGCGGCGGTGAATTAAGCGCTGAAATCGCCACCGTCAGCGTACCGGGTTCAACAAAGCGATAGCTGGCCGGGATCCTGGCGATCGCGGCGTTGTCCACCGTTACCGGCAGCGGCTGTTCGTTCGCCCGGAGATCAATTTCCGCCTGCGCCCCCGCCGAGAGCGTGCCCAGCGCCAGGGCAACTATCCTTTTTCTCATGCCAGCACCTTTGATAAAAATTGCCGCGTACGCTGATGCTGCGGATGATTAAGCACCGCGTCGCTGCTGCCCTGCTCAATAATTTTCCCCTCGACCATAAACACCACCTGATCGGCCACTTCGCGGGCAAACCCTATCTCATGCGTCACCACCACCAGCGTGGTACCGGAGCGGGCCAGCTTCTTAATCACATCGAGCACTTCGCCCACCAGCTCCGGGTCCAGCGCCGACGTCGGTTCATCGAACAGCAGCACTCGCGGCTTGAGGGCCAGCGCCCTGGCGATGGCAATCCGCTGCTGCTGGCCGCCGGAGAGATGGCGCGACCAGGCATCGGCCTTGTGGCGCAGCCCCACCACATCCAGCAGCTCATAGGCGCGTTCGACCGCTTCCTTACGGCTGACCTGCTTGTGGGCGATCGGTGCTTCAATCAGGTTTTCCAGCACCGTCAGATGCGGGAACAGGTTGAAGTTCTGAAACACGTAGCCCACGTTAACGCGCTGGCGCAGAATCTCTCTCTCCTTCAGCTCATAGAGCTTATCGCCCTGGCGCCGATAGCCAATGTAGTCGCCATCAATCTGAATAAACCCTTCATCCACTCGCTCAAGATGGTTTATGGCGCGCAGCAGGGTTGATTTCCCCGAACCGGATGGCCCGAGGATCACCGTCACCGTGCCGGGCGGAATTTCCAGCGAGACATCATCCAGCGCTTTATGGCGGCCGAAATACTTACTGACGCCGGTAATCGAGATATGACCGTTATGAGAGTTGGGCATGAATGGCCTCCTGCGGTTTCTGCGGCTGACGTGCGGAGTCATCGGCGCGCGCGCGGCGCGGCGAGTTGACCGCCGAACGGCGTTCGCTGCGCGCGAGGGCGCGTTCCACCAGATATTGAATCAGCGACAGGACGCTGGTGATCGCCAGATACCAGACGGCGCCCACCATCAGCAGCGGAATCACTTCCTGGGTACGGTTGTAAATCATCTGGATGGTGTAAAACAGCTCGGGCATCGCCAGCACATAAACCATCGCCGTCCCTTTGGCGAGGCTGATAATTTCATTAAAACCAGAAGGCAAAATCGTGCGCAGCGCCTGAGGCAGAATAATCCGCAGCGTACGCCGCCACGCCGGCAGCCCCAGCGCCGCGGCCGCCTCATACTGACCGTGGTCAACGCCGAGGAAGCCGCCGCGAATGATCTCCGCAGTATAGGCGCTCTGCACCAGCGTCAGCCCCACAACCGCCGTGGAAAACTGCCCCAGCACGTTGATGGTCTGATAACTCCCCCAGCTGATCCCGGTAAACGGAATACCGAGCGATAGCGTGTCATAGAGATAAGAGAAGTTGTAGAGGATTATCAACACCACAATCAGCGGCAGCGAGCGAAACAGCCAGATATAGCCCCAGGCCAGGCTGCTCAGCAGCCATGAGGAAGAGAGTCTGGCCAGCGCCAGCAGGCCGCCAAAAATCACGCTCAGTACCGTACCCAGCAGCGTCAGCAGCAGCGTTTGTCCCAGCCCTTCAAGAATGACCGGGTCAAAGAACCAGCGGGCGAAGACCGCCCACTCCCAGCGCGGGTTAAAGGCCACCGACTGCACGACGGCCGCCAGCACCAACAGCGCCACCACTGCGCCGACGGCGCGCAGCGGGTAGCGTGCCGGGACCACTTTAATCGTTTCCGATCTGTTCATGTTCTCTCCTCAGGCGCTGTGGCTTAGGGCGCTTACCGCCAGCGCTTTGGTGAACCGTAGCCGGCCGTCAAATGGCGGCTGGCTGTACTCTTCCGGGTTGCGAGCCAGGTCAAACTGCGCGTCGTAGCCCTGGCTCAGATAGAGCCTGACCGCTTCCGGCTGGCGAAAGCCGGTGGTCAGGTAGATATGGCTGTAGCCTGCCAAAACCGCCCGCCGCTCCAGCTCCTGTACCACTTTCGCCGCCAGTCCCTGCTGGCGCAGGGCCGGATGGGTCCAGATACGTTTAATTTCCGCCGTGTGGCTGTCCTTCGGCTTATAGGCGCCGGTGGCGATAATTTCCCCCTCCCGCTCCAGCACGATAAACAGCCCCTGCGGCGCCAGATACCATTCGGTCAGTTCGACTTCCGCATCGCGGGAAAAATAGTCGCCGTAGCGCGACGCGTATTCGGCGAACAGGCCGTTGATAATCGGCTGGAGTTCAGGCGCTTCGGGTGAGATATCGCGGAATGCTGCACTCATATTGCCTCCTGTTAATCGCCCAGCCCGGCCGGGTTAATTTCTGATTGCGGGATGCTCTCCACGCCTTCGCCCCAGCGGGTAAGCACTTTGGCATAGTCACCGTTCTGAATGGCGCCGTTTAACGCGGTCTGCACCGGTTCAACCAATCCGCTGCCTTTTTTCAGCGTGACGGCAATGTGCGCCGCTTTCGGCCAGCCGCCATCCACGCTGCCCACCAGTTTGGTTTTCCCGGTCAGCGCAGCCTTCCAGGCGCCGATCACGTTCGGGCCAAAGAAGGCGTCGGCACGCCCGGACTGGATCGCCAGCGTCTGGGCGGCATCATCTTTGGTGTAGACCGGGGTAAACGGCTTCAGCCCCTTCTTCAGGTTTTCCGCATTCCACGCCAGCAGAATGGCTTCCTGGTTGGTGCCTGAGCCGACGATAATGCGCAGCCCGGCAATGTCTTCCGCCTGCTCAATTTTGCTCAGCGGGCTGCTACTCTTGACGTAAAAGCCCAGCGAGTCCTTACGATAGGTGACAAAGTCGAACTTCTCTTTGCGCTCTTTGGTGACGGTAATATTGCTGATCGCGGCATCATATTTGCCGGAGGAGACGCCCAGCGGCCAGTCCTCCCATGACGTCGGCACCACGTTCAGCTCCAGCCCGAGGCTATCGGCGACCAGGCGGGCGATATCAACTTCGCTGCCAAGCAGGGTCTTGTTGTCATCGGAAAATACGGTCAGCGGCGGCGAATTCAGCGCCGCCACCGCCACGGTGAATTTCCCCGGTACCGCGAAGTGATAGTTAGCTGGCAACAGGGCAATGGCCTGCGGATTTTTCGCCGTGTGCACCGGGGCTTTATTGGCCTCCACGCTGACGCCGGTACCGTTAATGTTGACGTCCTGGGCCCATAATGGCGCGCTGAAACCCAGCGCAAGGGCCAGTAAAAGTGACTTTTTCTGCATAGCGAGCGTTCTCTGTTGTTATTGTTGTTGGAATTGATTAACCGGCGGCGTCAGCCCCAGGCTTTCGCGCAGCGTCGTTCCCGGATACTCCCGACGGAACAGCCCGCGCTGCTGCAAAATCGGCACCACCCGATCGACAAAGCGCGGGAAGGTATCCGGCGTGCCGCCCTGGATAATAAAACCGTCGGCCCCTCGTTGTTCAAACCAGTGCTGCAAACCGTCGGCGACCTCCTGCGGCGTCCCGGCGAAAAGCGGGCGCGGGCTGGCGGCTTCCAGCGCGACCTGGCGCAGGGTCAGTCCGCGCTCGCGCGCGTTGCGCTTAATTTCGTCGGTGGTGCTGCGGAAGCTGTTTTTGCCGAGATCGCCGATATCCGGGAACGGTTCATCCAGCGGATACTGCGCAAAGTCGTGGTGTTCGAAATAGCGTCCGAGGTAGTTGAGGGCGTCCTCAATCGATACCAGCGCGGCGGTGGTCTGGTATTGCTGTTCGACATCGTCGGCATCGTCACCGACAATCACGCTGACGCCCTGGAAGATATGTAATTGGTTATCCTGACGACCATAGGCCGCCAGTTGGTTCTTCACATCGCGATAAAACGCCTGCGCTTCTGCCAGCGACGCCTGATGGGTAAAAATGGCATCGGCATGACGCGCCGCCAGCTTTTTGCCGTCATCGGAGGCCCCGGCCTGAAAAATAATCGGCCGCCCCTGCGGCGTGCGGGAAATATTGAGCGGGCCGGCAACCTGGAAAAAATCACCGCGATGGTCGAGAGTGTGCAGTTTATTTTTATCGAAGAATTGGCCACTCGCTTTATTACGCACGAAGGCGTCCTCTTCCCAGGAATCCCATAATCCTTTCACCACCTGCAAATATTCATCGGCAATCCGGTAGCGCAGCGCGTGGTCAGGATGTTGGGCGCGGGAAAAGTTCTTCGCCGATCCTTCCAGCGGCGAGGTCACCACGTTCCAGCCCGCGCGTCCCTGGCTCAGATGGTCAAGGCTGGCAAACTGTCTCGCGGTGGTAAAAGGCTCGCTGTAGGAGGTGGATAAGGTGCCCACCAGCCCGAGATTGCGGGTGACCGCCGCCAGCGTCGAGAGCACGGTCAGCGGTTCAAAGCGGTTTAAAAAATGCGGGATCGATTTCTCGTTAATATATAAACCATCGGCAACAAATAAAAAGTCCAGCTTGCCCTCTTCGGCTTTTAAGGCCGTCTGCTTGACGAACTCAAAATTAATACTGGCATCCGCCTGCGCGGCCGGATGACGCCAGGCGGACATATTTCCCGATGCGCCGTGTAATATTGTGCCCAGACGCAATTGTCGTTTTTCAGACATAGCAACCCCTTTCCTTGCCGAAAATGAAAACAGAAGCCCGAACGCTCAGGCGTCAGATCTGGCGTAAAGCCTGCTCCGCCAGCGCCGCAAAATAGCGGGCCGCCGGGGCAATTAAGTTGTCATCCGGGTTGTAGGCCGGGTGGTGAAGACCGAATTCGCTGGCGCTGCCGATGCTGACAAACGCGCCGGGAATATGCTGCAGGTAGACGGCGAAATCTTCGCCGCCCATATGCAGATCCGCATGACGGGTGCGGTAGCCGGACTGCGCGGCAACCTCGCTGGCAAATGCCGCCCAGCGTGGGTCATTGACCAACGCCGTAGGACCGGCGTACCAGAAGACGTCGATTTGCGCGCCAAAGGCGCTGGCGAAACCAGCGGCAATGTCGCTGACCCGCGCCTTGACCCGCTGCTGCACCTCGCTGCTGTGGGTACGCAGGGTTCCTTCGAGCTCCACGCTTTCCGGCAGCACGTTCCAGGTATTGCCGCCCTGGATCCGCGTCACGCTCAGGACCACCGAATCGAGGGTATTGACCTCGCGGCTGGCCACGCTCTGCAGGACGGTGACCAGCTGGCTGGCCAGTAAAATCGCATCTTTGCCTTCGTGCGGCCGGGCGGCATGCGCCCCTTTGCCGGTAACTTTAAAGACGAAGCGATCGACGTTGGCGTAAAACGCCCCGCCGCGGGTAGCAAACTCGCCCAGCGGCAGACCGGGTTCATTATGCATACCGAAGATCGCCGCGACCCCCTCCAGCGCCCCGGCGCGAATCAGGGTTTTCGCCCCGCCAAAGTTCTCTTCCGCCGGCTGGAACAGAATCCGTACCCGCCCCGGGAGTGTCGCTTCGCGTTCTTTCAGCAGCAGCGCCGCCCCCAGCATCACGCTGGTGTGAATATCATGGCCGCAGGCGTGCATCACCCCCTCGTTTTGCGAGCGATACGGCAAACCGGTGGCCTCCGCAATCGGCAGCGCGTCGATATCGGCACGCAGGGCGATAATCTTATCGCCGCTGCCCACTTCGACCACCAGGCCGGTTTTCAGCTCATAGGGCAGCACCCGCAGGCCGCCGCTCTCAAGCCAGTCACGGATGCGCGCGGTGGTCGCCACCTCCTGCAAGGAGAGTTCCGGGTACTGATGCAGCTCGCGCCGCCAGGTAATCAGCTGTTGTTCAAAGCTCATGACAGCGCCTCCGCACCAAGATGGGCCTGGGCCAGCAGGCGCAATGAGTCGAGACGCGTCTGCCCTTCGCTGAGCGGCGTGTCGATAATGAATTCGTCAATATTCCAGGCGCTATGCAGGGCGTCGAGCTGCGCTTTAACCTCGTCTGCGGTTCCTGCCAACAGCGAGGCGTCGCGGCGGGCGATGCGAACCGGCGGACTTCCGGCCTGACGGGCAAAGGTGGCCGCCTGGGCTTCGCTACCTACCGTTACCCGCTGGCCGTTTTCCAGTTCGACGCCCCAGATTTCAACCTGTTTCGCCAGCTCAATCGCCGTGGCGCTATCCTCCGCCACGATGACCTGCACTGCGACGATGGCGTCCCGGCGGCTGAGGGCGCGCCAGCGGGTCAGGACATCACGCAGCAGGGTTTTATCGCCATTAAGATGGGCGGCAAAGACAAAGTTCCAGTCCAGCTGAGCGGCCAACTGGGCGCTTTCGAGGCTGGCGCCGAGCAGGAACCCGTCGGCGCGGCGCGGGGGGATTGGCGTGGCGCGCAGGTTCTCTTCCCCTGCGGCATCGGTGAGCGACAGCCAGTTATCCAGCTGCGCGAGGCGGTCGGCAAAGGTTCCCCCTTCATCAGGATGCAATCCCTGTTGCAGAGCGCGGGTGGACAGCGGCAGGCCGCCCGGGGCTTTACCGACGCCCAGATCGACGCGGCCAGGCGCTATCGAGGCCAGCAGGTTGAAGTTTTCCGCCACTTTATACGGGCTGTAGTGCTGTAGCATGACGCCGCCGGAACCGACGCGAATCTGCCGGGTCTGGCCGAGGATCCAGGCGATCACCACTTCCGGCGACGGGCTGGCTAATTGATCGGTATTATGGTGCTCGGCAATCCAGAAGCGGTGATAGCCCCAGGCCTCCGCCTGTTGCGCCAACGTTAATGTACGCGTCAGCGCCTGAGCGGCCGTTTCTCCCGCCGCCAGCGGACTTTTATCCAGGATACTGATTCGATAAGACATTTCGCAGGCTCGTATTAATTAACATGCCTGCATTATTAGAATCTGCCGCGGCCACTGAGAAACAATTTATTTACATGTACTCTGCCGGAAAATAGATATACGCCCTCAACCCGGCGCCACCTGCCGCTGTAGCTGGCGGATAAAATCCTCGGTCTGCCGCGGGTGACCCAGGCGTACGAAGCGAATATGTCGATACGCCGGGTCGGCCATATCAGACTGATAACGCTGGCGATTTTTCTTCCAGGTTTTGAGGGTCCACCAGATAATGGAGTCGCGGCTGAGGAAGGCGCGACGGAAGCTTTCACGGTTGCCGGTTCCCGGCCACAGCTCCTGACCGCGGCTTGCCCGGGAGATGGCCCGCCAGACGGCCTGGCGCAGAGTTCGGGCGAACCCATAATCCACCCACACCACCAGATCGACATTGCGCCACTTAACCGGGCGGCTGCGGTTATAATTGCCGTCCAGCACCCAGCCGGAGGCCTCGGTGGCCGCAGCCACCCTGGCGAAGAATACCTCATCCGGCTCGCCCTGCCACTCCGCGCGCCAGTAAAGCCTGTCCATCTCGATGTAGGGAACGGACAGGATCTGCGCGAGCCTTCGCGCCAGCGTCGATTTGCCGACGCCGCTGGTACCCACTACGTTGATATTCATCGCTGTCTCTCAGCCGTTGCGCCGCTGAGAATCATAGCCCGAAAAAGCGCGACGGCGCTACCGGCTGGCCGCAAAGGCGGGCGTCGGGGTATCCCGCCTGCCGGCAAGCGGCGACGATTAGTTTGCCGGATATTGCTCGTCGGTCACTTTTTCCAGCCAGGTGACCGGGCTGCCGTTTTCGGCTTCGGCAATCGCAATATGCACCATTGCAGTATCGCTGCTGGCGCCGTGCCAGTGCTTAACCCCCGGTGGAATCCAGGCAATATCGCCCTGATTCAGCGCCTGCGCCTCCTTGCCCCACTCCTGTAGCCAGCCGCGACCCTGGGTGACGATCAGCGTCTGACCCAGCGGATGGGTGTGCCAGGCGGTACGCGCGCCGGGCTCAAAGGTGACCGTCGCACCGCCCACTTTTGCCGGCTCGCTGGCCTGGAACGGCGCATCAATACGAACATCGCCGGTAAACCAGCTGTCCGGACCTTTTCTCGAAGGCTGTGAGCCGCTACGAATAATGTTCATTTCTGTTCCTCTCAACATGACGTGTCTGTTCAAAGTAGCGCAATCTGGCAACGAGGATTAGACTGCAAAATCAGAAAAGAACCATGAGCAAAATTCATTAATCAGGAAAAGTGATGTTAAAAGATAACGTTAACGACCTGCTATCATTTATGGTGGTCGCCCGCGAGCGCAGTTTCACCCGCGCGGCCGCTCAGCTTGGCGTCTCTCAGTCCGCCCTCAGCCACGCGATGCGTAACCTCGAGGCCCGGCTCGACGTGCGGCTGCTGACCCGCACCACCCGCAGCGTGGCGCCTACCGAAGCGGGCGAAAAGCTGTTCCAGCGCCTGAGTCCGCACCTGCAAGAGATAGAACAGGAGCTTCACGCTCTGCGCGATACCCGCGACCGTCCGGCGGGTAACATTCGCCTGACCGCCAGCGAGCATGCCACCGGCGCCGTGCTCTGGCCGGCGCTGAAAAACTTCATGTTGCAATACCCGGAGATCAATATCGAAGTCACCGTGGACAACGGCCTGACCGATATTGTCGATGGCCGCTATGATGCCGGCATTCGTCTGGGTGAACAGGTTGCCAGAGATATGATTGCCGTGCGCATCGGCCCCGATATGCGCATGGCGGTGATCGGCTCTGCGACCTATTTTCAGCGCTACGGTATCCCGCAAACGCCCTACGATCTCGCACAACATCGCTGTATTAATCTGCGCCTGCCGACCCTCGGCGGTATCTATGCCTGGGAGTTTGCGCAGGACAATCGCGAAGTCCGCGTACGGGTTGAAGGACAAATTACCTTAAACAGCCTGCCGCAGCGGATTGATGCCGCGGAGTCCGGGCTGGGTCTGGCCTATGTCCCGGAAGATAGCGTGCAACAGGCGCTGGCGGAAGGACGACTCATTCGGGTCCTCGAAGCCTGGACTCCCTCCTTCCCCGGCTATCACCTCTATTACCCCAGCCGCCGCCAGCATACGACGGCCTTCAGCCTGCTGGTGGACGCCCTCCGTCGTTGAACTCATTGATATTTAAGCAAGTGCGGTCGAGAAATGTTTTACGTGCGTGACTATCTCGATACGTGTAGGATGCTGCGCCATGCTCTGCTTATCTCCTACGTCAGAATGATGGGAAAGCCAGCATAACGTGCTGCTACTCAGCGGTGCGATGAACCACTCATGGACATTGACAGGAAAATGGGTACATCAATGAATACTAAGCAACACTCGACGGCGGAACACCATGCCGCCAGACGTCACTGGCTCAACTCTCAGGAATCGGGCTATCACAAAGCGATGGGCAACCGTCAGGTGCAGATGATTGCCATCGGCGGCGCCATCGGTACCGGTCTGTTCCTCGGCGCAGGCGCGCGTTTACAGATGGCTGGCCCCGCGCTGGCGCTGGTTTATCTGGTCTGCGGCCTGTTCTCGTTCTTTATCTTACGCGCCCTCGGCGAACTGGTGCTGCATCGTCCTTCCAGCGGCAGTTTCGTCTCCTACGCCCGCGAGTTTTTGGGTGAAAAAGCGGCCTACGTCGCCGGCTGGATGTACTTCGTTAACTGGGCGATGACCGGGATAGTCGATATCACCGCCGTGGCGCTGTATATGCACTACTGGGGCGCCTTTGGCGACGTCCCGCAGTGGGTCTTCGCGCTCGGGGCGCTGGCGATCGTCGGTACCATGAACATGATAGGCGTGAAGTGGTTCGCCGAAATGGAGTTCTGGTTCGCCCTGATCAAAGTGCTGGCGATTGTCGCCTTCCTGGTGGTAGGGACCATTTTCCTCGGCAGCGGTAAACCGCTGGACGGGAATGCCACCGGCTTCCATCTGATTACCGATAACGGCGGTCTGTTCCCGCACGGGCTGATGCCTGCGCTGGTGCTGGTTCAGGGGGTGGTGTTCGCCTTTGCCTCCATCGAACTGGTCGGGACCGCCGCCGGTGAGTGCAAAGAGCCGCAGACGATGGTGCCGCGCGCGATCAACAGCGTGATCTGGCGTATCGGCCTGTTCTACGTCGGCTCGGTGCTGCTGCTGGTGCTGCTGCTGCCGTGGAATGCCTATCAGGCCGGGCAAAGCCCGTTTGTGACCTTCTTCTCGAAGCTGGGCGTGCCGTACATCGGTAGCGTGATGAATATCGTGGTGCTCACCGCCGCGCTCTCCAGCCTCAACTCTGGCCTGTACTGCACCGGACGTATTCTGCGTTCGATGTCGATGGGCGGCTCCGCGCCGAAGTTTATGTCGAAGATGAGCCGTCATCAGGTGCCCTATGCCGGGATTCTGGCCACGCTGGCGGTGTATGTCGTCGGGGTGTTCCTGAACTATCTGGTGCCGTCGCAGGTCTTCGAAATCGTCTTAAACGTGGCTTCGCTGGGGATTATCGCGTCGTGGGGCTTTATCGTGGTCTGCCAGATGCGCCTGCGTAAAGCCATCAAGGAAGGGAAAGCAGCGGATGTCAGCTTCAAGATGCCGGGTGCGCCGTTCACCTCCTGGCTGACCCTGTTGTTCCTGCTCAGCGTGCTGGTGCTGATGGCCTTCGATTACCCGAACGGTACCTATACCATCGGTTCAATTCCGCTGATTGCGGTACTGCTGGTGGCCGGCTGGTTCGGCGTACGTAAACGCGTTCACGCGGTGCACAGCACGGCGCCTGGCGCACAACCTACGCAAAAATAACGTTATCGCGGTTTGTCCGTCACCGGGCAAACCGCCGCTTGCTGCTTAGTTATCTTCCACCAGCTGCGACACATCGCTGCTGTTAATCTGGCGACGGTTGCCGGATTCATCCACATAGCTGGTCATACCGGTGTCTTTATCCAGACGCGGCTTACCCTGAGTCACAATGGTCTGCCCGCTTTTCGTCGTCATGACATAGTTTGAAGTACAACCCGCAAGCAGTGCCAGCATCGCGCCAGCGCACAGAACCATAAATGGCTTATTCATACATCCTCCAGAATGATTAATTCCGCCAGGCAGCAGGCGGCAAAACGATGATTGTAAAACCATAACGGCTATCGGGCCAATAAGTGTTTGTAACAGAGGGTGATTCCGGCGGGCGGGAGGGGTTTCCCCCTCCTCAATCATGACTTACAGCGCGATACGGATAACGTCATCCGGCTGGGTCGCTTCTTTCTGACGGGTGGATTCCTGCTTCACGCTGACGTACAGCGTTTTACCGTCGGCGGAGAGCGCCAGGCTGTTCGGGAAGGTTGGCGTTTTGAAGGTTTTAACCACTTTGTAAGTTTTACCATCAATCACGCTGACTTCACCGGCTTTACGATGCGTCACGTAGGCTTCATTGCGCGTCGGGTTGAACAGCACCGCCAGGGATTCCGGCGCGGCGATTTTCTCCAGCACTTTCCCGTCACGCAGGTCAACAACCAGCACTTCCGGCTGTTTGCTGTCGGTGATGAAGGCGCGGTGACCGGCGGTATCGAGGCTCAGGTTCAGATAGAAGTGCTCTTTACCGTCATCCTGCAGCTTTTTACGGCTCAGAATTTTGTTGCTCTCGCTGTCGATGGTCAGCAGTTCGCCATCGGCGTTGGTCGTGTAGATTCGCTTCGCGTCAGCATCCACCGCCAGGCCGGTCGCCATGGCGCCGGTATTGGTGATCGTGTCTTTCAGCGTCAGCTTTTCACCATCCACAACCCAGATCACGCTCTCTTTACCCAGCCCGGTGATATAGACCGTGTTGGTTTTTTCATTGACCGCCAGCTCACGCGGCGCCAGCGGACGTACGGTTTCACTGCGCTGACGATTGTCGAGCACCAGACGGCCTTTCACCGCGCCGGTTTTCGCGTCAATGGCAGTGACGGTGCTGTCAGTGGTGTTACCAAACCACAGCGTTTGCGTAGCGTTATTGATCGTCGCACCGAACGGTTTCAGATCGTTATGAATAACCTGCGTCACCTCCAGCGTGGTCGGGTCGAGACGATAAACAATCCCGCCTTTGTCCAGTGAACGGCTTTGAGAAGTTGCGACCCACAGCGCATTTTCCTGCTGGCTGTAAGCCATTTCGTATGCGCCCTTACCGACCGCCTTGCGCAACATTTCTTCTGCCGCGTGAGCGCTGAAGCTCCCTGCCAGCAGTAAAGAGGTTAATAACAGTGAACGACGCAGACGCGGCGCGGACAGATGACGTAATGACATGACGACTCCCTTGAATAAAACACTATGTGCCTGCTCGACATTGCTTCCCTGACGCAAAGTCCTGGCTTTGCGTTCATTTTCAAATGCGAATAGTAATCATTATTTGGCATGAAGTGGAGCGTTATTTATTAAAACCGACGGCGAAAATAATCATTCGGTGCCATTATTTAACGAAAATAACGTTAATAATTTTCAAAAAATTACAAAAGGGTTAACATATGGACATATGTTCCGTTTGGTTCGTTTTACGAGTAGCTTTATGAAAATCCATTCCGTGCGCACGGCTGCGCTACCTGCCCTCCTTTTCCCGCTGATCGCAGTGGCCCAGACCAGCGCCAGCGATGAACAAACAATGGTTGTGACCGCCGCTCCGACCGCGGTCTCCGAACTCGATACCCCCGCGGCGGTCAGCGTCGTTAACGGGGATGAGATGCGCCAGGCGGCGCCACGAGTCAATCTCTCTGAATCGCTGGGCGCCGTACCGGGGCTGCAGGTTCAGAACCGACAGAACTATGCTCAGGATCTGCAGCTATCGATTCGCGGCTTTGGTTCCCGTTCCACCTACGGCGTGCGCGGGCTGCGCATTTACGTTGACGGCATTCCGGCCACCATGCCCGATGGCCAGGGACAAACCTCGAATATTGATATCGGCAGCGTCGAGAGCATCGATGTCCTGCGCGGGCCGTTCTCCGCGCTGTACGGCAACTCCTCAGGCGGCGTGATTAACGTGACCAGCCAGACCGGCAGCCAGCCGCCGACCATCGAGGCCAGTAGTTATTACGGTAGCTTCGGCACCTGGCACTACGGTCTGAAGGCCACCGGCGCCGTCGGCGACGGCACCCACGCCGGTGACGTCGATTACACCGTGTCGACCAACCGCTTTACCACCCACGGCTATCGCGATCACAGCGGCGCGCGTAAAAATCTTGCCAACGCCAAACTCGGCGTGCGCATCAATGACGTCAGTAAGCTAACCCTGCTGTTTAACAGCGTGGATATCAAAGCCAATGACGCCGGCGGCCTGACCTACGATGAATGGCAGAATAACCCGCGCCAGTCACCGCGCGGCGATCAGTACAATACCCGCAAATCGACGAAGCAGACCCAGGCGGGATTACGCTATGAGCGTCAGCTGAGCGAGCAGGACGACCTGAGCGTGATGATGTACGCCGGCGAGCGTGAAACCACGCAATATCAGTCAATCCCCCGCGCGCCGCAGCTCAATCCTGGCCATGCCGGCGGCGTGATTGACCTGACCCGCCACTATCAGGGGATCGATACCCGCTGGACCCACCGCGGCGAGCTGCTGGTGCCGGTCACCTTCACCACCGGCCTCGACTATGAAAACATGAGCGAGCGCCGCAAAGGCTTTGAAAACTTCGTGATGGTCAACGGCGCGCCGCAGTACGGCGAAGAGGGGAACCTGCGCCGTAACGAACGCAACCTGATGTGGAACATCGACCCCTAT
Source organism: Klebsiella sp. YJ (assembly GCF_002108615.1). Taxonomy (NCBI): domain Bacteria; kingdom Pseudomonadati; phylum Pseudomonadota; class Gammaproteobacteria; order Enterobacterales; family Enterobacteriaceae; genus Klebsiella; species Klebsiella sp. YJ. Next base: position 59,658 of record NZ_MTEG01000024.1, read on the forward strand.
CTGCAGACCCAGTGGCAGCTGACGGACAAACTCTCCCTTGATGCCGGGGTGCGCTACAGCTCGGTGTGGTTCGACTCCAACGACTATTACATTACGCCAGGCAACGGCGATGACAGCGGCGACGCCAGCTACCATAAATGGCTGCCGGCCGGATCGTTGAAGTACGCGGTCACCGAAGCATGGAACGTCTATCTCTCCGCCGGTCGCGGTTTTGAAACGCCGACCATTAACGAGCTCTCCTATCGTTCAGGCGACCAGAGCGGCCTCAATTTCGGCCTGCAGCCGTCGACCAATGAAACGGTCGAGATCGGCAGTAAGACCCGGGTCGGCAATGGCCTGTTTACCGCCGCCCTGTTCCAGACCAATACCGATAACGAGATTGTGGTGGATGCCAGCAGCGGCGGGCGCACCAGCTACAAAAATGCCGGTAAAACCCGCCGTCAGGGGATGGAGCTGGGACTGGATCAACAGTTTGGCGAAAGCTGGCGTCTGAAAGCCGCGTGGACCTGGCTGGATGCCACCTACCGGACCAACGTCTGCGACGACGCCAGCTGCAATGGCAACCGTATTCCGGGGATCGCCCGTAATATGGGCTACGCATCGTTCGGCTATCAGCCGGATCGCGGCTGGTACGCCGGCAGCGATATCCGCTATATGAGCGATATTATGGCTAACGATGAGAACACCGCCAAAGCGCCGTCCTGGACGGTGGTCGGCCTGACCACCGGCTACAAGTGGAGCTATGGCAAGATGGACATGGATCTGTTTGGCCGCGTCGATAACCTCTTCGATCGCCGCTACGTCGGCTCGGTGATTGTCAACGAGTCCAATGGCCGCTACTACGAGCCGGCGCCGGGACGTAACTACGGCGTCGGGCTGAACCTCGCCTGGCGTTTTGAGTAACCCCCGGCATCAGACCGTATAAACCTGACTCCCCGGTAGGTACCGCGCCACCGGGGAAACGGCCCGCATAACCTCGTCGCCCCGCGAAGCACAGCGCCAGCGGGGAATCATCCCCTCCACCATCATAATGCGGCATACTTCACGCTTTGATTTATCCTTTCTCGTCTGTTGTGCCCCAGAGCGTTACCCTTATCACAAATAACGCCCATAAAAAGGAGCCGCTATGGCACTGCCAATCATCCTTGATTGCGACCCGGGTCATGATGACGCCATCGCTATCGTTCTCGCCCTCGCCTCACCCGAACTTGACGTCAAAGCCATCACCTCCTCCGCCGGTAACCAGACGCCGGAGAAAACCCTGCGTAACGTGCTGCGCATGCTGACGCTGCTGCAACGCCAGGATATTCCGGTGGCCGGCGGCGCGCGTAAGCCGCTGATGCGGGAGCTGATCATCGCTGATAACGTTCACGGCGAAAGCGGGCTCGACGGCCCGGCGCTGCCGGAGCCTGATTTTGCCCCGCAGAGCGTTACCGCCGTGGAGCTGATGGCGAAAACGCTGCGCGAAAGCCCGCAGCCGGTGACGATTGTCGCCACCGGCCCGCAAACCAACGTCGCCCTGCTGCTCAACAGCCACCCGGAACTGCATGACAAGATCGCGCGTATCGTGATGATGGGCGGCGCGATGGTACTCGGCAACTGGCAGCCCGCCGCCGAGTTTAATATCTACGTCGACCCGGAAGCGGCGGAGATCGTCTTCCAGTCGGGTATTCCGGTGGTGATGGCCGGGCTGGACGTCACGCATCGGGCGCAGATTCATGGCCTGGATATCGAACGTTTCCGCCAGCTCGGCAACCCGGTAGCCACCATTGTTGCCGAACTGCTCGACTTCTTTATGGAGTATCACAAGGATGCTAAATGGGGCTTCACCGGCGCCCCGCTGCACGACCCCTGCACCATCGCCTGGCTGCTGAAGCCGGAGCTGTTTACCAGCGTTGAGCGCTGGGTCGGCGTGGAAACCCAGGGGAAATACACCCAGGGGATGACGGTAGTCGATTATTACTTCCTCACCGGCAATCAGCCAAATACCACGGTCTTGCTGGATGTCGACCGGGAGGGGTTTGTCGACCTGTTAGCTGAGCGGCTGGCGTTTTATGGCTGACGGCAGAGCCAGTGGGCTCTGCCGTCAGGAAAAGCACGCGCTGTGCTTTTCCTGACTAAGACAGATGTATCATCGGAGAAGTCCCGGTGGCGCTGAGCCGCCGGGGAAATATTGACTATTCGTCAGGCGAAACGCGGATGACCACTTTGCCGAAGTTCTCTCCCTTCAGCAGGCCAATCAGCGTCTGTGGTGCATTTTCGAGGCCCTCAACGAGCTGCTCGCGGTATTTGATTTTTCCTGCCTGCACCCAGCGCCCCATCTCCTGCTGGAATTCGGCAATACGATGCCCGTAGTCCTGGCCGATAATAAAGCCCTGCATCCGGATCCGTTTTTTCAGCAGCGTCGCCATCAATAGCGGCAGACGATCCGGCCCTTCCGGCAGTTCGGTCGCATTATAGCCGCTCACCAGGCCGCACACCGGTACCCGCGCCGAGGTATTGAGCAGCGGCAGCACGGCATCAAACACCTTGCCGCCGACGTTTTCATAGTAAACGTCAATGCCCTGCGGGCAAGCCTGCGCCAGCTGTTCGGCAAAATCAGGCGCGCGGTGATCGAGGCAGACGTCAAAGCCCAGCGTCTCGACGGCATAACGGCATTTCTCGCTGCCGCCGGCAATCCCCACCGTCCGACATCCCTTCAGCTTCGCGATCTGGCCGACCGTACCGCCCACCGGCCCGGTGGCCGCGGCCACCACCAGCGTTTCTCCCGCCTTCGGCTGACCGATATCCAGCAGCCCCATATAGGCCGTAAAACCGGGCATCCCGAGGATGCCGAGCGCCCACGACGGGTGTTGCGGATGTTCGCCCAGCTTCACCAGCCCGTTGCCATCGGAGAGTTCAAAATCCTGCCAGCCGCCGTAGCTCAGCACCCACTCTCCCGGTTTAAAGTCAGCGTGGTGAGACGCTTCAACGCGACTCACCGTTCCACCGACCATCACGGCGCCGATGGCAACCGGCGGCGAGTAGGACGGTGCATCGCTCATGCGCCCGCGCATGTAGGGGTCTAACGAGAGATAAACCGTGCGCAGAAGCACTTGCCCGGGACCGGGCGTCGGGGCATCGCTCTCTTCCAGCCGGAAATTATCCCCTGTCGGCTCGCCGTGCGGGCGAGAAGCCAGTACCCAGCGGCGGTGACGTTGCGGATGAAAAGCCATAGCAAACTCCTCTTGTTTAGGACCTGTACTGAGGCTAGTCGCAATTGCCGCCGCGCACATTGGCATTATGAGGCAGATTGATTTAATCGCACCACCAGATAGGTGCAGGAGGTGCTGGACTCATTGATAAAACGGCAGTCGTTAGGCGGCCCCAACTCGAGGCAATCACCGGCCCGCATCTCATGCCGGGTCGCTCCTTCGACAAACACCAACTCCCCCTGTTGCAGCCAGATCAGCTGGCGCGCCAGCGCGTAAGAGGCGGCGGGCATCGGCACATCGCTCCCCGCCGGCAGCTCCACCTGCACCAGGTCGATGGGCAGATCGCTACGCGGCGACACGTGACGCCGTAAATAGTGGCTTTGCGGATCGCGCCAGACCGGCTGCTGGGCAAAGCGCAGCAGTTTACCTTCCTGCATCTCCGCTCGGGCGATCAGCGTCGACATACTGATGCCGAAAGCACCGGACAGCCGCCCGAGCATCGATGCCGTCGGGCTACTCTCGCCGCGTTCGATCTTGTGGATCATGGCGCGTGAGGCGCCGGCGCGTTCGGCCAGTTCGCTGAGCGACCAGCCGCGAGATTCGCGTTCGATACGGATACGGGCGCTAATGCGCTGATTCATATTGTCTTCAATAGTATTCATAGCGTAGTACTATAGTGTATGAATCAATCTCAGACAAGGCGAGCGCGGGCAAAGCCAGCTCCGTACCCTCTGGCCACGCCGCCCCTGTTATACCTGCCCACAGACGACAGCTCCTGATAAATTTCTTGCTAAAACAGATGACAGCATTGCGTACATTATTGTAATAATATCGTACTACTATAGTGTACAGATATTGAGTTGAGGTTTGCTATGACCATTCGTTATGCCTGCAAAGAAGATTGCGCGGCGATTGCCGAAATTTACAACCACGCGGTGCTGCACACCGCCGCCATCTGGAATGACAAAACCGTCGATACCGATAACCGCATCGCCTGGTTTGAAGCGCGTCAGCTGGCAGGCTACCCGGTTCTGGTGAGCGAAGAAAACGGCGTGGTGACCGGCTATTCTTCGTTTGGCGACTGGCGCGCATTTGACGGCTTTCGCCATACCGTCGAACATTCAGTCTACGTCCACCCCGACCATCAGGGTAAAGGATTAGGCCGCAGCCTGCTGGTGGCACTGATTAAGGAGGCCCGTCGCCTGAACAAACATGTCATGGTGGCCGGTATCGAAGCGCAAAACCAGGCCTCTTTGCATCTGCATGAAACGCTCGGGTTTGTCACCACCGGGCAGATGCCGCAGGTCGGCACAAAATTTGGCCGCTGGCTGGATCTGACCTTTATGCAGCTCCAGCTCGACGATCGTCGCGATCCGGACGCCAGCGCATGAACGCTTCGCTGACCCTCGCCTGTCTGATTGCCGCAGGCGTCGGACTGGTGGTGCAAAATACGCTGATGGTGCGCATTACGCAGTCCGCCTCCACAATACTCATTGCGATGCTGCTGAACTCGCTGGTGGGGATTGTGATTTTCGTTACCATCCTGCTGCTGCGCCATGGTGCGGCGGGCTTTCAGGAGCTGGCGCTCAGCATAAAATGGTGGACGCTCATTCCAGGATTACTGGGATCGTTTTTTGTCTTCGCCAGCATCAGTGGCTATCAGAACGTTGGCGCCGCCACCACTATCGCGGTGCTGATTGCCAGCCAGCTGGTGGGGGGATTAGCGATGGATATCATTCGCGCTCACGGCGTACCGTGGCGGGCGTTGCTGGGGCCGCTGTGCGGCGCGGTGATGCTGGTGGCAGGCGCCTGGCTGGTGGCCAGACGCCAGTTTTAGCGCGCAATATCAGAGAATGGCGCCGCCTTTATTCAACTGCTCGCGGCGCGTTTCCTGCTCTTCATGCTGCTGACGGCCGTGATGGGCAATCGTGGTGCGTAAACGCTGCTGCTGGGTATAGCGTTCGTCGCGGCTCAGCTCAGCATCGTCACTCAGCGCCACCAGCAGTTCATTCATGTGAGTAATCACCCCTTCGGCGATCGCCGCATCGACACGGGCGATAACGTCATCCAGATGTGCCATATGTGCTCCTTTCGGCTTAGTTCAATTTAACCTTCGAAAAATCGCTCCCCATCAGGCTCACACTATACCCGCTAACGTTGCTGCGCGTGGCGTAGAAGGTTTTCCCGGTCGCCAGGGTAATCCATGGCGCCTGCTGATAAAAGATCTCTTGCGCCTGACCATATAGCGCGGCGCGTTGTTGCGGATCGCTGACCAGGATCGCTTTTTTGACCAGCGCGTCATACGACTTATCGCACCAGCGGGCAACGTTAGAGCCGCTCTTGATATTATCACAGCTCAGCAACGTCCCGGCAAAGTTGTCCGGGTCGCCATTGTCTGACATCCAGCCAAACAGGGCGCTGTCGTGTTCGCCTTTACGCATGCCGGAGAGATATTCCCCCCACTCATAGGTGACGATTTTGGCCTTGATGCCCACTTTGCTCCAGTCGTTCTGAATCATTTCAGCAATGCGGCGCGAATTGGGGTTGTAGGGGCGCTGTACCGGCATCGACCACAAGGTCACCTCCGCCCCTTTTTCCAGCCCGGCCTGCTTCAGCAGCGCTTTAGCCTTTTGCGGATCGTAGGCGTAATCCGGCAGATCTTTCTTATAACCGAGCATATTCGCCGGCAGTGGAGATTTGGCCACCACGCCCGAATCCATAAACACCGCTTTGACGATTGCCTGTTTGTCGGTGGCGTAGTTCAGCGCCTGACGTACCAGCACGTTATCAAACGGTTTTTTCTCGGTATTAAACGCCAGATAGCCGACGTTCAGCGCTTCAACAGCATGCAGCGCCAGATCTTTATTGCCCTTGATCGCGGCAAACTGCACCGGCGACGGCGCCGGGATAATCTGACATTCGTTGGTTTGCAGCTTCGCCAGGCGAGTCTCGACATTCGGGGTGATGGAGAAAATCAGATGCTTTGTCGGCACCTCGCCTTCCCAATAATGCGGATTGGCAATGTAGCGGATAAGCGAATCGACTTTATACTGCTGAAGCACATACGGACCGGTCCCGACAGGCCAGGTATCAACATACTCCGGCGTGCCTTTCTTCATCATGGCATCGGCGTATTCCGCGGAGAGTATTGAGGCAAAATCCATTCCCCAGTCGGCGAGGAAGGCGGCATTCGGCTCCGTCAGTACAAACTGGACATGATAATCATCGACCTTTTTCACCTCTTTAATCAGCTTATCCAGCCCGACATCGTGAAAATATTCATAGTTGCCTTGCGAAACGTTATGGTACGGATGTTTCGCATCCTGTTGACGCAGGACGGAGAACAGCACGTCATCGGCGTTGAAATCGCGGGTCGGAGTAAAGTACTTATTGCTGTTGAACTTCACTCCTTTACGCAGGGTAAAGGTCCAGGTTTTGCCATCTGGCGACACGGTCCACGCAGTGGCCAGCGAAGGGAGCGGCGTGTTTTTAACCGGATCAAAGGTGATCAGACGGTTGTAGAGCACCTGTGAGCTGGCCACAAACGAGGGGCCGGAGCTGGCAATCTGCGGGTTAAATGATTCCGGCGAGGCTTCGGAGCAATAGATCAGCGTATCGTTACCGGCCGCCCATGCGGCGCCGGCCGGCAGCCATGCGCTTAACGCCAGCGCAATCAACGTTTTCCCTGTAGACATGGTTATAAACCTTATCAATTTGTTATAAGTGCTCTAATAACAGCACAGCGGCATGCAACCGGCAAATAATCAATCGGTATCAGGTTATGCTGAAAGCGCTGTTTTCGCCGGTTTATTGTCCAGTCCGGGCCAGCCTGCTGAAGTTGTGAACTGCCTATAAAACCCGAAAAAAAACGTGCGATAACCGCCCTGCCTGCTCCACGCGGTCTCGTCGCCCGATACACTCGGAAAACCGCAGAACGCCGCACAACGAGGTTTTCCCATGACAATAACCTGCAACTTATATACCCAAGGCCAGTGGCATGATGCTGAAGGCCAGGCCACCTTTACCCGTGCCAATCCGCTCAGCGAACAGCCCGCGTCCATCGCATCGGCGGCAAGCCTGGCCGATGCCCGACGCAGCGTCGAAGCCGCCGCTGCCGCCTTCCCGCAATGGCGCGATACGCCCCCCGCCGAACGTCGTCGCCTGCTGCTGGAGGCGGCGGAGCAAATGCAGCATCGTGAAGCAAAATTCATCGCCGCCATGTCAGCTGAGACGGGCGCGACGGCGCACTGGGCGGGTTTTAACGTTCATCTTGCCGCCGACATTTTGCGTGAGGCCGCCGCCCTCACCACCCAGATCGAAGGGCAGATTATTCCGTCGAATGTACCGGGCAATCTGGCCATGGCCGTGCGTCAGGGGGCTGGGGTGGTACTGGGGATGGCGCCGTGGAATGCGCCGCTGATCCTCGCCACGCGCGCGGTTGCGACACCGTTAGCCTGCGGGAATACGGTGATCCTGAAAGGGGCGGAGATGTCGCCCGCCAGTCAGGCGCTGATTATTGATGCGCTGGCTGCGGCGGGATTACCGGACGGTGTCGTGAACTATCTCACCTGCGCGCCGGCGGATGCGCCCGCGCTGGTGGAGTCGCTTATCGCCCATCCGGCAGTGCGCCGCGTCAACTTTACCGGCTCCACGCCGGTCGGACGCATTATCGCCCGCACCTGCGGACAGCACCTGAAACCGGCAGTGCTTGAACTGGGCGGCAAAGCGGCGCTGCTGGTCCTCGACGATGCCGATCTCGAACAAGCGGCGGCCGGCGCCCTCTTTGGCGCATTCGCTAACGCCGGGCAGATCTGTATGTCGACCGAGCGCATTATCGTCGACCAATCAATAGCCGACGCCTTTATCGCTCTGCTCAGTCGCCGCGCGGCAACCTTGCCCGCCGGGCTGATGGGGCCGGTTGTCGATATGAAGACCGTCACACGCTGCAATGAATTGATTGACGACGCGCTGGCCAAAGGGGCCCGGCTGTTAACCGGTGGTAAAGCCGACACCACCCAGATGCGCGCCACCCTGCTTGATGGAGTGACCCGCAGCATGCGGATATGGCAGGAGGAATCCTTTGGCCCGGTAAAAGCCATTATCCGGGTGCAGGGTGAGCAGGAAGCGCTGACGGTAGCCAACGAAAGCGAATACGGGCTCTCCTCGGCGGTATACAGTCGCGACACCGCCCGGGCGTGGAATGTAGCCCAGAGATTGCAAACCGGCATTTGCCACATTAATGGCCCCACCGTGCACGATGAAGCGCAAATGCCGTTTGGCGGCTGCAAAGCTTCCGGCTACGGACGCTTCGGCGGCCGCGCAGCTATTGCCGAGTTTACCGAACTACGCTGGATAACGCTGCAGACCAGTCCGCGCGAACTGCCGTTTTAACCCCCGGTTCTGCCGGTTAGCCCGTTCTCCTAACCGGTTTAAACCGCGCCAGTGAGCAGCCGTTGTGCGGAAGGCTGACCGCGGAACGGTCGCAATGCCATTGCGACCGCACGCCACGGCGAAAGGTTGCGGGTCCCTAACCAGCGCATCTCCTGCCAACCGGGCAGAAAAGTCGTTCCCGCTGAACGCCAGCGTCTACGCACGCCACGGCTGGCGGTTCCGGCCTCCGCGCGGTCGGGCAAACTAATCACCCCGGCGATATTTCGCCGTCCGCCTGAGCACGGCTGAAGAATTGCGCCATACAATCGGCCAGGGCAACGGGATTCTCCCAGGCCATAGAGTGGCCCGCATCCGGCACCACCAGCAGCGGAATACCGGCGGCGACAACATCGTCAGCCTCCTGAGCAGGAAGCGACAGTTCACCATAAATCAGCGCCTTGCGGCAGGATAATTGCTGAAAGCGCGCGAACCAGGACGGCGACACCCCATCAACCAGGCTGCTGGCCCCTCGCCATACCGCCCAGGGTGCGCTGTTTTGCAGACACCCGGCCCAGGGAGAGGTTTCCGCTGCCAGCAGATCGGCAAAGCCGCGCGCCACAAACCCGGCTTCCGGTTGGGCGGCGATAGCCCGACTGTACATGCCACCACCGGCATAAAGATTGGGTTCGGAGACCAGCAGAGCCTGGACCCGGTGGCCCAGAAGCTCAGCCGCTTCAATAGCAATACTGCCGCCCATGCTGTGCCCGAACAGTGAGCAGCGAGTCAGTTGCAGACTGTCAAGCAGCTCCACAACAACCCGCGCCTGTTCAGCGGTGCCGTAACCAAAGGATCCAGGCTTGTCGCTATAGCCAAAGCCTGGCAGGTCGATCAGCAGGGCCCGCTGACCGGAAAAAGCCGGATCGGTCACCACGCCTGGATAATCATAAGAGGATGCACAACCCAACCCGTGAATAAAGACCACCGGGTCGCCGTGCCCTGGGAAATCAAACCAGCGCACGGTCGCGCCAGCGAATGAGGAAAAATAGCTCTTCATAAGGTTACCCCGCCAACAGTTACTGTATTTTTATACAGTAACATTATGACGGTTGCCATCGCTTTATGCTGTCAGAATAACGAGACCAGAAGCGCCATCGGAAAGCTAAACGGCCAGGTGGCGCCAATCAACAGTGCGGCCAGCAGGCGAATCAACCGGCTTTCTTTTGTCAGAAACCAGCTAATGATCGCACAAATACATCCCATAACTGCATAAAAAACCAGCATTTTCTGGTATAAGGTCATTCTTCTTCCTTCCCTGATAAGCCTCATTATGATACGGAGATGAGCGGCACCAGGAGTGCGACACAGTCCGCAAAATCACACAATGAATAGCGCGCTTAATCAGCGGAAAACAGCCAATTCATCCTTGTCTGATAGCACTTCCTTTCGCCTCGTACTATACCTGTAGAGGCTTACTCATAAAGGTGGCGTTATGGATGTTTCCAGCAAAACCGTAATTCTGATTAATGTCGGCGTAGCTTTCGCGCTTATCAGCCTGTTATCTGTTCGTTTTGGTTGGTTTTACTGATTTTATTCAGCAAAGAAACCTAAAAAAGCAGCCTCTGCGGGCTGCTTTTTTACGCTTTAATCGCGACGGTTTTATCCGCGCGGGTCTGAGCCTGAAGCTCGGCATTAGCCTTTATATATTCAGGGTTATAGTCAGGCAGCAGATTAATTTTTTCATTATCCCATTCAGCCGCTGCGCAGATGGACTCGCTGACCCCCTGCTGTTCACAAAGGCTAATACGCCGGGCAGGTAAATTGCCATACACCATTGCCGTGGCGCAGGCCACTGACAGAAAAAAAGCTATTTTTTTCAAAACAAGATCAACGTCAAAGTAACAAATTATGACAAATGTTCGCATGAGCCTGCCTGTAAAGTCAAACCTCAAACATCCTTTTACCCCCTGGCCGCCGCGGCCGGACAGTGTTTTTTAACATTTGATCTACACAATGTAGTAGAACAAGTAGTAGAACAAAATGTAGTGGAACCCAAAGAGGCCTCTGTCGATCCCCTTTCATTCTCCAGCGTCCATCTCTGCAGCTTACTGGACAATATGAACAATTTGTCCTCATTGCCTCCATGAAAGTAATCTGCTCAGGTGAAATTAACAGGGAATAACTGTCTGATGTCTTACATGACGTCGCGAAAGGTTCGACGAATAATAAAAATAGTGTATAAGAACAAACCTAAAAAACATCATAAATCATACGGTAAATTAATGAAGGATAATAAAAAAAACTCCGGAAATTGACTAAAAATGCGGAAGAACTTACACAATCCGCTCAAGAAAACCAGTAAACAAAACACCACAACACACTGTTTTATAACAAATAAACAAATCAACCCTCTATTTTAGATACTGACTGACAATGCACTTATCAGTAAATATCATTTGCGTTCTCATCTTTTAGAAATTACATTCTTAATTGCATATTTTGACCTTTTTTGCTTTTACTCATTTATTTTGGGGTGGTACATGTCTGGAATTATTGTGCTTATTGTGGCACTGCTATTGCTGGTAATTGCAGCGTATAATCTGGTTTCTTACATTCGCGATCGTCGCCAGTCTGGTTTACCGACAAAAAAATCAAAGCGATAGCTCGACGCGCGCGTGACAACATCCTGCGGATACGCCAGAAAACATTTTACTCACTGCGACTTCATGCGTGACAAATAACACCACAGTTCATACGGGAAATAGAACATTCCGGCATCTCTACGTCCCTCTCTTACCAATTGTGCCGACGTTACAGCCACCAACAAAAAACCCCTGTATTCAATACAGGGGTTTTATTGTGGATTGCCACAGCGACGGAAATGTTATCTGATGAGTTTTCTGTCTGTCCGCGCTGAAAGGCAGATTACACGCCCCACCCGGCGCTTATCTCCGGCACTCATTGGCTTAGCTCTTGAAGGGGCATAAGAATCCTCTCATATTTCACTGCTTCTGTTTTAGCAATAACTGCCATTGTGACTATTAGCAAGCTAATGCACGCAGAGAGTGACTATCCCGGCCGTAACAAGCTCGCGATCGCCCAGGCACCGCCTCATACTTATAGCCGGCCCCTGAAGGTTGCCCCATCCGCAGCAGCAGGCATAAAAAAGGCCGCCCCGGCGACCTTTATCTTTCACATCAGCTTGATCCTGACGTCGTATCCGTCAAGACCCGACATGGTTTCGTGAGCAACAAACTCAATTTCAGAGACTTCTTGCCCCGTTTTCTTGCGCAGTTCTGCAACCTTTTTGCTAATCAGCGCCGAGATCTCTTCTTCAGCTTTACGAGTCAGCTCTTCGCTTTTCATTGGTCAACTCTCCTTGAATTTCACGATGTCGTTTAGCGTAAGGGTTGTCCCGCGTTAGCCGAAAGCCAACCCTAATCCATTATAAACAATAGGTTATCTTCATTGAAGCTGTTTTTTGTCATCGGTTGTTAGTGATATCGAGCCCCGTATCACAACGCCATTTTTTAAGCATAGTACGCCCACCCTGCAGAGGAAAGAACATGGCGATCAGACCGTTTTTCCGCTTGAAGAGCCTCCCGGAGTTGCCCAGGTCTTTGGTATAGATTGTCTCTTCTGCATCGGTAAAATTGCCTGCGGCATAGGCGCTCATGTGCCAGCCCTCTAGTGCTATTGATGCAAATTGCTGCCATGTCGTGTCAATTCGACGCACTCCCTGCCGAATACTATTCCACGCCATCAGATACCGCCTACAGAACGGCGATGTATTGCGATAAACAGGGATACTGAGAGCCATTTCCCGGCTTTGCTACTGTATTTTCTTTAACTGCACGCGAAAATAGGCAATATTTAACAGCAGATCGGCGGAGAGTATTTCATCAGCCCCCTTCAGATTGTCACTATAAGGAAGAATGAATAATGGCGAGGACTTATTATCTCGGTTGTGTTCTGCTGCTGGCCTCCTCATCCGCCAGTGCGGGATGCTGGGTTATTGAAAACTTGCGGGGTTCTGGCGCCTATGAGTACAACCAATTTGCCATTAAAAACGATGGTTTCGCCGAGAAAGTAGTGGTGGTAAATATTGATAAAAAATCCCCTTCCGTGACCGACAGCATCATGAACTACACCGTGTTAAGCCCAACGGCCATGACCGGAACCTATGCCACGGAGCTGGGGCTGACTATCCAGACATGGCAAATTTCCACCGATGAGACCAAAGCGATGATGACGATTAACCGAACCAACAAAAATAACGTCTTACAGGATGCCGTCGCATCTTTTATCGGCGATGTTAAAGCCAGATGTGACCATTAATCTCTCCTGTTGCTGCGCTCCTTGGACAATTCAGGCAGCCATAGCGCGGCGACGATCTCCGAACGGCACCTTCGCCGTTCACGGTTCAGCGGCTTCCCCATCATGGCGGCAACAGACATTCGGCTTCTGTCGGCATTTAATGTTTTATCATCATGGTCTCTCACCTCCGTTTATCGCTGGGTGCGGTGTGTTATAACTAAGTACCCCCGGAAAGCAGGGCCACGGAAAAGTCTAAAACATAACTTTGGAGAGTGTTGACAGGTGCACGCGATAAGAAAGTTCAGTCTGATTTGGTGTATTAGTTTAACCGGTTGTGTTGTCGCCGATATGGATTCAAGTAACTATGACTATTTTCCATATGTTCAGACGTTCCAGAATCCGCAGACGATGGGCCATACTAACGTGCAAAAACGCCGAAATGATTTGTACGAGTGCGGCGTGGACAGAAAGTTTTCGCTCAATTCATGGGATAACAAATTCATTCGTAACGGTGTGCCGCCCGGTGAAACAATAGCAGAGCACGACGCCAGAACTAAAAAAATCGAGGACTGTATGAAGTCAAAAGGATATGTACTTCTGGATTTCTCGGAATGCGGACCACGAAAAAAACCGAGCGGTTTGTGTAATTAGCGCTGGTTCGATAAAGTCAGGCCCCGGACTGGATTAACAACCACGCCCCTGATGGTGTGGATTATGAGCCCGTCACCAGCTCAGGTCATTGTCTGGCGGAAGATGGAGGCGTCGCTCCCCTACCATTACCAGCGCCAGCGGGTTCAAACACCGGAAAGCGCATGAGTCTCGACATGCATTTGCATGCCGGGCAATAAACGCCGGGGCAAACCCACGTTTTATCACCTACCAGTACACCTCTGCACAAATGGTTTTCAGCGTTTACGGGAAAGGGATGTGCGCCCAAAATGGCGATCAGATTGCCCTGTTGAACAGTCATGCTGACCTCAATGTCCCACAAATGCCCCATAAAAAAGTGGCTGGAATATAAAAACAATTTATTACAGCCACTTAACATCACATCAATGCTTTATCATCACATGACGCACGACGGTGTAGTCTTCCAGGCCGTACATCGACATATCCTTACCATAGCCGGAAAGTTTCTGCCCACCGTGCGGCATCTCGCTGACCAGCATAAAGTGCGTATTGACCCAGGTACAGCCGTACTGCAGACGCGCGCTCAGACGATGAGCCCTGCCCACATCGCGAGTCCATACCGACGAAGCCAGGCCGTACTGCGAGTCGTTGGCCCATGCCAGCACCTGATCTTCATCGCTGAACGACGTCACGCTGACCACCGGGCCAAACACCTCACGCTGAACAATATCATCCTCTTGCTTTGCGCCAGCCAGCAGCGTCGGCTGATAGAAATATCCCTTGCCAGCCACCTGACTTCCTCCGGTCACCACCTGGATATGCGGTAACGCGCGTGCAGCTTCAACCGCTGCGCTGACCCGCTCCAGATGCGCCTGCGAACTCAGCGGCCCCAGTTCAGTGGCGGGATCGTCCGGCTGGCCAATTTTCAGCGTGGCCACGGCCGCGCCCAGTTTCTCCACCAGCCGATCGTAGATCCCCTGCTGGGCGTAAATGCGACAGGCAGCGGTACAATCCTGCCCGGCATTATAAAAACCGAAGGTTCTCACCCCTTCCACCACGGCATCGATATCCGCATCGTCAAACACGATCACCGGCGCTTTGCCGCCCAGTTCCATATGCGTGCGTTTTATCGATGAAGCCGTATGGCCGATAATATGGGCGCCGGTGGCAATCGACCCGGTGAGCGACACCATGCGCACTTTCGGATGGCCGGTCAGCGGATCGCCCACGGTTTTACCTCGACCAAACAGCACGTTCAGCACGCCGGCAGGGAGAATCTCTCTGGCCAGCTCAGCCAGCTTCAGCGCCGTCAGCGGCGTAATCTCTGACGGCTTGATGACCACGCAGTTGCCGGCCGCCAGCGCCGGCGCCAGCTTCCACGCCGCCATCATTAACGGATAGTTCCACGGCGCGATAGAGGCCACCACGCCAACCGGATCCCGGCGAATCATCGAGGTGTGCCCCTCCAGGTATTCGCCCGCCGCCATGCCCGGCAGACAGCGTACCGCGCCGGCAAAGAAGCGGAACACATCGGCGACGGCAGGCAGCTCATCGTTCATCACGCAGTGCAGCGGTTTACCGCAGTTTAAGGATTCCAGCTTCGCCAGCGCTTCAGCGTGGTCGGTAATCGCCTCCGCCAGCTTTAACAGAGAGTCCGCGCGGGTTTTCGGCGTCGTCTGGCTCCAGCTGACAAAAGCCCGATCCGCTGCCTCAACCGCCGCGTTGACCTGGGCCTCCGTGGCTTCCGCAATCTCCAGAATGACCTCACCATTAGCAGGATTGAATACTGGCACCATTTCGCCTTCACCCGCCACTAACTCACCGTTAATCAAAAGGTTATGTTGCATAGCATTATCCTGTAGAAATAAATTATTTACTGTTTTCAGCGCTCATGTCGCTATCACGGGTAAGCCACCAGGCACCCAAAATGGGTATCGTCGTCACCAGCATCACCAGCAACGCGACCACGTTGGTCACCGGTACATCGCGCGGGCGCCCCAGCTGATTCAACAACCACAGCGGCAAGGTCCGCTCATGTCCGGCGGTAAATGTCGTAACGATAATTTCATCAAACGATAACGCGAACGCCAGCATTCCTCCCGCCAGCAGCGCCGATCCCAGATTCGGCAGCACCACATAGCGAAAGGTCTGCCAGCCCGTTGCGCCTAAATCCATTGATGCCTCCACCAGACTCCACGACGTCCGGCGAAAACGGGCGATGACATTATTGAACACCACCACCACGCAAAACGTGGCATGCCCCACGACGATAGTGAGCAGGCCAGGTTCCAGATTAATCGCCTTAAAGGCCGTCAACAGCGCAAGTCCGGTAATAATCCCCGGCAGCGCGATCGGCAACAGCAGCAGTAACGACACGGCATTTTTGCCAAAAAACGTACTGCGCCATAATGCGCCTGCAGCCAACGTGCCAAGTACCAGCGCAATCGCCGTCGACATCGCGGCGATTTTAAGTGACAACGTCACGGCTTCGATAATATCGCTGCGCCCTGCCGCCTCGCTGAACCAGCGGAGCGTCAGCCCCTGAGGTGGAAAGCTAAAGGCGGCATCTTCGGTATTGAACGCATACAGCGCGATAATCAGCAGCGGAAAATGGAGGAAAATCACTCCGCCCCAGGTGGCGACTTTGAGGAACAGCGGTGCCCGTTCAGAGTGCATCGAACGCTCCCAGGCGCTTCACGAACGCCAGATAGAGGGCAATCAGCACAATCGGTACCAGGGTAAATGCGGCTGCCATCGGCATGTTGCCGATCGCCCCCTGCTGGGAATAGACCATATTGCCAATAAAGAAGCCGGGCGGCCCCACCAGCTGCGGAACGATAAAGTCCCCCAGCGTCAGGGAGAAGGTAAAAATCGATCCGGCGGCAATGCCAGGGATCGCCAGCGGCAGAACCACGTGGCGGAACGTCTGCCGCGGGCGGGCGCCAAGATCGGCGGAAGCCTGAAGCAGCGAAGGCGGCAAGCGTTCCAGCGCCGCCTGTACCGGCAGGATCATAAACGGCAGCCAGATATAGACGAACACCAGAAAACGGCCGAGGCCTGAGGTCGACAGCGTATTTCCGCCGACCGCCGGAATCATCAGTACCAGGTTCAACACCTCCTCCAGCCCGAGATGCCCGAGAAACCATTGCGCCACGCCATCTTTCGCCAGCAGTAACGTCCAGGCGTAGGCCTTCACGATATAGCTCGCCCACATGGGCAGCATGACGGCAATATAGAAGAATGCTTTCATTTTGCCGCGGGTATAGCGAGCCATATACCACGACATCGGCAAAGCCAGCACCGCGCTGGCAATCGTCACCGACAGCGCCATCACCAGCGTGCGGACAATGATGTCGTAGTTCGCCGGATTAAACAGCGCTTTAAGGTTAGCGAGCGTCAGATCCGTGGTGACCGACATGGTGAAATCATCAAAGGTATAGACGCTTTGCCACAGTAAAGTCAGCAGCGATCCCAGATAGACAATGCCGAACCACATTAACGGACCCAGCAGGAGTAAGAACAGGCCCAGCGATGGCCTGCGCCAGAAGAGTCCGGACAGACGCCCGGACGGCGCGCGTGGAATGACCATCGTCATCTCAGCCCCCTTGTTCCAAAGGCACCATCGCCGAACGTGACCACGAAGCCAGCACCGTTTGTCCGGTCTGCGGCGCGCTGGATGCCATCCCGCCATCGCTGTTCGCCTGGCTGACCAGCAGCTTGTCGCCATTCGCCAGCTTCAGTTCGATACGCGTTGCGGCCCCCTGGTACTGAACCGCCTGCACCACGCCCTGAACCTGCACTTCTCCGCCGCTGTTCAGGCGAATATGTTCCGGTCGCAGTGACCAGACCCCGCGCATCCCGCACAGGCGGGCGGCAAGATCGCTATCAAATACGTTAGCGGTACCGACGAAGCCGGCGACAAACGCGGTTTTGGGACGCAGATAGAGATCGTGCGGGGCATCGACCTGCTCGATACGCCCGTTATTAAAGACCGCCACCCGGTCGGACATCGACAGCGCTTCGCCCTGGTCGTGGGTGACGAAGATAAAGGTGATCCCCAGCGTCTGCTGGAGCTTTTTTAGTTCGACCTGCATCTGCTCGCGCAGCTTTAGGTCCAGCGCGCCGAGCGGCTCATCAAGCAGCAGCACCCGCGGTTCATTCACCAGCGCACGGGCAATCGCCACCCGCTGCCGCTGTCCGCCGGAGAGCTGTGACGGTTTGCGGGTGTGCACAAAGCCGAGGGCCACCTTTTCCAGCGCCTCCTGCGCGCGAAAATGGCGCTCCTTTTTACCGATGCCTTTGACCATCAGTCCGTAGGCAACGTTATCGAGGATCGACATATGCGGAAACAACGCATAGTCCTGAAAGACGGTATTCACGTCGCGCTGCCACGGCGGCAGCTCACTGGCCTTGTGCCCGTAAATTGAAATCGCCCCGCCGGAGAGCTGCTCAAATCCGGCGATCAGCCGCAGGCAGGTGGTTTTGCCGGAGCCGGACGGCCCCAGCATGGAGAAAAATTCGCCATCACGGATCCCCATGTTGACGCCGTCCACTGCGCGAACGTCACCATAGAAACGTGAGACGTTGTGAAACTCTACCGCGTACGTCATGTTCTGCCTCCGGCCGATTACCGGCCGCCCATAATCGCGATATAGTCCTGTGTCCAGCGGCTGTAAGGTACGTATTTACCCCCTTCGGCTACCGGCGTTTTCCAGAATGCAATTTTAGAGAACTCGTTGTAGCCATTGGTTTCGCAACCTTTGTCACCCAGTAGCGCGCTCGCCTTACAGCCTTGCGGTACCACCGGCAACGAGCCGAACCACGCCGCCACGTCGCCCTGTACCTTCGGCGTCAGCGACCAGTTCATCCATTTATAGGCGCACACCGGATGTCTGGCGTCGCTATGTAACATCGTGGTATCCGCCCAGCCGGTCACCCCCTCTTTCGGGAAGACGGTGGCAACCGGCTGGCCGTCGGCTTTTAAGCCGTTGGCCTGGTATGGCCACGCGCTCGAGGCCACCACGCCTTCGTTTTTGAAGTCGCTCATCTGAACGGTGGTGTCATGCCAGTAGCGGTGGATTAACCCATGCTGAGCGCGCAACACCTTCAGCACCGCCTGATACTGTGCTTCGGTCAACTGGTAGGGATCGGTGATACCCAGCTGCGGCTGGGTGGCTTTCACGAATAGCGCCGCATCGGCAATATAGATAGGCCCGTCGTAGGCCTGGACGCGCCCTTGATTACTTTTACCATCGGAGAGTTTTTGCTCGACAAAGACCACGTTCCAGCTATCTGGCGGCGTCGGGAATATTTTGGTGTTGTACATCAGCAGGTTTGGTCCCCACTGGTACGGGGTGCCGTAAACTTTACCGCCGACGTTAAACCAGGCGCCTTTTTCAACGCGGGGGTCGAGGGTAGACCAGTTGCTAATCAGGGCCGTATTAATGGGCTGCACCCGCTTGCCCATAATTAAGCGCAAGGAGGCGTCACCCGAGGCGGTGACCAGATCGTACCCTCCTTTCGCCATCAGGCTGACCATCTCATCGGAAGTGGCGGCCGTTTTCACATTCACCTGACATCCGCTCTCTTTTTCAAACTGGGTGACCCAGTCATAATTTTTATCCGTCTGGCCACGCTCGATATAGCCCGGCCAGGCGATAATATCGAGCCGGCCTTCTCCTTTATCCAGCGAAGCGGGCGGTTCAGCGGCCTGCGCGGTCAGGATCGCCATACCCAGCGCACAGAGGCTGCCACGGGCAATTTTTTTGCTCATCGGGTGTTACTCCTGTCACAATAAAATTAGCGGCAGCCGTGCCGTAAAAATATCTCCCTTAATAACCATAGACGGCGCACTTACGCCCCCCGGAGAAATTTATTCAGGTTGTGACAAGGGGCGCATTCCACAAAAATCGATGAATACCTGGCAACAATATGGATTATAGACAAGGAGTTAGAGGCAGGATACGACTATGCGTATTTCCTATGACCACGGCCGGTAAAATATTAACCGGCCGGGCTTGATAATAATATTTAGTTATTTCATCAGCGGCTGTTTAGCCGTATAAAAAATCAGATCTTCAGCTCAGCTGCTCACGAATAAGTTCGCCGAGTCGTTTAACCCCTTGTTCTTCTCTTTCTCCCCAGCCCCACGCGGTATTAAAGCGGAAAAAAGAGGTCCAGCTGGCGGTGGTAGAAAACATTTTCCCGGGGGCAATACTGATGTTATCGCGCAATGCCCTGGCGCTCAGCTCTCCGGCATCAGCCCCTTCCGGCAGTTCGAGCCACAAAAAGTAGCCGCTGTCGCTGTGATGGATTTTCACCTCGGCGGGCAGATGGCGCAGCAGCGCCTGCCAGGCCTGCTGTTTACGCTCAGCCAGCTGGCGACGCAGGCGGCGGAGATGGGCGTCATAGCGCCGGGTAGAGAGGTAATCGACCAGCGCCATCTGCATCGGCGAACTGGTGGAGAGCGTGCTCATTAACTGCAGCTGCTGAATACGTCGGGCATGTTTACCGGCCGCCACCCAGCCGATCCGAAAACCGGGCACCAGGCATTTTGAGAACGAACTGCAGTGCAGCGTCATCTCCTGCCGGTCCCAGAATTTGGCGGGGAGCGGTTTTTCGCGGCCAAAATAGAGTTCGCTGTAGACATCATCTTCAATCAGCACCACGTTATAGCGGGCCAGCAGATCCACCAGCTGCGCCTTTTTCGCCGCACTCAGCGTAAAGCCGAGCGGATTCTGTCCGTTGGTCATCAGCCAGCAGGCCTTAACCGGGTAACTCTGCAAGGCCTGCTCCAGCGCGGCTAAATCAATCCCCTCTTTGACATCCGTCGCCACCGACAGCGCTTTCAGCCGCAGCCTTTCCAGCGCCTGCAGCGCGCCGTAAAAACAGGG
The DNA here is from genome assembly GCF_002108615.1 of Klebsiella sp. YJ. NCBI lineage: Bacteria > Pseudomonadati > Pseudomonadota > Gammaproteobacteria > Enterobacterales > Enterobacteriaceae > Klebsiella > Klebsiella sp. YJ. The sequence continues at coordinate 80,059 of NZ_MTEG01000024.1, forward strand.
GTTTTCCACCACCACCCAGTCTCCCGGCTCCGTCACCGCCTGCAGGCTGAGATTCAGCGCTTCCAGGGCACCCGCGGTAATAACGATTTCGTCCGGCGAGATATTCATCCCCTGCAGCGCGTAGCGCCGGGCAATCGCGTGGCGCAGCTCATCATTGCCCGGCGGCAGATTCTCAATGACGCTCATGGCGGTCGCAGTTTTGCTCACCTGCGCCAGCGATCGATTAAGCTGCTGGAGCGGAAACAGCCGCGGGTCGGGAAATGCCGAGGCGAAGGGCAGCATCGAAGCCCGGCGGCTGGCCTGCAGCACCTCAAAAATGTAGGTGTTGATATCCACCGCTTCATCACGGGTCACCTGCGCAGGCGGTGGCGGCTGGCGGAGTCTGACCGGTTTTGGCGCCACGTAGTAGCCGGACTGCGGGCGGGCAATAATCCGGCCCTGACTTTCCAGCAGCTGGTAGGCATGGCTGACGGTCATAAAACTCATCCCGCTGCTAACTACCTGCTCGCGTAGCGAAGGCAGCCGATCGCCGGGTTGCCAGACGCCGAGCGCAATCTGTTCGGTCAACTGCTGCGCAAGCTGCTGATACTTTTTCATGAGGAGTCTCGCGGTTCAGGTTTGCGCCTATAGTATATCAGCAATGAAAAAATAGCCGTTTATAAAAACTGTTATAGCTCTGGTCGCGCCGATTTCTGGTCCTGACGCTATCGATACTGGCTATTTTTTAGATCTTATGCTTAACAAATGAGTTACATATCACAAATTGCACGTAAAACTTTCCCGGCGCTTTGACACCCGCCGTTCACCGCTCTAGAGTTCAGCCTACAGATTTTAGATTAGAGACTATCTGTCATTCATTAAGATGGTCTCTCATTGCCTTTCCTGTATGTAGCGGCCTTCTTTCGAATATTGCAAAGGGGACCGCTATGTCTGTTCATAAAAATACAAGCAAAAAAAATATTCGCGGCATTGACGATATAATTCAGTTTATCGATGCACAGCCGAATATTACAGGTAAAGCCGGCATTATCTGGTGGCTGGCACTCGGCGGGTTATTTTTAGACGCCTTCTCTAATTCAGCATTAAGCGCCGGGCTCAATCCGATGACCCGGGATTTACAGCTAAGCGCTACGGACGTGGCGATGCTGACCTCTTTTTCTTCATGGATTGCCATTATTTTTAATCCCGTCGGCGGCTGGATCGCCGACCGCTGGGGGCGGGTCACGCCGCTGATTGCGGCAAAAATATGTGCCGTTCTCGGTGCCCTTCTCGTCACTTTCTCCCATGATTTCAATTTGATACTTACCGGCCGATTCTTTGTGGGCATAGCCTACGGCATGGATTTCGCGGTGGCGATGGCGCTGCTCGCGGAGTTTACCCCGGCGCGCTTTAAAAGCCGGCTCAATACCTGGCAAGGAGTCTGGTATGTCGCCGTCTGCTTAAATCTGGTACTGGCGTTGTTATTTTATTCATGGCAGGTCGGCGATACTATCTGGCGCTATTCGGTGGCCGCAACCGCGCTTTGCGGAATAATCATTTGGCTGCTGCAAATACGTTATCTGGTTGAAAGTCCGGTGTGGTTAGCGCGTAAATCGCGCCTGCCTGATGCGGTCACAGCGATGCAAAAAATATATGGCGATCGTTTTATTCTCGCCCCCACCAGCGAACAAAAACCGATAATTGGCCAGGCGCAAAAAGGGATTAAAAACGTTTTGCTTATTTTTCGCGGTGTCTATTTACCTCGTACAATTCTGGCATCGACGGTACAGATCTGTCAGTCGATTCAATATTTCGGCGTGGGCTGGTATCTCCCGGTCATCAGCGCCAGTCTGTTCGGTAAAAACTTTGTCTACGCAACGCTTGGTTCACTATTTTTTAACATATTCGGTATTGTCGGCGGTTTTCTGTCACCGGAGATCGGTCGTCGTCTCGGTCTGCGCCGCTCCTCCGCTATCGGCTTCGCCATCGCTTTTCTGGTCCTGCTCACTCTCGGTTTGTTCAGCGACGGCATGCCGCTGTGGGTATCGCTGATGGTACCGGCTCTGTTTATTCTGTTTCATTCCGGCGGTCCGGGCGCCAACGGTAAGAGTCTGTCTTCTCTCTCCTTTCGCAGCGAATTACGCGCCGGAGCCAACGGCATCGTCGGCGCGTTAGGGGCGATTGGCGCTGCCATCGGTCTGTTTGTTTTCCCCATCTTTCGTGAAATGTACGGGCTACAGTCGACCTTTTTGATCATGTCGGCCGTCCCGCTTTGCGCCAGCATCGTCTGCTTCGTTATCTCCTGGGATCCGACGCGCACCACGATCCAACCGGATAACGAACCTGGCGCGCCGCAATTTTTACCCCCATCCCATCCCCCCCTGCAGCCTGTCGCGCAGGAAACAGGCCGAGGCACAAAATGAATGCACCGCAAAACGTTATTCTGTCGATTGATGAAGGTACTTCCGGCACCCGCGCGGCGGTCGTCGGTCAGGACGGACAGGTTCACTGTCTGGAATATCACCCGCTTCGAGTCATCAGCCCACGTCACGGCGTGGTGGAACAAGATGCCAACGAGATCCTGACTATGACGCTGGCGGTATGTCGCAAGACCATCGCCAAGGCGCAAAGCCGCAACATGCGCATTCAGGCACTGGCTATCGCCACCCAGCGCTCCACCGCCGTACTCTGGGATCGCGAGAGCGGCCAGGCGCTGGTACCGGCGATGGTCTGGCAAGATGCTCGCTATGCCCGGACACTGGCGGACAAAGCCGGCGAATGGGACCAACCGTTGCTGAATCACACCGGCCGTCCGGTGGGGATTCGCTCGCCGTACCTGTGGGCCGCCCGCCATATTGCCGACACCCCGGCGATCGCAGCGGCGCACCGGGCCGGACGCCTGATGTTTGGGACCATCGATAGCTGGCTGCTCTGGCATCTCACCGAGGAGCGGCGCTGTCTGTCCACGCCGACCAATGCCACCTCGGCCGGCGCCTATCAGCTACGGGATCACCGTTACTACGCCCCGTGGCTGGCAGAGCTGGCCTTCCCGAGCGGACTGTTACCCACTCTGGTCGATGATGGGGAGATACTCGGCACCACGCAAAAATCGTTGCTCGGCATCGCCGTGCCGGTACTGGCCTGCATGGGCGATCAGTTTGCCGGCGCCGTCGGTCTGGGCTGCATCGCGCGCGGTCAATCCTTGTGTATGCACGGCACCGGCAGTTTTGTCGATCTGCTGGTTGGCGACCAGCTCCCGGCACTGCACGAGGCCGGTGAAAGCACGCTGGTGATGACCGCCAGACGCCAGCATGGGAAATCCCACTATTCCGTCGAAACCTTCGTCCCCACCAGCGGATCCGCCCTTAACTGGGTATGTGAAAATCTGGGTTGGTTCGACACCCCGGAGCAGATCAGCGATCTGGCAGCGCAAACCGCCAGCGCTGGCGGCGTAAGCTTTATTCCGGCGCTAACCGGGCTTCGGGTTCCGGTGCTGCAACCGCAGGCCCGCGCCTCGCTCAACGGTATTTCCATCTCCAGCACCCGCGCGCAGATAGCCCGGGCGATTCTCGAAGGCATCGCCCATTCGGTGGCCGCCTGCATTCGCGCCAACGAACAGGCCACCGGCCTCAGCGTCAGTGAACTGGTGGTGGGTGGTGGAATGTCCAACAGCGACACCCTGATGCAAATTCAGGCCGATCTGAGCGGCATTCCGGTTCTCAGAATGGCCGAAACGGCGCGCGCCAGCCTGCGAGGAGCCGCGTTTCTCGCCGGTTCCGGCGGTCTGCTCTGGGACTCATTACACGCGGCCTGTCAGACCGTGCAGGTCGCCCGTCGATTTATGCCATCCATAGATGGTGAATGCCGCCGGCAGCAGCGAACCCTCTGGGAGAGCCGTATCGCCCAGGAGCTGGCTACGGCCGCCACCCCATCCCATAATCAGGAGTAAAGGCGTTGATGAAGTTTTTTCCGTCCCGTAAAGCCAACAAAGCGCGCAGCGAGATGTTCGACACCGCTCCGCTGCGCCTGCAGCGCGAAGAACAGCTGGACCGGCTGGCCAGCGATACCTTTGATATTTTGATCGTCGGCGGCGGCGTCACCGGTGCCTACACCGCGCTGGACGCCAGCCTGCGTGGCTATCGCGTGGCGCTGGTGGAAAAGAACGACTTTGCCTCCGGCACCTCGTCCAAATCATCAAAAATGGTCCACGGCGGCCTGCGCTATATCGAACAGGGGAATTTAGGGCTGGTGCGCCACTCGCTGCTTGAGCGTCAGCGTCTGCGCCGCAATGCCCGCCATCTGGTTCAGCGCCTGCCGTTTATGTTTCCGGTGCTGGATAAAAACGGCATTTTCGACAAACGCATGGCCTCCGCCTTTGAGAGCCTGCTGTGGACTTACGATCTGGCCGGCGGCTGGCGAGAAGGCATTCTGCACCAGAAACTCACGCCGGCGGAGGTGCTCTCCCACTGCCCGACGCTTAATGAAGAACAGCTTTCCGGCGGATTTATGTACTTTGACGCCAGAGTCGATGACGCCAGGCTGACGCTGGCCCTGGTACGCACCGCCGCATTTCACGGGGCGACGGTGGTGAACCATGCTCAGGTGATCGCCACGACCCGCGATGGTCATGGCAAAGTGAACGGCGTGCGGATCCTGGCCGACGAGCATGAGCTCGCGGTCAAAGCCCGGGTGGTGATTATGGCCACCGGCGTGTGGCTGCGCGACTGGGACGGGCAGAAAAAAGGCGCCTCGTCGGCACTACAAATCCGTCCGGCAAAAGGCGTCCATGTCGCGATTCCGTGGCTTAAAATTCGCAATGACTGCACGGTCACCATCCCCGTCGCCGGGCGCAAACGCCGCGCTACCATTACCCGCTGGGGCAATGTCTCCTATCTGGGTACCACCGATGAAGATTATGACGGTGACCTGGACGATGTGTGCTGCACCCGGGAAGAGCTGGATTTTCTGCTGGATGGTGCCAATTCCGCGCTCAAAACCCAGCTCACCGCGCAGGATGTGGTGGGCAGTATTGCCGGTTGCCGCCCGCTGATAGGCAGCCCCGGCGGAAAAACCGTGGAACTGAAGCGCAATCACGAAATTAACGTCGCGCCGGACGGCCTGATTACGATTGTCGGCGGCAAACTGACAACATCCCGGCATATGGCGGAGCAGACCGTCGATACGGCCGCGAAACTGCTGGGACGCAAACGCGCCTGCTCCACCAAAAACGCCTTTTTACTTGGGGCCGCTGGCTACGATCCGCAGGCAATTCTCGCTTCCGGCGGGCTCTCTGCCCATCTCGGTGAGCGTTATGGCGCCGAAGCCCATTTTGTCAGCGACCTCATCCACGCCAACCCGGGGTTAGACACGCCGATTATTGCCGGTCTGCCTTACACCGAAGCCGAAGTGGTTTACGCCATTCGCCATGAGCTGGCCGGCAGCGTCGACGACATTTTGTCACGTCGCTTACGCGCCCGGCTGATGGCGCGGGATGCCTCGGCCGTCGCCGCCGACCGCGTCGGCGAACTCTTACAGCAGGAACTCAACCTGGCCCCGGCAGTCGTTGCGCAGCAAATTGCCGCCTACCGGGCCGCCGTTAAACATGAAAAATCCATCCTTATGGGGAGCGCAGAATGATCAGTAAAGAAGCGATTAAGCGTGGTTATAACCGCGGCAATTATCTTGTCGGCGTCCACACGCCACCGGGCTGGGCCGCACAAAGTCAGGTCGAGGGCCGCGGGCACAGCCTGCAACGTGACCCTGTCACTGTGAGTGAAAGCATTGTTGACCAGCTGCGTAGCGTAGCTAACGAGGTGCTCACCGCCCGTCATGATGTCTTGAACTGGACCCGCGACTGGTGGGCTGGCTCGATGATCGCCGAGACCGATGGCAACCCGGCGACCCCAATTGCGGTTATCGTCCGCGTCTCCCGCGTCGAGCAGGTTCAGGAGGTGGTCAGAATCGCCCATCGCCACCATCTGCCGCTAACGGTTTCCGCCGGACGCAGCAACGTTACCGGCGCCGCGTTGCCGGTGCGCGGCGGCATTGTGCTCGACGTCTGTGACCTCAACCAACTGCTGACGTTTGACCCGGACAGCCAGATTGTTGAGGTAGAAGCCGGGATGTTTGGCGATATCTTCGAACAAACCATTCAGCAGGAGTACGGCATGACGATGGGCCACTGGCCCTCCTCGTTTGGCATCAGCACGGTGGGCGGATGGGTCGCCTGTCGCGGCGCCGGTCAACTGTCGACCCGCTACGGGAAAATTGAAGATATGGTCTACGGCATGGATGTGGTGCTGGCTGATGGACGCTTAATTACCGTCGGCGGTGCGCCGCGCAGCGCCACCGGACCGGACATTCAGCAGCTGTTTATCGGCTCTGAGGGGACGCTGGGCGTCATTGTGCGCGTACGCCTGAAACTGCATCGCCTGCCGGAGTATGGCCGCGCCATCGCCTGGGGTTTCACCAGCTTTGCCGACGGCCTCGAAGCCTGCCGGCAGATCCTCCAGCACGGCGCAACCCCCGCTGCCCTGCGGCTGTACGATAACCTCGAAAGCGGCGTGCAGTTCTCCTTACCGGATACCAACGTTCTGTTGATTGCCGATGAGGGCGAAAAGGAGCTGGTAGACGCGGTGATGGCCATCTCGGCGCGCGTCTGTGAGCAATGCCAGGGACAGCCGCTGGAGAGCGATCCGATATTTGAGCGCTGGCTGGATACCCGCTATCTCACCGGGAAAAGCGCCGAAGGGTTTGCCCGCAGCCCAGGCCTGGTGGCCGATACCCTGGAGATGGTTGGCCGCTGGCGAGATCTGGCCACTCTCTATGAGGAGGTCGTCGCCGCCATTAACGCCGTCCCGGGTACCCTCGCCGGCTCCGCCCATCAGTCTCACGCCTATGTCGACGGCGCCTGTCTGTACTTTTCGCTGCGCGGAGATGTTGCCGTGAAGGAGCGAGCGGCCTGGTATCGCGCTGCCTGGGACGCGGCAAACGCGGTGCTGATTCGCCATAACGCGTCTCTCAGCCATCATCATGGCGTAGGTTTATTACGTTCGCCCTATATGCAGGCCGCCTTAGGCGAAACGCTGAATGTGATGGCGGAGATCAAAGCTGCACTCGATCCACACCGTATTCTCAATCCGGGGAAACTGGGGTTGAGCGATGAATACGTTTCGCGCCCGGCAGGTCAACAATGATCAAAAACCTCGGCACGCAGCTGGCGTGCCACCCGATGATTATGGCGATCTACGGCATCGACCAGTTAAAAGTGGCGCTCACCAGTCGGGCGCAGGTCTGCATTATTGCCAATATCGATCTGATTAAACTCCAGCCGGTGATTACCCTGCTGGCCAAGGCAGACAAGTATGTGATCGTCAATATCGACAGCTGCAACGGCTTGTCGCAGGATAAAGGCGGGATCGACTATATTGCCGAAACCGGCGCCATGGGGCTGCTCTCTACGCGCCTGCAGACCGTGCAGCGGGCAAAAAAAAGCGGACTGGTAACGATGCAAAAGATCTTTGTCACCGATCGTTCGACCTGGCTTCGCAGCCTGCATGCGCTGGAGCAGAGCGAGCCCGATTACGTGCAGCTGATGCCGGCCCCGATGCTCGCCATGTTGCCGCAGGCCGATCGCCAGCGCCTGCCGCCCATTGTCGCATCCGGGTTTGTCAGTAATGAAGCGCAAATCCGCGCGGCGCTTGCCAGCGGCGCGACGGCGGTCTCCAGCAGCGATAGTGCGCTGTGGAATCTGCCCCTTTCAACGAAATAACGCGGAGCTTTCTATGGGAAATCAGCAGTTACAGGTCATCGCCCACTACTACACTCGTCCGGATGAGATTGAGCACGTGGCAACCGCATTGCACGCCCTCGCAGCAGCCACGCGTCAGGAGACGGACAATCTCTCCTATGCCTTCTTTCAGTCCCGGGAAGATCGTCGGCACTTCGTGATCCTCGAGCGTTATCGCCACGCAGGCGGGCTCGATGCGCACCGGGCGACCCCGCATTTTCAACACCTGGGCCTCGAAGTGATAGCCCCGTTGCTGGATAAAAAAGAGGTGGAGAGCTTTTTAGTTCCGCAGACAGACAACGACAGATAAGGAGTCAGTATGCCCCCATCAGGAAAGGCCTTCACCTTCACCACCGTCGGGACCGTTCTCGTCGAATGGCAAGGTGCGACGCGACTGGGCGAAATCGTCCAGCGCTACTTTCAGGCCAGGCGAATCTTACTGGTCACCGACCCCGGCCTGGTGAGCGCCGGTGTGCTGGCACCGGTGGAGGACGCATTGCGCCGCAGCGGCTATACGGTAACCCGATTCGACCGGGTCGTCGCCGACCCGCCCGCCGAGTTGGCCCTGCGTGCGGCGGAACAGGCCCGTGAGGCACGCTGCGACATGGTCATTGGGATCGGCGGCGGCTCCTCGCTGGATGTGGCGAAAATGGCCGCCGTGCTCGCGCCGTCGCAGCAGCCGCTCGAGGCGATGTACGGCATAGATAAGGTCGAAGGGACGCGTCTGCCGCTGATGCAAATCCCGACGACGGCCGGAACCGGGTCCGAAGTGACCAACATCGCGATTCTCACCACCGGTGAAAACAGCAAAATGGGCGTTGTGGCCCCGCAACTGTATTGCGATGTGGTCCTGCTGGATGCCCACCTGACGCTCGGCTTGCCCCCGGTGCATACCGCGGCCGCCGCAATTGATGCGATGGTCCATGCCATCGAAGCCTATACTAGCGCCCATAAAAAAAATCCGCTATCGGATGCGCTGGCCCGCGAAGCGCTGCGGTTGATGACTCGTCATCTGCTCAACGCTTGTCGCCACGGGCAGGATCGCGAGGCGCGCGAAGGGGTGCTACTCGGGGCGATGCTGGCAGGTCAGGCCTTTGCCAACGCGCCGGTGGCAGCCGTTCATGCGCTCGCCTATCCACTTGGCGGACGCTATCACGTGCCCCACGGCCTCTCAAACGCCCTGATGCTGATCCCCGTTTTGCATTTCAATGCTCCCGTAGCGGGGGCGCTGTATGCAGAACTTGCGGCGGCTATCGGTCTACAGACCGGTGGCGATGTGCAACGGGATAGCGCGGCATTCATTGCCGAAATGACCCGTCTTATCGTTGCCAGCGGCGCGCCGCAGCGCTTGCGAGATGTCGGAGTTGATAAAGCTCAACTGCCGCTGCTCGCCCGGGATGCCATGCTGCAAACCCGGCTGTTGGTGAATAACCCGGTGACGGTCAACGAGGGCGACGCGCTGCGGCTTTATCAACAGGCCTTTTAAGACCGTTCGCGCCGCGGATTGACTCAAGCGCAACGCGGCGCGCATTTTTTCTCCGGCGTACGCAGCGACCAGCCGCAGATAACATCCCGCTCGTGGATCATCATCATCGCGTCGACAGGCCGACTCCCCCGATAAAAGGCATAACAGTCAGGCAACTGTTATCACAAAAAATAGCCTTTCTGCCTCTGCAACCCGAAACTCTCGCCACCTAGAATTGCGCTGAATCAATTTTCTTGCGGAGTTCTGCATGTTCGGTCTTGATGCATTCCACCTGGCGCGAATTCAATTCGCCTTTACCGTCTCATTTCACATTATCTTTCCCGCCATAACCATCGGCCTGGCCAGCTATCTGGCGGTACTGGAAGGGTTGTGGCTGAAGACAAAAAATCCTGTCTGGCGCTCGCTCTACCACTTCTGGTCAAAGATTTTCGCCGTTAACTTCGGCATGGGCGTCGTCTCCGGTCTGGTGATGGCCTACCAGTTCGGCACCAACTGGAGCGGTTTTTCCGAGTTTGCCGGCAGTATTACCGGCCCGCTGCTGACTTATGAAGTCCTGACCGCCTTCTTCCTTGAGGCCGGGTTCCTCGGGGTCATGCTCTTTGGCTGGAACCGCGTCAGCCCCGGCATGCACTTTTTCGCCACCTGCATGGTCGCGCTGGGGACCATCATCTCGACCTTCTGGATCCTCGCCTCCAACAGCTGGATGCAGACGCCGCAGGGATTTGAAATCGTTAACGGCCAGGTGGTTCCCGTCGACTGGTTCGCGGTTATCTTCAACCCGTCGTTCCCGTATCGTCTGCTTCATATGACGGTAGCGGCTTTTCTTAGCAGCGCGCTGTTCGTCGGCGCCTCGGCGGCGTGGCATCTGCTGCGCGGTAATAACACGCCGGCAATTCGCGCAATGTTTTCAATGGCGCTGTGGATGACGCTTATCGTTGCCCCCATTCAGGCGATGATTGGCGATATGCACGGCCTGAACACCCTGAAACATCAGCCGGCAAAAATTGCCGCCATCGAGGGACACTGGGAAAACCGGCCGGGGGAACCGACGCCCCTGCTGCTGTTCGGCTGGCCGGATATGGCGCAGGAGCGCACCCGCTATGGCCTTGAGATCCCGGCACTCGGTAGCCTGATCCTGACGCATAGTCTGGATAAACAGGTTCCTGCCCTGAAAGAATTCGCGCCGCAGGACCGCCCCAACTCGACCATTGTCTTCTGGTCATTTCGCCTGATGGCCGGGCTCGGCATGCTGATGATCCTGCTTGGAGCGCTGGCGCTGTGGCTGCGCTACCGCCAGCGCCTGTATCAGTCGAAACCCTTTCTGCGCTTTGCCCTGTGGATGGGCCCTTCCGGGCTGATTGCCATTCTCGCCGGTTGGGTCACCACCGAGGTGGGCCGTCAGCCCTGGGTGGTCTATGGCGTACAGCGCACTGCCGATGCCGTCTCCGCCCATGGCGACCTGCATATGACTATCAGTCTGCTGACCTTTTTCATCGTCTATAGCTCGGTATTTGGCGTCGGCTACAGCTATATGCTGCGCCTGATCCGCAAAGGACCGCAGACCTTCAATCCACCGCTATCCGGTACCCCGGCCCGCCCGCTCTCCGCGGCAACGGAAGGTTTTCAGCATAAGGAGTCCCGCTAATGGGGATCGATCTCTCAGTTATCTGGTTCGTCATTATCGTCTTCGCCACCCTGATGTACATCGTGATGGATGGCTTCGATTTAGGGATCGGCATTTTGTTCTCGACCACCCGTGATGCTGAAGACCGTGACGTCATGGTTAACAGCGTGGCGCCGGTCTGGGACGGCAACGAAACCTGGCTGGTGCTTGGCGGCGCCGGGCTGTTCGGCGCGTTTCCCCTCGCCTATGCGGTGATTATCGATGCGCTGGCCATCCCGCTAACGTTAATGCTCATCGGCCTGATTTTTCGCGGCGTGGCTTTTGAGTTTCGCTTTCAGGCAACGCCGTCACACCGCCCGTTCTGGGATCGCGCTTTTCTTGGCGGCTCGCTGCTGGCCACCTTTTCCCAGGGAGTGGTTGTTGGGGCGGTCATTAATGGCTTTTCGGTGAGCGGACGCGCGTTTAGCGGCGGGATGCTCGACTGGCTGACGCCGTTTACCCTGTTCTGCGGTCTCGGATTAACTATTGCCTATGCGCTGCTGGGCGCCACCTGGCTGGTCATGAAGAGCGAAAATCCGCTGCAGGACAAAATGCGCCATACCTCGCGGACGCTGCTGCTGGCGCTGCTGATCGCAATCGCCGTCATCAGCCTGTGGACGCCGCTGGCGCAGCCGGCCATCGCCGCCCGTTGGTTCACTCTGCCGAACCTCTTTTTCCTGCTGCCGGTTCCCCTGCTGGTTGTGGCGTTCGGGGCCTGGCTGTGGCGGGACCTGCGCAACCCACACCGCCATGCGCTGCCCTTTATTCTGACGCTGGGCCTGGTGTTTCTCGGCTTCAGCGGTCTGGGGATCAGTATCTGGCCGCACATTATTCCGCCGGGCATTACGCTGTGGCAGGCCGCCGCGCCGCCGCAGAGCCAGGGCTTCATGCTGGTAGGCGCCCTGCTGATTATTCCGGTGATCCTCGGCTATACCTTCTGGAGCTATTACGTGTTTCGCGGCAAAGTCCAACATGGTGAGGGGTATCATTGATGAATCAGTCACGACTGAAGCAATTATTATGGATGGTCGCGCTGTGGGGGACCAGCGTGCTGGCGCTGGGGGCAGTCAGTATGCTTTTTCGCTTTTTAATGACCGCCGCCGGGCTGAAAGTTTAATCCCCGGCGCTGCGGATTACTCTGATTAGCAAGAACTCCATTGTCTCTCCATTTTTATTTGCTGAAATCTCAAAGCACATAAAAATAAAGGATGTAGCGATGAAAAAGATTGTCTTGTTATCTGCGGCGATGTCGTTGGCGCTCTCTTCCCTGACCTTTGCGGCCGATAATCCCCCGCCGCCTCCGGGGAAAGCGGCCGCAGGCCAACAGCATAACGGCCACAATAAGAACCTGCAGCAGCACAGCGCTAAACGGCCAGCGCAGAGCGCACAGCATAACGGCAAACCGTCGTCGAAAGGCAAGTCGCCCGCACACGGCAACCAACAGCCGCCGAAAGACGGCCAGCACAATGGCAAACCGTTGCCACCGAAAAAATAATCCTGCTGTGGCCCGACGCGTGCATCGCGCCGGGCTTTTTTTCGCCATTCGTCAGGAAAGACTGACGCAGACTTTGCTCTTCTTTGATAACCCGATAATAAAGCTCAAGAAATTCAGAGCATAGTAGCCCCACTCGTCTGTCACTGGAAATAGATATGCTCAAGAGATGCGTTTCGGCGTTAGTGCTGATGTGTGCGTTATTTTCCGGCCATCTGCTGGCCCGCAAACAAGGACATGAATACTTCCCGGTACAAAGCCTCGAACAGCAGCTGCTGCACGAGGCCGACAGTGATGAGCTGCGCAGCCAGCGGAACGAGGCCGCCGCCGATCTGCGCGAACGTCACCACTGGCAGAATGCGCGCAAACCGAAAATGGACTTCCGCCAGTAGCGTCTGCCGTCGATCAGGCGCCTTTACGCTTTGGCAGGGTCTTCAACAGCTCATCCGGACTGACCGAGGCGACAACGCTCCCCGGAAGCGGCATTTTCAAAATATGATTTTTCATTTTGCCGATGACGTGCATTTCGCACGGACGGCAGTCGAATTTCAGCGTCAGCACTTCATCACCGTGAATGAGCTGCATCGGCGTCGCTTTCCAGCTCTTAATCGAACCCTTAGCCTGCTTCGGACATAAATTGAAGGCAAAACGCAGACAGTGTTTAGTGATCATCACCGGCACGTCGCCCTTCTCTTCATGCGCTTCATAGGCCGCATCGATCAGCTCTACGCCATAGCGCTGGTAAAACGCACGCGCCTTATGGTTATAGACGTTGGCAAGGAACGACAGATGGGTTTCAGGGTAAACCGGCGGCGGCACGGAAACCGCTTTACGCTGGCCGCGCGGCGCGGCATTCACCCGCGCCTCGTCCAGGCGTTCTACCGTTTCCCGACGCAGTTGGTTCAGCAGGCTATTCGGCACAAACAGCGCCCCGGGGAGATTGATCTGCACATCGCGGGCAAAATAGATTGTCTGCCCCAGCTTGGCCACGCCGTCCCGCAGGTTCGCCAGCGCTTTCTCCGCCTGGGTCGCTTCGGCAAACTCGCCGTCCAGGGTGTGGGTGACGCTGACGCCATCTTCGCAGGTCATCGTCAGCACCAGCTGCTCCTGCCAGCCGCTGAGGTTGATGTCGACCGCAATCCTCCGCTCGCTGGAGGTCTTTTGCAAAGCCTGCTGCCAGTTATGGTCGAGGTTACGGTTCAACACCTGGTGCGGCCGAACTTTATGCAGATCGGCCGGCATCTCGTTCGGCCATACGCGATAGCGATTTTCGCCGGTTTTTTCCACCGTGTTGGCGCGGAAACCGACGATTTCGCGCTTAATCATCACGTTGAGGCCATCGCCATTGGTCAGCGCCTCGGTCACTTCAACATCCAGGTGGTCTTTAGCCACTTTCAGCACTTCACCCACCGGCAGGCCGATAAATTTCGGTGAATCAAACGCGCCGATGTCGCCTTTGCGCGCATTGACAAAGTAGTCGGTGCTGCCGCGATGGAAGGTTTTATCCGTCGAGGGGACGAAAAAGTGTTCGGTGCGCCCGGCGGACGAACGCATCAGATCGCCGCGATCTTCAATAATCGCGTCGAGCATCTGACGATAGTGCGCGGTGATGTTCTTCACGTAGCTCATATCTTTGTAGCGACCTTCAATTTTGAAGGAGCGCACGCCGGCATCGATCAACTGGGCCAGGTTGGCGGTCTGATCGTTGTCTTTCATCGACAGAAGGTGTTTCTCATAGGCCACCACGCGGCCCTGGTCATCTTTCAGGGTATACGGCAAACGGCACGCCTGGGAGCAGTCGCCGCGGTTGGCGCTGCGCCCGGTCTGGGCATGAGAGATATTGCACTGCCCGGAATAGGCCACGCACAGGGCGCCGTGAATAAAGAACTCGATCGTCGCGTCGGTATTATCGTAAATCGCTTTAATCTGTTGCAGGTTGAGCTCGCGCGCCAGCACGATTTGGCTAAAGCCGACGTCGGAGAGGAATTTTGCCTTCTCGACGCTGCGAATATCGCACTGGGTGCTGGCGTGCAGCTCAATCGGCGGAATATCCAGCTCCATCACCCCCATATCCTGCACGATCAGCGCATCAACGCCGGTTTCATACAGGTCGGTAATCAGTCGCTGCGCCGGTTCCAGCTCATCATCGTGCAGGATCGTATTCAGCGTCACAAAGATTTTCGCGCCGTAGCGATGGGCGAAAGGCACCAGTCCGGCGATATCGCTGAGGCTGTTGCTGGCGTTGTGGCGTGCGCCGAAACCCGGTCCGCCGATATAAACCGCGTCTGCGCCGTGTAAAATCGCTTCACGGGCGATCCCGACATCGCGGGCGGGGCTAAGAAGTTCAAGATGATGGTTGTGCAGGCGCATACGCTCGTCGTTATCCGTTATAGGGGGTCGAAATGGCGGCTATTGTAGTCAGAAGTGGGCACAGACGAAATCATTTTCCATCACGGGGAATGGGTGAATTTTCAGTTTCCAGCAAAGCATTGAAGGAAAAGGTATTTCCTTCGCAAAACGTCTACGGTTACAGTCATCACGTATTCCGGATTTTCCTCGTCACGTTGTGAGTGGTTACATTAATCATTTGATTGGCCGCAGGTTAAATCTCTGCGGCTTTTTCTTTGGGATAATGAATCAGCGAGTGAAAATGGGCCGTTTGCGCGCCGCTGTTACGATAGGCATGCGCCAGATCTCCGGCAAACCGCCGCCCTTCTCCGCTCGTTAGCGTCAGCCACTCCCCCTGCAGACACAGATCCAGCACGCCGCTTATCACCACCACATGTTCAATCACCCCTTTCTCGTGCGGCGTGGATTCGCTGAGCGCGCCGGGGGCGAGAGTAATCGAGAAGTGGTCAAAACGCAGCTCCGGGTCCCACGGGAAAATGGGCGTCACTACCATCGCCTGCTGCTGCGGGTCAAAGGCGGTCGGCGCGGTCGATTCATCGGCGACGATAAACGCCGAGAAAGGCACGTTCAGACCGGTGGCGATTTTCCACAAGGTCGCCACCGTCGGGCTGGATTCATTTCGCTCAACCTGCCCGAGCATCGCTTTTGACACCCCGGTCTCTTCCGCCAGTCGCGACAGACTCCAGCCGCGCTGTTGACGCAGCGTTTTCAGGGTCGTCGCCAGATGTTGCGCAATATTCATTCCACCTCCTGATATGCTCAGCAGAAATTATACGCGCATTCGTATGATTCTACAGGGAGTTTCGTCGGGAAACGCGTCTGGAACTGCCGGGACGACGATGACGGCGGCATGGAAAGAGGGAAAAGATGGTTGTGCGCTATAGCGCACGGTGCTACATTTTATCGGATGTTATAACGCACAAGAGGTCACTATGCGCTCGTTCTCACTCCCGCTGCCAACGCTGCTCGCCGGGTTTATCGCCGTCCTGGTCGGCTACGCCAGCTCAGCCGCCATTATCTGGCAAGCCGCCGCCAGCGCAGGTGCCAATGCGGATCAGATAGCCGGCTGGATGACGGCCCTCGGCCTGGGGATGGGGATCAGCACGCTGGCCCTCACGCTATGGCGCAAAGTGCCGATCCTTACCGCCTGGTCAACCCCCGGCGCCGCGCTACTGGTCAGCGGCTTACAGGGCGCGACGCTGAACCAGGCGGTCGGCGTGTTTATCTTTGCCAATGGTCTAATGGTGCTATGCGGGCTGACCGGCCTTTTTGCCAGGCTGATGAAAATTATCCCCCACTCGCTCGCCGCCGCCATGCTGGCAGGGATTTTACTGCGCTTCGGCCTGCAGGCCTTCGCCACCCTTGAAGACCATCTCCTGCTGTGCGGCGCAATGCTGGCAGCCTGGCTGCTGTGTAAAGCGCTGTATCCACGCTTTGCGGTAGTAGCAGCGCTGCTGGTCGGCGGCGCCATCGCCGTGTTCTCCGGCAATGTCGCCGGGAACCACATCAGCCTTGCTTTTGTCGCCCCGGAATATATCGCGCCGCAGTTTACCCCGTCACTGCTGCTCAGCGTCGGCGTGCCGTTCTTCCTGGTCACCATGGCCTCGCAAAACGCCCCCGGGTTCGCCACGATGCAGGCTTCCGGTTATCGGGTGCCCGTGTCGCCGCTGATTGTCGCGACCGCCGGACTGGCGCTGATACTGTCCCCTTTTGGCGTCTACTCCATCTGTATTGCCGCCATTACCGCCGCCATCTGCCAAAGTCCGGAGGCCCATCCTGACCCGCAGCGGCGCTGGCTGGCCGCTGCCGCCGCGGGCGGTTTTTATCTGCTGGCCGGGCTGTTCGGCGGTTCGATTACCGCCTTGATGTCCGCGCTGCCGACGGCGTGGATTCAGATGCTGGCAGGGCTGGCGCTGCTCGGAACGCTTGGCGGGAGTCTGTTTCAGGCGCTGAATCAGGAGAATGAACGCGATGCGGCGGGGGTGACGTTTCTGGTCACCGCCAGCGGCGTGACCTTAGCGGGAATCGGCTCGGCATTCTGGGGGCTGGTGCTCGGCGGCGTGAGTTTCGCCCTGCTGTCAGCGCTGCGCCGCACGTAACTGCGAAGGGGTCAGACCGGTGGCGCTTTTCACCCGGTTGCTGAAATGGCTGGCGGAGCTGAAACCGCAGGCCATCGCGATATCGGTCAACGGCCGGGCGCTGCGGCAGATAAGCTCCTGCGCTTTGACCATCCGCCGCTGCATCACATACTGGTGCGGCGCCATGTTCATTGACTGCCGGAACATCCGCGCGAAGTGATATTCGCTGAGCGCCGCCTCCTGCGCCAGATCGGCCAGCGTCAGCGGCTGATCCAGGTTCTCCTCAACCCACGCCAGCAGATTACGCAGAACGTGCGGCGCCAGGCCACCGGAGACCGTGGGCAACCGCCACTGAACGTTCGAGTAGTGCTGAATAAGATGGGTCAGCAGCAGCGTGCTGGCGGAGCTTAAGGTCAGTTGGTTGGCCTGCTGCTGCCAGTCGTAATCGAGAAGAAACTGGCGATAGACGGCGGTAATTTTATCATCCCGGGAAAAGGTCTGTTCCTGCAGACTAAACGAGGCCGGGCTGCGGTCCCAGATCTGCTCGCCGACCCGACGCAGATGGTCGTCGGTACAGTACAGATGCACGAACGAGAGGTCGCCGCGAATATCCCAGGTGCTCTCAGCCCCCTTCGGCATCAGGCAAAAACGGTCCGGACCCCCGCCGTTTTTCCAGCCGGCGGGGGTTTTCTGATAACTTTCGTAGCCATCCGCGACGTACAGACTCAGGGTATGGTGGTCGCTGCGCACCGTCACCGTATCGCGATTGTTATACCACGCCGCCAGTTGAATACCGGAGTTGAGCTCCACCGTCTCCCGCAGGACGGCTTTTTGTCGGCGTAATGTTTCGAACGTCCCGTAAGCCATGGCCTTCACACATCTGATTTCGTAAACCCCTAGTCTATGAAGAGTCGGCAGCGGATACCAGATCTCTCCGGTCATTCGGTAAAAATAAGCGCAAGAATTTGCAAATCCAGCCCGCAAGGATGACAGCGGCGGCGCTCAAAAACCGCCACACTGCGTCTTTGGTGTGCTTATGGGAGAAATATTTTGAACGCAATACTGTACGGGCTGGTGGTCGTTATCTGGGGAACGACATGGATTGCCATCTTTTTACAACAGGGGCCGGTCTCCGCGCCGGTCTCCATTTTCTGGCGTTTCGCGGTCGCCAGCGTCACGATGCTGGCGATTCTGCTGGCAACCCGTCGTCTGCGTCCGCTGGCGCTGCGCGATCATCTGTTCTGTGTAGTGCAGGGCTGCTGCGTCTTCTGTTTCAACTTCTGGTGCTTTTATACCGCCGCCGCGCACATCAACACCGGTCTTGAATCGGTTATTTTTTCCATGGCGGTCCTGTTTAACGCCATCAACGGGTTTATTTTCTTCCGTCAGCAGCCGCCCGCTCGTTTCTGGCTTGCCGCCGCGCTTGGCCTCGTGGGGATTATCACGCTGTTCTGGGACGATCTGCTCAGTAACGGGCTCAACGCCTCCCTGCTGTGGGGAATTGGTCTCAGCGCGCTGGGAACCTACGGTTTTTCTCTCGGCAATATGCTCAGTATGCGCCACCAGCGCCGTGGTCTGGAAACCCTGACCACCAACAGCTGGGCGATGCTCTACGGCACCCTGGTGATGGGAGCTATCGCTCTGGTGCGCGGCGATGATTTCACGCCCCAGTGGACGTTGAGCTATATGGGCGCGCTGCTATACCTGGCGCTGTTCGGATCGGTGATTGCGTTCGGCGCTTACTTTACGCTGGTTGGCCGGATTGGCGCCGGCAAAGCCGCCTACAGTACCCTGCTGTTCCCGCTGGTGGCCCTGACGATTTCGACCTTTTACGAAGGCTACGTCTGGCACAGCAACGCGGTTATCGGGCTGGCGCTGATTCTGGTGGGGAATCTGGTGATGTTTGCCCGTCCCGAGCAGTGGTTCCTGCGCCGCAGACTGGCTTAATTCCTGCCGGCTGACATAAAACAGGCGCCCTCGTGAAGGGCGCCTGAGACTTGTGACAAGCCTGTTTTGAACATCGTGCCCACATTTTGCCGGGTGGCGGCTGACGCCTGACCCGGCCTACAAAACCCGTCATCGCTAAGATTTGCACAAGCTCTGTAGGCCCGTACAAGCGCAGCGCCATCGGGCAATTTAAGAGGCTTGCTCTGTCAACAATCCAGTGCGCTATCCCGAAGGGTGCCTGAGATTCATGACAGGCCCGTTTTAAACATCGTGCCCACGTTTTGCCGGGTGGCGGCTGACGCCTGACCCGGCCTACAAAACCCGTCATCGCTAAGATTTGCACAAGCTCTGTAGGCCCGTACAAGCGCAGCGCCGTCGGGCAATGTGATTTGCCGACAATCTGAGACGCCCTTCAGGAGGCGCCTTTTGCGTTGTCGCAGGATTATTTCTGCGTTGGGTCAAATTTCACGGCATCGATCGCCATGTCATCAATCACCTGTTTCAGGGTATCAATGGTCATCGGCGTACTTTCGTTCGCCAGCGCTTTGCCCTCGCCCTTACGCACCACTTTGACCACCGGTTTATTGGTCGCCGGGTCAATCAGCTCCCCTTCAAAGTAGAGGTTGGTATCCATTGTCCGGTGCCCGGTCGCCATCTGCGTTCCTGCCACCACCATCGCGACCGGAACCACTTCATAGAATTGCAGCCCCTCTTTACTGGAATCCACGCCGGTGATCGCGCCGCGGAAAATCAGGCTGCGCGGGCCGGGTTTCGCTACCAGCGGTTTACGCTCGGCTATCGCCTGCTTCATCTGTTTGTTGGTATAAGTGAGAATATCGCTCAGCGCTTTTTCCCCAACCTGGGTAGAGGGTTTTGGCACCGGGTAATAGGTAATCGGGTTATAGACGATGCTATCGTAGTTTTGCGGATTGTAATCCGCAGCGATCCAGCGCAGTTCTGGCTTACCAGAAGCCGACGTCGTTTCTTTTAAGTTCGAATAGTCTTTTAAGAAACCAGAATATTTTTCCGGGGCGGCAATTTTTGAGGCACAGCCCGCGAGTGCTAACAGACCAGCAAGTGCTGCCACTTTAAAAATGAAATGAGTACGCATGAGTGAATCCCTGTAAATGCAGTTGTCGGCGCGATTTATAGCAAAATACCAAGGTAAGTTTTGTGACAAAAAAAGGGGAACGTCAAACGTTTGAAAAAATAAATCCGCCACGGTGGGCGGATTGACATTTATTGTTTACTTTATGTCGACCTGATAGAAAATATGCTTGCCAAAAGGATCAATTTCATAGTCAGAAATTTCTTTGCGTACCGGTTCAAAAATAGTCGAATGCGCAATCATCACCGCCGGCATTTGGTCATGCATCATCTGTTGCGCCTGTTTATACAGCGCTTCGCGTTTTGGACGATCGGTAATCGATTTTGCCTCGGCGATAATTTTATCAAATGGCTGATAGCACCATTTCGCCGAGTTAGAGCCGCCGTTTGCCGACTGACAGGTAAATAGCGGCCCGAAGAAGTTGTCGGGATCGCCGGTCGCCGTGGTCCAGCCCATCAACGCCGCCTGATGCTCGCCATCTTTTACCCGCTTCAGATATTCACCCCATTCATAGGTGGTGATTTTGGTCTGTACGCCGATTTTAGCCCAGTCGGCCTGAATCATTTCCGCCATCCGCTTAGCGTTGGGGTTATAAGGACGCTGCACCGGCATCGCCCACAGATCGATCGTTAACGGACCGCTAATACCCGCCTCCTGCAGCAGCGCTTTGGCTTTCTGCGGGTCATAGTCATAATCTTTCAGTTCCGCGTCCGCGCTCCATACCCCCGGCGGCAGCAGGTTTTTCGCCTGCGTGCCGGTACCGTGGAACACCGCTTCAATAATCGCCGGCTTATTAATCGCCATCGCCAGGGCCTGACGCACTTTGACATTGTCCAGCGGCGGTTTTTGCGTATTAAAAGCAAGGAACCCGGTATTCAAGCCAGCTTTATTCAGCAGATGAATGTTTTTATTTTCCTTCATCCTGGGCAAATCGGCCGGATTAGGAAATGGCATCACCTGGCATTCATTCTTTTCCAGTTTGGCATAGCGCACCGAAGCGTCCGGGGTAATGCTAAAAACCAGCCGATCGATTTTTGCTTTCCCCTGCCAGTAGTCCGGGAAGGCGGTATAAAGAATGCGGGAATCTTTCTGATACTGCGCCAGCTTAAAGGGACCGGTGCCAATCGGGTCGGAATCGACGCGCTGCGGGGTACCGGCTTTGAGCATCGCATCCGCATATTCCGCCGATAACACAGAGGCAAAATACCACGCCAGGTCTGCCACAAACGGCGCTTCGGCGCGGGCCAACGTAAAGCGCACCGTATACTCATCAGGCTTATCAATAGCGGTAATTAACTGGCCAAACTCCAGGCTTTCAAAGTTAGAGTAGCTGCCGCCGGAGACGTTGTGATAAGGATGCTGCGGATCTTTTTGCCGCATAAAGGAGAAAATCACATCGTCGGCATTAAAATCGCGGGTGGGCGTGAAATATTTATTACTTTGAAACTTCACCCCTTTGCGTAAATGGAAGGTATAGACTTTTCCGTCGTCGCTGACCTCCCAGCTTTCCGCGAGGCTCGGCTGCAGTTCGGTGGTGCCCACCTTAAAGTCAACCAGCCGGTTATAAACCGGAACCGCGCTGGCGTCCACGCTGGTACCGGAGGTGTAGAGCTGAGGATTGAAATTCTCCGGCGATCCTTCGGATACTCAAAAACACCCGCAAAATTAAAATACAGTATATTCAATGCAATATGTTATTTTACTGATTTTTCATACAGTACAATTATGGATTGTTTTTGCCTATTTTTTGCCGTTTTATTATTATCAGCACCCCACACAGCACCCCATAAAACGAGGGAGTGATAAAGCATGGCGTTCTTCACCATAGAGAAACGGCTTCGTAGCGACGGAACAGCCAGGTACCGCTGTACGGTTGGCGTCAAAAAGAACGGGAAATACGTTTACAGGGAGAACCAAACGTTCTCAAAGAACACCCTCGCTAAATCATGGGGCGCTAAACGAGTGGCTTATCTCGAAGAGCATGGCATACAACATAAGGCGCAGGAAGGTGCTCCAGAGTTAATCCTGACCGTCGGAGATTTACTTCAGAAGTACGAGCAGCACCCCAACATCAAGGTTGGCCGCTCGAAAAAAAGCGCTATTGCCGTCCTCGGACGATCCCCTATCGCGGATGTCAAACTCGCCGAGCTTAAGCCCTCAGATTTCATTTCACATTGTCAGATGAGGAAGGCGCAAGGGATCTCACCATCAACGATTTCAAAGGATATCACTGAACTTGGCGTTGCCCTGGAATCAGCGGCGCCTCTCTTCAGTATAAGAGTCGACCCAACCCCTCTTGCTGATGCAAAAAAATGGCTGCGGAATATGGGGCTGATCTCCGCATCGCAAAAGCGGAGCCGGCGGCCGACCTCCGAAGAGATTAACCGAATACTGGAAGTGTTAGAGAGGAAGGCCTTACGGGCTTTATCTGGCGCCCCCTTTGACAAAATTTTTATGTTCTCAATCCTGACATGCATGCGCATTGGCGAGGTTTGCCGCATTAAGTGGTCCGACGTAAGCGAGAGCCAGCGGGCAGTCATCGTGCGAGACAGGAAGGATCCGCGTAAAAAGGAAGGAAATCATATGTCAGTTCCGTTGCTGGGGGATGCCTGGACCATTTTGCAGCGTCAGCCGAAAAATGATGAAAGAATATTCCCCTATAACGAAAAAACTATTACTGACATGTTTCGGCGCGTTCGTGATGAGCTGGGCATTGAAGATCTGAGATATCACGACCTACGCCGCGAGGGGGCAAGTCGTCTGTTTGAAGCGGGGTTCAGTATTGAAGAGGTTGCGCAGGTCACGGGCCACCGTTCACTGAATATTTTATGGCAGGTTTACACTGAGTTATTTCCTAAAACTCTGCATGATAAGTTCGATAAGTTGCAGAAAGACAAAGTTAATAAGTAAAATCATCGCCGACTGTACGGCATGAACACCTACAGTTCTCCTACCCGACAGGTCTTGTATACGGCTGCCGGGTGGGATTTTACATCAAATCGTCATCCTTGCTTCATGCAGTGTGCTATCCGGGAGTTATTTATAATATCGTCTTCCCCCCCCTCCTATCACATCGGCCAGCAACACAATGTTTTAACTGCTCAGACCAGAAATATCTGGAAGCTTTAGGCATATTCTTGGAAGATAGACGAGCGCAAAGACGCACACAGCAATGATGTTATGTAGTATTTCCCCCTTGAGTGTGCCTGCTCAAGGGGATTTTTTACCGCCGTATTGTACCGGCAAATATTTGTAAATCGTCTTCACTCCCACGCCTGTCACATCGGCCACACGCTACTGGACAGGCGCTTAGTCCGGTATGTTTCTCGCGCTACTACTGCTTACGTTAACGTCTGGTAATGATCTAGCGGCGCGACGTAAAGCGGCGTTGAAAGCAATTATAGTGACCGGCCGGCGATGGTACTTCACACGGTTAGAATGACTCTGAAATAAATAAACATCTTCTGGATAGCGTTCTCTTCTACGAGCAATCATCGCCTCCACTGGAGGGGTTGATTTAACACGTAGCTCCTTCAGGTGACCCTGTTTTCGTATCAGTATCAAGTCACCATCAATATCATCATATCGAATACTCAGCAGCCTTCCAGCGCTTAAACCCGTGTGAAAAATTAACGCCCACAAGTCAGCCCATGTATCTGAGATGGAAACAAGATTGCTGTTAATAGTTAAAAATTGCTCAAAACTTATTGTTTTCTTACCGTTCACGAACAAACCAAACTGTTTTCAAAGCTGAATGAATTGATTAAGCCAAACGTAACATATCAGGAAAAGTAGTGAAATCTTTGTCTTCAAGTCGCCGGGAGGTACTTGTAGATTGTTTTCACGTCCACGCCTGTCACATCAGCCACCTGCTGCCGGGTTGCACCGTTCTCCAGCATTCGTCGCGCCCGCTCGACAACCTCACCCTATCAAACAGGGCTATCATCCTGCATCAGATCGATGATGGTATGCGTTACCACTCCTCCAACCTCAACGTCGTCGAGAGCCTCTCCCTCGATCGCCTCACCGTCAGCCGTTATAAGCGCCCTTCCCATGAGCTTTGCAAACTCAGCACGCCCGTC
>NZ_MTEG01000025.1:0-102314 GCF_002108615.1 Klebsiella sp. YJ
GGAGCAGGCGGTGCTCTCCCGGCAGCGGGTGCAGGGCTATGACAGCCTGGTGCTCGGCTTCCGCGACCGGGCGGACAGCGTGATCATCCAGGGGTACTTCAGCCTGGGCAGCTATCAGGTGGAGCAGATTGTCTTCGCCGACGGCACGGTATGGGACGTGGCCGCCGTGAAGGCGATGCTGCTGGCGGGAACGGAGGCGGCGCAGAGCCTGCAGGCCTACCGGGAGGGGAGCGAGATCCACGCCGGGGGCGGGAATGACGTGCTGACCGGAGACAGCGGCAACGATGCGCTGTACGGCGAGGCGGGGGACGACACCCTTGACGGCAGCTTCGGCAACGACCTGCTGAGCGGCGGCACGGGGAACGATCTGCTGAAGGGCGGATACGGGGATGACACCTACCTCTTTAACGCCGGAGACGGGCAGGACACGATTATCGAGAGCAGCGGAGCGGACACGCTGCGGCTCGGGGAGGGGCTGCAGGCGGAGCAGGCGGTGCTCTCCCGGCAGCGGGTGCAGGGCTATGACAGTCTGGTGCTCAACTTCCGCGACCGGGCGGACAGCGTGATTATCCGGGGTTACTTCAGTCTGGACTACTATCAGGTGGAGCAGATTGTCTTCGCCGACGACACGCTATGGCTGCCGGAGGATGTGCTGAATTATATCGAACACAATATTCCTTTACCGGTCATGGATACCGCGGAAAGCACGGCAGACATCGCGCTGTTGAAGCAGGAGATCTGCCAGTTTCTGGCCTCGGGCGACGTTGATGATGCGGACGATGCCGGGGTGGCTATACCGCTGGCTACCGCGCAAACGACGGCGGAAAACTGGCGAACAGCCGTTGGCTATTAGTGGAGCTGCGTTATGTCATCGGATGATAATCTATGGCAGGGGCTGCGGCTGATTGCCCGCTACCACGGTACGGCGGTGAATATCCGGGCCCTGCGTGAGCAATTTTTTGTCGATGCGGAACATCACATCACCCTGCAACTGGTGCGTGCGGCCCGCCATTGTGGCTTTCGTTGTCGCTACTATCCCCGCCTGCACGTCACCTCTCGCTTACCTCTGCCGGCGCTGGTTCATTTACCCGATCGGGGATATAGCGTGTTGTTGGCGGTTAAGGACGGGCAATGGCTGGTTCAGGAGATCGATCGGCCGCAACCCTCCGTGTACTCGCCTGTGGAGGGGGCCAGGGTCGGCGGTTTTTTATTTAGCCAACGTTTCTCTGTGGAAAAGCTGGCCAACGAGTTCAATCTGCGCTGGTTCTGGCAGGCATTTATGCAGTATCGCAGGCTGGTTGGTGAAGTCTTGCTGGCTTCATTTTTTATTCAATTGCTGGCATTAATCACCCCCCTTTTTTTCCAGGTTGTGGTCGACAAGGTTTTGGCCCATCAGAGTCTGACGACGCTGGACGTCCTGGCGCTGGGAATGCTCTGTATTACCGTTACTGAAGTCGTGCTGGATGGACTCCGAACTTACCAGCTGGCACATACCGCGCAAAGAATTGATGTCACCTTGAGCTCATTGCTCTTTCGGCATCTTCTGGCGCTGCCGCTGGCGTGGTTTAAGGAACGGCAGGCAGGCGTTACCGTAGCACGGGTTCACGAACTCAAAACGGTACGGGAATTTCTCACCGGCAGCGCTCTGACGCTTTGTACCGATCTGCTCTTTATGGTGATTTTTTTCGTCGTCATGGCGTTCTACAGTATTCCATTGACTCTTATCGTCATCATTTCGCTGGTTTTTTACGCCATTTTATCGGCGGTTATCACGCCATCTCTGCGCCGTCGTCTCAACGATCAGTTTCGTCAGGGAGCGCAGAATCAGGCTTTTCTGGTGGAGAGCATCACGGCGATCGAGCCGCTGAAAGCGATGGCGGTTGAGCATCATATGGTCCGTCGCTGGGATACCCGAATCGCCGCTTTTGTCAGCAGCAGCTTCAGAACGCAGAATTTGGGGAATATAGCCGGGCAGATTTCCCGCTTTATTAGCCGGGCAACCAGCGTGGCGATCCTGTGGTACGGCGCGCAGCAGGTTATTCAGGGCGACATGACGGTCGGCGCGCTGATTGCCTTTAACATGTTTGCCGGCCAGGTTACCGCGCCGGTGCTGCGCTTCGTACAGCTATGGCAGGACATACAGCAGGTCTCGGTTTCCATCAAACGGCTGGGGGATATTCTGAATATGCCGACCGAGCAACAGCCTGCGAGCGGCATCGCTCTCGCCCAAATGCAGGGGGCGGTAAGGTTCGCCGGGATCAGCTTTGCCTACCATCCCGGCGGCGCTCAGGTGCTGAACAGCGTGACGCTATCCGTGCGGCCAGGCGAGGTTATTGGCATCGTAGGGCGCTCGGGCTCGGGTAAGAGTACGCTGGCGAGACTGATGCAAAGGCTGTATTTACCCTCGGTAGGCCAGATATTTATCGATGGCACGGATATCGCTCATACCGATCCGCAATGGTTGCGCCGTCAGGTTGGCGTCGTGTTACAGGAAACTCAGCTTTTCTCCGGCACCCTGCGGGAAAATATCGCCCTTGCCGTACCCGATGCCTCGCAGGAGCAGGTGATGGCCGCTGCCGCGCTGGCCGGCGCCCATGAGTTTATCAGTGAACTGCCGATGGGCTATGACACACCGGTTGGCGAACACGGCGGGCAACTTTCCGGCGGGCAGAAACAACGTATCGGCCTTGCCCGTGCGCTGATAACTAACCCGAAAGTATTGATTCTCGATGAAGCCACCAGCGCGCTGGACTACGAATCTGAACGGATTATTCACCACAATATGGCGGAAATCTGTCGGGGGAGGACGGTATTTATTATCGCCCACCGCTTATCCACCGTGCGGCTGGCCGACCGTATTATCGTGATGGAAAGCGGCGCGATCGGCGAGCAGGGAACGCATGCTGCGCTGCTTGCCGGGAATGGTCTGTACGCGCGTTTATATGCGCTACAGCAGGGGATGACCGGATGAAGCGTTACCGGGAATTTCTCCCCGCGGTGCTGGAGGTTCAGGATACGCCGCCTTCGCCTGCGGGCAGGGGCATCATCTGGTGCGTGATGTTGACGATGTCCGCGGCGCTCTTATGGGCAGCCTGGGGTAAGGTTGATATTGTTGCCGTGACGCAGGGGAAAATCGTGGTGAGCGAACTGTCGCGCCCGGTGAATGCCGCGGTCACCGCTGAAGTCGCGGCGGTGATGGTGCGGGAGGGGATGCACGTGGCCCAGGGCCAGCCGCTGATCAAATTTAACGACGGTCATTTGCAGGCGCAAATCAAAGAGAACCGGCTGCGCCAGCGTATTAACCGGTTTCATATTGCGCGTCTGACATTGCTTAACCGTTATTATCATCAGGGGAGCGTTACCGCTCAGCTTCCTCCCGCCTATCTACAAGAGGATGTTGCGCTGGCTGAACAGGCGGCGTTACGGCTAACGGCGGAAATCGAGGCGGATCGCCGTGAAAAAGCGGTGTTTGACAGCCGAAGAGCGGTTCTGCTGGCGCAGCTGGCCGAGGGGCAGGTGGAAAAAGCGCTGGCTGAAAATTTGCTGCCGCTTTTCAGAGAACAATATCAGGCGCTGGAAGCGCTGTATCAGAAGAAGCTCACCAGTCGGGACAGCCTGCTGGAGAGCGGGAAAAAATATACCGAGTCCCGCCATCGGGTGGTGGCCGCAGAAACCCGCGCACAGGAGGTGCGTGACAGCCTCCATCAGATAGATGAAGAAGCGCAGGCCAGAACGGCTGATAAAACCCATGCCCTTGCCAAAGAGAGCGCGGAGCGCAGCGATGAAAACCGGGTGCTGGAAACCCAGCTCAATCAGCTCCAGTCCCTGAGCGCACAATACCTGTTGCGCGCGCCGGTTAGCGGAACGGTGGAGTCTTTGGTCTTCAGGGATGCCGGCGGCGCCGTGGAGCCGGCGCAGGAGCTGCTGAAGATCGTTCCCGATAGCGGTGAACGGGTAGCGGAAGTCATGGTCAGGAACCAGGACGTCGGTTTTCTACGGCCCGGGCAAAAGACGGCGGTGAAAATCAGTACCTTTGACTTCACCCGCTATGGGTGGGTGACGGGTGAACTTCGGCAGGTCTCGGCCGATGCCGTTGAAGATCGGGAGCTGGGGTTGGTTTATCGGGCGGTGATTTCCCTGAAACAGCGAACGTTGATGGTGGAGGGAGAGGAAAAACTTCTTGAACCGGGGATGCAGGTTACCGGTGAAATAAAAACGGGACGCAGAACAATCCTGAGTTACCTGCTGAGTCCCGTGATGGAAGCGCTGGATGGAGTGGGTAAACAGCGCTAGTAACGGCTTTTCGCTTAAAGCCGTTACCGTATGCCGCGTTCGATTAGCGCGTCGCCGCCTTCAGGCTCTGCACGAATGCTTTGAGCTCGGCCAGCATGGTCTGCGGATCGTTAACGTTGCGCTCGATAATTTTCACGATCGCCGAACCGGAAATCGCCCCGGCCGCACCGGCTTCAAGCGCGGCGGTCACCTGTTCCGGCGCGGAGATGCCAAAGCCCTGCAGCGGCGGCGCGGCGTTATATTCGGCCAGTTTTTCCACCAGGTGGTGCAGCGGCAGCGCGGCGCGGTTTTCCGCTCCGGTAACGCCAGCGCGTGACAGCA
Source organism: Klebsiella sp. YJ (assembly GCF_002108615.1). NCBI lineage: Bacteria > Pseudomonadati > Pseudomonadota > Gammaproteobacteria > Enterobacterales > Enterobacteriaceae > Klebsiella > Klebsiella sp. YJ. The sequence goes on from NZ_MTEG01000025.1 coordinate 4,615, forward strand.
GGTAGGTATAGCCGCGGCCCCAGGAGGCAATCTGGCGCAGCAGGTCATCATCGGCGTTCGGCGGGCAGATGAAGATCGGCGCGATATTATGGCGCAGCGCCGCCTGACGGAACGGGGCGGACTCTTCAATCGGGACATCGGCGACCAGCACCGAATCGACTCCGACACGTGCGCACTCGGCATAGAACTCGTCAATACCCGGGCTGAATACCAGGTTGGCATACATCAGCAGGCCAATCGGGATAGTCGGGTGCTTGTGGCGAATCGCCGCCAGCATTTCAAAGCATTGCGCCGGGTTAACGCCAGCGGCAAAGGCGCGCAGGGTTGCGCCCTGAATCGTCGGGCCATCCGCCAGCGGATCGGAGAACGGAATCCCCAGCTCCAGGGCGTCGGCGCCGGCTTCAATCAGCGTATCGATGATCTTTAGCGACAGCTCAGGGTTCGGATCGCCGAGGGTGACGAAGGGAACGAACGCGCCTTCCCGGCGGGTTTTCAGTTGTGCAAACAGCGTCTCATAACGTTCCATCAGATTTCCCCTCGCGCTTTCAGAATATCGTGTACGGTGAAGATGTCTTTGTCGCCGCGACCGGACAGATTAACCACCAGCAGCTGCTCTTTTTCCGGGTTTTCGCGCATCATTTTCAGCGCATGCGCCAGAGCGTGAGAGGACTCCAGAGCCGGAATAATCCCTTCATGGCGGGAGAGCGCTTTAAAGGCCTCCAGGGCCTCGTTATCGGTAATCGACACGTAATCCGCGCGGCCGGTGCTGTTGAGGAAAGCGTGCTGCGGGCCAACGGACGGGAAATCCAGACCGGCGGAAATGGAGTAGGACTCTTCAATCTGGCCGTCTGCGGTTTGCATCATCGGTGACTTCATACCGAAGTAGATGCCAACGCGACCATGCTTCAGCGGCGCGCCGTGTTCACCGGTTTCAATCCCGTGACCCGCAGGTTCGACGCCGATCAGACCGACGTTGGTTTCATCGATAAAGTCAGCAAACATCCCGATAGCGTTGGATCCGCCGCCGACGCAGGCGATAACCGCATCCGGCAGACGACCTTCTTTTTCGAGAATTTGCGCTTTGGTCTCTTCGCCAATCATGCGCTGGAATTCACGCACGATGGTCGGGAACGGATGCGGGCCCGCCGCGGTACCGAGCATATAGTGCGCGGTCTCGTAGCTACCAGACCAGTCGCGCAGCGCTTCGTTACAGGCATCTTTCAGCGTGGCGGAACCGCTGTGCACCGGAATCACTTCGGCACCCATTAAACGCATGCGGAACACGTTTGGCGACTGGCGTTCGACGTCTTTTGCGCCCATATAGATGCGGCACTTCAGACCGAGCAGAGCGCTGGCGAGTGCGGACGCTACGCCGTGCTGGCCGGCGCCGGTTTCGGCGATAATTTCGGTTTTACCCATTCGTTTAGCCAGCAGCGCCTGACCCAGCACCTGGTTGGTTTTGTGCGCGCCGCCGTGCAGCAGATCTTCGCGCTTCAGATACAGCGTGGTGCGGGTCCCTTCGGTCAGGTTACGACATTTAGTCAGCGCCGTGGGACGACCGGCGTAGTTTTTCAGCAGATCGGTAAATTCCGCCTGAAACGCCGGATCTTTCTGCGCGCTGACGAACGCTTCTTCCAGCTGGCGCAGGGCAGGCATCAGAATCTGCGGGACATACATACCGCCAAATTCGCCAAAATAGGGATTAAGTAAAGTGCTCATTATTGCTCCTTAATATGCGCGCAGTGTTTGAAACACCGAAGCCAGTTTGCTGGGATCTTTAATACCCGGCTGCGACTCTACGCCTGAATTGAAATCGAGTCCGGCACAGCCGCTTTTCGCAGCTTCTACACAGTTATCGGCACCCAGGCCGCCTGCCAGAATGACATTACGCAGGTCCTGGCCCTGCAGCAGCGTCCAGTCGAAACGCTGGCCGCTACCGCCCTGGCCATTATCGAAAACATACTTATCGACATGGGTGAAGTGACGTGAGGGTAGCGTGTCGCTGACGCTGAGGGCTTTCCAGATTTGCACCGACTCCGGAAGGGCCGCACGCAGCGCGTCAATATAGGTCTGATCTTCGCTACCGTGCAGTTGAATCGCCGCCAGCGGAAGCTGTTCTGCCCGGGCGGCGACCGCCTCGATGGGCGCGTCACGGAAGACGCCAACGTAGCGCAGCGGAGCGGACTGAATAATCTCTTTCGCCTGGGCATCGTTCACGGCACGCGGCGAGGAGGGAACAAAAATCAGCCCGCCATAAATTGCGCCGGATTCACAGGCGATCTGTGCATCCTGAGGCCGGGTCAGGCCGCAGACTTTATTCTCGCCGAGCAGCACGCGCTTCACGGCGGCATCGAGATCCGCCTGTTCCATCAAGGCGGAACCGATCAGGAAACCGTTGGCAAAATGGCTGAGTTCACGCACTTCGGCGTAAGTATGAATACCGGATTCGCTGATAACCGTCACATCATGATCCAGGCGCGGCGCCAGCTGGCGGGTGCGGTTCAGATCAATCGACATATCGCGCAGGTCGCGGTTGTTAATCCCGACCACTTTGGCCTTCAGCGCAATGGCGCGCTCCAGCTCCTCTTCATTGCTGACCTCGGTCAGCACGCCCATGTTCAGGCTATGGGCCACAGCGGCAAGCTGGCGATACTGGTCGTCGTCAAGCACCGACAGCATCAGCAGGCAGGCGTCGGCCTGGTAGTAGCGCGCCAGGTAGATCTGGTAAGGATCGATGGTGAAATCCTTGCACAGAATCGGCTGCGGCGCGATGGCGCTGACGATCGGCAGAAAGTCGAAGCTGCCCTGGAAATATTTCTCGTCGCACAGGACGGAGATGGCCGAGGCATAATTTTTATAGACGCCGGCGATGGTCGCCGGGTCAAAATCCTGGCGAATCAGTCCTTTCGACGGAGACGCTTTTTTGCATTCCAGAATAAACGCGGTGCGTGTACCGACGAGCGCATCGTAAAAATTACGCTGAGTCGGGACGACGTCATTCTGAAAACTGGCTAACGGTTGCTGTTGTTTGCGGTCTTCTACCCAAATCGCTTTGTCGGCAACGATTTTTGCTAAAACGGTCTGCATTATTTACCCTCTTGCCGCTAATGCGGTCACTCTGTCATAGGCCGCTCCGCTGCGCAGCACGTCGATCACCTGCTGAGCGTTGGCCTTCAGGTCTTCGTGCCCGTACAGGCGCATCAGCATAGCGACGTTGGCGGCGACGGCGGCTTCGTGAGCGGCTTCACCTTTACCTTGTAGCAAGCGCGTAAGAATGTCACGGTTTTCTTCCGGCGTGCCGCCAGCCAGCTGCTCCTGATGGTAAGGCGTGAGACCAAAGTCATTAGCCGTCAGCTGATAGCTTTTAATTTCCCCGTTATTCAACTCAGCGACCACCGTCGGCGCATGCAGCGACACTTCATCCATACCGCCGCTGTGGACTACCGCAGCCCGCTGGTAGCCCAACACGCGCAGGGTTTCGGCAATCGGCAGCACCAGTTCCGGGCTGTAGACGCCAATCAGCGCCAGCGGCGGATGTGCCGGGTTAATCAGCGGCCCGAGCACGTTGAACAGCGTGCGGGTTTTCAGCTGCTGGCGAACCGGCATCGCATGGCGGAAACCGGTGTGATACTTCGGCGCAAACAGGATGCAGACGCCCAGTTCATCCAGCGCGGTGCGGGACTTGTCGGCATTCATATCCAGGTTGATACCGAACGCGGCCAGCAGATCGGAAGAGCCCGACTTGCTCGATACGCTGCGGTTGCCGTGTTTGGCGACTTTCAGGCCGCAGGCCGCCGCCACAAAGGCGCTGGCGGTGGAAATATTGATACTGTTGCTGCCGTCGCCGCCGGTACCGACGATATCGGCGAACAGGTAGTCCGGACGCGGGAACGGCGCGGCGTTTTCCAGCAGGGCGGTGGCGGCGCCGGCAATCTCTTGCGGCTGTTCACCGCGCACCTTCATGCTCACCAGCGCGGCAGCCAGCTGCTCGGGTTTCACTTCTCCCCGCACCACCGCAGAGAACAGCAGGTGACTTTCCTGCTGGCTCAGGGTTTCGGCCTGATACAGCTTCTCGAGGATCGGCTGAATCACGTTGGTCTGCTCGAGTTTCTGCAGCGCCCATGCCAGGGTCTGCTCCAGCAGACGTGCGCCCTGGGTGGTGAGAATCGACTCAGGATGGAACTGGAAGCCGCAGACGCGGTCGGCATCATGACGCACCGCCATGACCATCCCGTTAAAGTTGGCGTTAATGGTCAGCCCGGCAGGAATATTGCTGCCCACCAGCGAGTGATAACGCGCTACCGGCAGCGGATTGGTCAGCCCGGCAAACATCGCCTGGCCGTCATGTTCGATGCTGGAGGCTTTGCCGTGCAGGATTTCGCCAGCCTGGCCGACGTAGCCGCCGTAAGCTTCAACAATGGCCTGATGACCGAGGCAGATACCGATGATCGGCAGTTTGCCGCGCATCCGGGTCAGCAGCTCCGGCATGCAGCCCGCTTCGCTGGGGGTCCCCGGGCCCGGAGAGAGCATCAGCACCGGATTATCCATGGTACCAATGCGCTCAATTAAGGTCTGCGCCGGCACCGAGTTACGGTAAATCACCACGTTATGGCCGTTCGCGCGCAGCTGGTCTGCGAGGTTATAGGTAAAAGAGTCGATATTATCGAGCAGCAGGATGTCGGCCATCAGAAAGTCTCCTTAGCGTGGTGGGCCTGAGCGATTGCGCGCAGCACCGCGCGAGCTTTATTGCGGGTTTCATCCGCTTCGGACTGAGGCACTGAATCCAGAACGATACCGGCGCCAGCCTGGACGGTGGCGATGCCGTCCTGCACATAGGCAGAACGAATCACGATGCAGGTATCGAGGTCGCCGTGGGCGGTAAAGTAGCCCACCGCGCCGCCGTAGCTGCCGCGGCGTTTGCCTTCGGCGGCGGCGATAAGCTGCATGGCGCGAACCTTCGGCGCGCCGCTCAGGGTGCCCATGTTCATACAGGCGCGGTAGGCATGCAGGACGTCGAGGTCGCTACGCAGTTCGCCAACCACGCGGGACACCAGGTGCATCACAAAGGAGTAGCGGTCAACTTTGGTCAGGTCGGCGACGTAGCGGCTGCCCGGCGTACAGATTCGCGCGAGGTCGTTACGCGCCAGGTCAACCAGCATCAGATGCTCGGAAAGCTCTTTATGGTCAGTGCGCATTTCCAGTTCGATACGGCTGTCGAGGTCGCGATCCAGCGATCCGTCGGCGCGGCGGCCGCGTGGGCGGGTACCGGCAATCGGGTAGATCTCAATCTGGCGGCTGAGGGCGTCATATTTCAGCGAGCTCTCTGGCGATGCGCCAAATAAAGAGAAGTCGTTATCCTGCATAAAGAACATGTACGGGCTCGGGTTGCTCTTTTTCAGGACGTCGTAGGCCGCCAGCGCCGACGGGCAGGGCAGAGAGAAGCGGCGGGACGGCACCACCTGGAAGATTTCACCGGCGCGAATGGCGCGCTGCATTTTGCGTACCACCGCGCCGTACTCTTCATCGCTCTGATCGCAGTCGCAGGTCATCGATTCAACTTTAGTCACCGGCAGCGGCGCAGGCGGCTCGTTAAGCTGCTGGCGAAGCTGGGCTATACGCTGGGTCAGACGCTGTTTTTCACTCTCCAGCGGGGTGAACAGGCTCGACTGGATACGGGTATTTTTGGTCTGGTGGTCGATAACCAGCAGGGTTTCGGCCAGGTAGAAACAGTAGTCCGGGCAGGCGGTGTCGCTTTCCAGCGGCGGCAGATTTTCAAAACCGGCTACCAGGTCATAGGCAAACAGGCCGCCAAAGAACATCGCTTCGCGCTCGTCCGGCGGAACGGTGACCAGTTCCTGCAGCAGACGGAAGGCGTCAAAGACGGATAAAGAGCACAGGCGGGCATCTTCATCCAGCAGCGCGCTGACAGGCGGGAAGGTCAGGATCCGGCTATTGGGCTGGCGCTGATTGTCGATGCCCGAAGGCAGAGTATTATCCAGTAAATCCAGCAGGGCCGCGCCGTTAGCAGAAAGCGCCTGCAGAGTGACAGTGTCACCTAGCGCGGTGATGCGCAGCGCGCTGTCTACCAGCAGCAGGCTTTTTAAATCGTCTTTGCTGTCGATATCCGCCGATTCCAGCAGCAGCGTGGCCGGGCGAGCGCCGCACAGCTGGTGAAACAGCGCCGTGGGGTTTTCGCGATAGATGGCGTCGCTGGTGAGAAGTTCGAGTGCCGGTTTTGATGTTTGCATTATTGTTCTCGCCTTTCGGTATAATAATTTGTCCAATAAAAAGCCCGCTCATTGGCGGGCCGGGTATCTGTATGCTGAGTGCAAAACGCGATCACGCCGCCCGATATCAGGAGGTGCGCCACCAGCCGTGCAGAGTGATAAATTGCGTTTTCATCGTGATACCCCTTCATGTGAACTTGCGTACTAGTTAACTAGTCCAGAGGAATAAAGTCAACCCCTGTTTGCAGATTTTCTCCGCGAGTCGTTATGATAATGCGCTAATTTAAGTCCATGTCCAGCAGGAGTCTCTTTGAGCGACACCCATTACGCAGTGATTTACGATCTGCACAGCCACACCACCGCCTCTGACGGGCGGCTGACTCCGCAAGAACTGGTTCATCGCGCTCACCAGATGCGCGTCGGGACCCTGGCGATTACCGACCACGATACCGTTGCGGCGATTCCCGCCGCGCGTGCCGAAATCGCCCGCGCCGGTTTACCGCTCACGCTGGTGACCGGGGTGGAAATTTCAACATTGTGGGAAAACCACGAGATTCATATTGTCGGTTTGAATATTGATATTGCGCACCCGGCACTGAGCGCGCTTCTGGAAGAGCAGAAGGCGCGTCGCCAGCTGCGCGCACAGATGATCGCCGAGCGGCTGGAGAAAGCGCGGATTCCAGGCGCCTGGGAGGGGGCCATGAAGCTTGCTGACGGCGGCGCGGTAACCCGCGGACACTTCGCGCGCTTCCTGGTGGAAGCCGGTTATGCCAGCAATATTGCCGATGTTTTTAAAAAATATCTCGCCCGCGGGAAAACCGGATACGTTCCGCCGCAGTGGTGTACAATAAAACAAGCGATTGATGTCATTCATCATTCTGGCGGCAAAGCGGTTATCGCCCATCCCGGGCGTTACGACCTCTCCGCCAAGTGGCTAAAACGGCTGTTGGCCCACTTCAGCGAGCAGGGTGGCGATGCGATGGAACTGGCGCAATGCCAGCAGGCGCCCCATGAACGTACGCAGCTTGCCGCGTACGCCGTGCAGTTTGGTCTTCTGGGTTCACAAGGATCTGATTTTCATCAGCCTTGTCCGTGGATCGAACTGGGCCGCAAACTTTGGCTACCCGCTGGCGTAGAAGGGATCTGGCACAGCTGGGAAACGGCCGCAGAATAAAATTGAGAGGGAAGTATGAGCCAGTTTTTTTATATCCATCCGGACAACCCGCAGGCACGGTTGATTAACCAGGCGGTGGAGATTGTGCGTAAGGGTGGGGTGATCGTTTATCCCACCGATTCCGGTTACGCGCTGGGCTGTAAGATTGAAGATAAAGGCGCGATGGAGCGTATTTGCCGCATTCGTCAGTTGCCTGATGGCCACAACTTTACGCTGATGTGCCGCGACCTGTCTGAGCTGTCGACCTACGCGTTTGTCGATAACGTGGCGTTTCGCCTGATAAAAAATAACACCCCGGGTAACTACACCTTTATCCTCAAGGGGACCAAAGAGGTACCGCGTCGCCTGCTGCAGGAGAAGCGTAAGACCATCGGGATGCGCGTGCCGTCGAACCCGATAGCCCAGGCGCTGCTGGAGACGCTCGGCGAACCGATGCTGTCGACCTCGTTGATGCTGCCCGGTAGCGAATTCACCGAATCCGACCCGGAAGAGATCAAAGACCGGCTGGAGAAGCTGGTGGATTTGATTATCCACGGCGGCTATCTTGGCCAGCAGCCTACCACCGTCATCGACCTGACCGAAGACGCGCCGGTCGTGCTGCGTGAAGGCGTCGGCGACGTTAAACCGTTCCAGTAACGGACTACGTATTCCCCGGCAGCATCGCGACCCCGGCTGCCGGGGTCGTGATGAGCTTGCCCCATTCCTGATGCAGGACTGCCGCGCTATTTCGCTCTGAGTCGAAACAGCCCGTGAAGCATCGTCTTTCTGGCGCCAGGGGGGCCGTCGCGTCTTGCAAAGCTTGCCGACAGCCGATCCAGCAGGATGGCAATCAGCACCACCACGAAACCACTCTGTAGGCCAGTGCCAATTTCCAGCTGTTGGATACTGCTCAAAATATCGTTACCCAGCCCGCCGGCCCCGACCATCGACGCGATAATCACCATCGACATAGCCATCATGATCGATTGGTTTATGCCGGCCATAATCGAGGGCTGCGCAGCGGGCAACTGCACTTTCCACAGCAACTGCCACGGCGTGCAGCCAAAGGCGATGCCCGCTTCGATGCGCGAAGCGTTGACCTGGCGAATACCTAAATCGGTCAGACGCACCACCGGCGGCATAGAAAACAGAATCGTCGCGAAGATCCCCGGCGGGCGGCCAAGCCCGAACAAAATCGTCGCGGGTATCAGGTACACAAAGGCGGGCATGGTCTGCATAAAATCAAGCACCGTGCGAATGATCCTGCCGGTAGCCGCGCGTCGCGCGCTGCAGATCCCGAGTGGAATGCCGATCAGCAGGCTGAAAAACGTTGATGACAGGGTCAGCGCCAGCGTCACCGCAGCGTGCTCGCTGTAGCCGCTGTAAATGATATACAGCGAAGCAAGCAGGGCAAACAGCGCAAAACCTTTGCCAATCCGCCATGCGCCCAGCCAGACCGCGATGATCACCAGCCCCCACGGCGAAAGCGCATTTATCACGCTCTCAAGGCCCCCGGCAAAGCGGTCGATAGCCCCGGCAAAACCGTCAAAGCCGCCGCCGGCGTGTGCCAGCAGGCGTTGTACTGCATCGTCAATCTGACGACTAAAATCGAGGGGGTAGCTCATGATGGCTCCTGACGCGTTGTCCAGATATCGGCATAGCTTTCGGCCAGCTGCCAGCGCGAAACGTCGACCCCGGAGAAAAAGTGTTGCACATACGCGGTCGCCGGCGCGTTTATCAGCTCTTCCGCGGTGCCAACCTGCACCAGCCTGCCTTTTTCCATAATCGCAATCCGCGTTCCGAGGCGCAGCGCCTCTTCCATATCGTGGGTGACAAAGACGATGGTGCGCCGGGAATGTGCCTGTAGCGACAGCAGCAGCGTCTGCATTTCACGGCGAATAATCGGATCGAGCGCGGAAAATGCTTCATCCATTAACAGCACGGTGGGGTCCATGACCAGCGCGCGCGCAAGCCCGACCCGCTGTTGCATACCACCGGAGAGCTGAGGCGGGTACTGTTCGGCAACGTCGGCAAGCCCGACTTTTGCCAGCATCTCGTTCGCTTTTCGGTAGCGCAGATCCCGGGATTCGCCGGCTACTTCAAGGCCGAACGCGACGTTATCCAGTACGCTGCGTTCATCAAACAGCGCGAACGACTGGAAAACCATGGCGATATGGCGGCGGCGCAGGGCGATCAGCTCGGATTCCCGCAGCGCGGAAAGCGTTTTACCCTGGAAAATCACCGAGCCGGAACTGGCCGGGAGCAGGTGGTTAAGCGTGCGCAGCAATGTCGACTTACCGGAGCCGGAAAGACCGATAATGACAAAAATCTCTCCGCGATATATTTCTAAATTGATATCGCTCAAGGCATTAATCGCCGCGCTTTTTGGCGCTGTTAAGAAAAAACGTGTATTATCGCTGGAATAATAATTTTTATTAACGGATTGTAACTCAAATATAGGTTGTAACATGGCATCGTGTTTATTTTAGGGTGGCGTTAAAAAACTAACATATAAAACCGTCGAGCGCGCTAATCTATTTCGTCAAATCAATATGTGTTTTCTGTCTTAGCTTATTTATTTTCTGGTATTAGATGACCGGAAGCGTGAAAACTCCAGGCTTCATCCAATAACCATGCTTTGACTTTTTCCTGCTGCGCCGAGACCGGTTTAGCATTGGCGGAAATCAGATAATAGCCCCGTTCGGTACGGTGCATCGGCCCGCATTGCACCAGCTGTTTACTGGCAAGAAACGGCGCGATCAGCGGCTGCCAGCCGAGGGCGATCCCCTGGCCTTCCAGCGCCGCCTGGATCACCAGGGAATAGGCGTTGAAGGTCCGGGAGGCGGCATGATTTTGCCCGGATACCTGATGCTGGCGGAACCAGTCGTCCCACGTCATCCAGCGCTGGGGCCGGGATTCCGGCAGCTTCAGCAGGGGATAATCCAGCAGAGATTCGGGGGCGGAGACCGACGCCATTTCTTGCTTAATCTTTTGATTGCAAACAGGAATAACAATCTCAGGGAACAGCCGCTGGCTCTGCGTTCCGGCCCAGTTTCCGTGGCCAAAATAGATCGCCAGATCCGCGTTACTATCGCGAAAGTTATAGTCGTTGGGCGAAGTGGTTATCTGTACCTCCACCCCCGGAATTAACGCTTGCAGCCTCTCCATGCGGGGTAAGAGCCAGTAGCTGGCAAACCCCATATCGGTATCGATACGCAGGACATTGCGCTGCAGACGCGTGCGTTCAAACTGCTCGCTGATTTCCAGCAGGCTACTGCGGACGATCAGATACAGACTATTGCCGGATTCGGTGAGCTGGACGCCGCGATGACGGCGTTCAAATAGCGGTGAATTAATCAGATTCTCCAGCATCTGAATACGCTGACTGACCGCCGGCTGCGATAGTCCGAGTTCATTTCCGGCGGCGGTAAAATTACCTAAACGCGCCGCCGCTTCAAATACCACTAGCGCCTGTAAAGGCGGAAGCTGTAATTTTCCTGCCATAAATTCACCTTATGTCATGATAAAAAAATAGCCCCTTCACAGGGCCTGTTGATACATGAGATAAGGCTAACACGTTTTATTAATTATTTTACTGTGCGGAAAGGTCATGCTTATAAATAAACCGAATATCGTTATTCTGATGGCCGATCAGTTAACGGCCAGCGCCTTAAGAGCGTATGGCAATAACGTTAGTCTGACGCCAAATATAGATAAATTAGCTCGCGAAGGGGTGGTATTTGATTCCGCCTATTGCAACAGTCCGCTGTGCGCGCCATCGCGTGCATCGTTGATGACCGGGCAGTATATTTCCCGTAATCAGGTGTATGACAACGCCGCCGAGTTCCATGCCGACTCGCCAACCTTTTGCCACTATCTGCGCGAACAGGGCTACCGCACCTGGCTGTCGGGGAAAATGCACTTTTGCGGCCCCGATCAGCTGCACGGTTTTGACGAACGGCTGACGACGGACATTTACCCCGCCGATTTTGGCTGGACGCCGGACTGGAAACATCCTGAACGCCGACTCGACTGGTATCACAACATGAGTTCGGTGCTGGAAGCAGGCGAGTGCGTGCGTACCAACCAGCTTGATTTTGATGATGAGGCCTTATTCCTCGCCCGCCAGCGCTTGTATGACGCCGCCCGTCGCCCCGATGAACAGCCGTTTATGCTGCTCCTGTCGCTCACGCATCCCCACGATCCTTTCGCGATCCCCAAACGCTACCTCGATCGTTTTTCGCCAGATGACATCGATATGCCGGTTACGCGCGGCAACGATATTGCAGACGATGCGCATTCGGCGCGGATGCGCGCCATGTATCAGCTGGAACCGGGCTTAATCCACGATGAGCATATTCGGCGCGCCCGTCATGCCTACTACGGCGCTCTGGCCTACGTTGATGATTGCTTTGGCGAAATGGTGCGCACCCTCGAAGAAACGGGGCTGGCCGAAAATACCGTGGTTATGGTGATTGCCGACCATGGCGAAATGCTCGGCGAACGTGACCTGTGGTACAAGATGAACTTCTTCGAGAACGCCGTACGCGTGCCGTTTATCGTGCATAACCCCACGCGCTTCGCGCCCCGTCGGGTCAGCGAAAGCGTCTCGCTGGTGGATCTGTTGCCTACGCTTGTCGAGCTTGCCAGCGGCGAAGATCGCAAAGCGCAGGCTATCGCTCCGCTGGATGGCAACAGTCTGGTGCCGCATTTACAGGGGCTACCAGGGCCGGACGGGGCGGTGAGCGAATACCTGGCCGAAGGCGCGCTCGGGCCGATGCTGATGTTTCGCCGGGGGGAGTGGAAATATATTCATTCAGTCAGTGAGACGCCGCAGCTGTTCAATTTACGCGACGATCCCCACGAGCGGGTGAATCTGGCGACGAATAACAATTATCAAGCGGTCGCGCAGGCGTTCGTCGATGAAATCGCGGCGCGCTGGGATCTTGATGCCCTCTATCACCAGGTGCTCGCCAGTCAGCAAAAACGCCTGTTTTTAACCCAGGTCGCCGGACGGGATGCCATTCCAGACTGGGACTATCAGCCGTTTCAGCGCGCCTCGACACGCTATATCCGTAACCATCAAACGCTGGATGAACAAGAGGCGTTCGCTCGCTATCCTTCTCCCGCGAAACACCAGGAATGATAATGAAAATGAAACGCATGACCCGACTGATGCTGTTGGCGGCCGCCGGCTGGTTGCCGCTGAGTGGCTTCGCCGCCGATGACGCGCGTTGCGCCACCGTCACACAGTCCGATCCGGGCTGGACCGATATTGCGGCGACCAATGCCCTTTCCGGGACGATACTGAATGCGCTGGGCTATCGGCAAAAAGTACAAAACCTGTCGGTTGCGCTGGCGTTTCAGGGGCTGAAAACCGGCCAGGTTGACGTATTCCTCGGCAACTGGATGCCCGCGCAGGCGCCGGTGATCGGTAAGTTCACCGCCGATGGCGCGATTAAGGTGCTCGGCAGCAATCTCCCGGCCGCGCGCTTCACGCTCGCCGTACCGGATTACGTCGCCGCCGCAGGGGTAAAAGACTTCTCCGACCTGCAAAAATTTGCTGATAAGTTCGGCCATAAAATTTACGGCATTGCCCCCGGGGCGCCGGCTAACCTCAGTCTGAAGAGGATGATCGACGCGCATGATTTCGCCCTGCAAAACTGGACGTTGGTGGAGTCCAGCGAAAGCGGCATGCTGGCGCAGGTGGCGCGCGCGGTGGAACGTCAACAGTGGATCGCGTTCCTGGGCTGGGAGCCGCACGCTATGAATACACGCTTCAGACTGGTCTACCTGAGCGGCGGCGACAAGTACTTTGGCGCCCACTATGGCAGCGCTACGGTGAATACGGTGACGCGCAAGAATTTTGCTGCTGAATGTCCGAATCTGAATCGCTTTTATAGTCAGTTGACCTTTGACGTCGGGCTGGAAAACGCGGTGATTGCCCGTATGCTGGACCAGCAGCAAACGGCGCAGGAGGCGGCGCGCGAAGAGTTAAAACGCCGTCCGCAGCTGCTGGATAGCTGGCTGGATGGGGTGACGACGCGCAGCGGCGAACCGGCGAAACCCGCGGTTATCAGTTATCTCGGGCTATGAGTCATCATATCAATCGCTTCCAGCTGATGGCGAAACCGTCAGGAGCGGTGTGCAATATCGACTGCACCTACTGCTACTACCTGGAAAAGCAGCGGCTCTATCCGCAGCGGCAGGCCCACTGGAAAATGGACGGCGCGACGCTCGAAAACTACGTGCGGAAAAATATCGCCAGCCAACCTGCGCCAACGGTTGATTTTCACTGGCAGGGCGGCGAGCCGACCCTGCTCGGGATTGACTTTTTCCGCGAGGCGCTGCGATTACAGGAGCGCTACCGCGGCGGGAAGCGCATCAGCAATGTTTTTCAGACCAACGGAATTAACCTTGATGATGACTGGGCCCGGTTCCTGAAACAGCACGGTTTTCTCGTTGGTCTCTCCCTCGACGGCGATCGTCTCAGCAACGATGCGTATCGCCGGACGCGCGCCGGGAAAAGCACCTTTGACGCCGTTATCCGCGGCCTGGAGGCGCTGAAGCGGCACCATGTGGAGTTCAATACTTTGACGGTGGTGAATGCGGAAAACGTCAAACGGCCGTTGGCAATCTACCGCTTTCTTAAGCAGATCGGCAGTCGCTATATGCAGTTTATTCCGCTGGTGGAACGGCGAGCCGCACAGCCCGATGCCAACGGTTTGACGCTGATTTCCCCTGATTTTTCCGCGCAGTGCCGGGTGACAGAATGGTCGGTCGCGGCCAACGCGTACGGGCGCTTCCTCAACGCTATCTTCGATAGCTGGGTACAAGACGATATGGGAAGCGTCTTCGTGATGAACTTCGAGCAGACGTTGGCAAAAATGGCTGGCAGATCCGGCTCCTGCGTGATGAACGAAACCTGTGGCGACAATCTGATTGTGGAGTCCAATGGCGATATCTATTCCTGCGACCATTTCGTTTATCCCGAGCATAAGCTGGGCAACATCAACCACAATAGTCTCTCCGCGCTGGTTAACTCGGCGCAGAATATCGCCTTTGCCCAACGTAAGCGGACCCACCTCGGCCGCGAATGCCTTAGCTGTTCGTTCCGTCCGCTTTGCAACGGCGGCTGTCCGAAACACCGTTTCACACTTTCCGACGATGGACGACCCAATAAGAATTATTTCTGCGACGGCTACATGCTGCATCTGCGCCACGTTTTACCTATCATGCAGACGCTGTTGACATTGATGCGTCAGGGAGACGCGCCGGAAAGGATCAGGCAAACGCTCGCGCAGCATTATTACCGGCAGCGGGAGCGTTGAGGCGGTGACCGGACGCCGCAGTCTCAGAGGGGAGATTGCCATGCTGCTGGTCGAGTGGTCCGGCGGACAGAATTGACGGGCGACGAATTTGCGCCATTTTATTTCTGCATTGCGCAGGATTTCGATGTGGGACAGGGATAAATGGCCGCGTGTGGTGCATAATAAATGCAGCCCATCTGTGACTAATGCCAGTCAGTTAAGTAACTGACTGGCTTTTTTATCAGCTTTTGGGTACTTCCAGGGCCTCTCCTTTACCACTCGCGGGAAGGCTCTTTCTCTTCTTATTGGTAGTTTCACCATCTTCCGCAGACTTTCCAGATCGCCCATTAGCTCCGGAATCCGCCCCGGTGAAGCTCCCTTTAACGTCATCAACATTCGCATCACCAGACCACAGGATTCTGAGAAGCTCAGTTGATTCGGCCAGTACCCTTTCAGTGCTCCCGCCATCTTTATCATCTGATTCCGCACCAGATTATAGGTCAGCAGTACGCCCCACAGCTCCTGCTCCACAAGCTCCGGCTTTTTACTTCTCAGGGTCAGTCTGCTCAGTTGCATTGTCTGCTTTATCTCCCGGTATCCCAGCTCGATTTCCCAGCGATGGCTGTACAAGCCAACCATTTCTCCACCCGGGAAGCGCATTCAGTTCTCTGGCATGTTTCATCATCTGCTCCGAAAGGATTGCTACGTTTGTGTATCGCCAACGAGGCTTTATGGCTTCTATCGCCTAAAATCTGGGATAGGGGAAAGGTTGGTGAGGATGAGGGATAGAGAATTATCAAGTGCAAGCCAGCGTGGTTGCTGGCTTGATTTTGAGAGATTACCGGAAGTGCAACACGGCTCCGGCAATAATGATTGACAGCAACCCGAGAGCTGAAAAAGCATACTCGACGATAAACCAATTTTTGAGGTGAGTTGGTAATCCTCTGATGAACGAAACATCATCGTTGCTACTGTCTACCGAGCTTTTGCCAAAGATTAACGGATTCACGATAAAGTTGATCTTTGCTGCATAACCTGAGCTAAATCCTATGGAATCGACCTTGTCGAAAATAACCGCCCCAACGGGGAGAGAACCAAACTTTTCTCTATACAGAGTACAAATCGTGGAAAAGCGCTTTTTGTTGAGAAATGACAGCACTGCTACAGCCATACCACAGACGAGGCTTAACCCTCCAGGCCCACAGATGATCAGGTCTGATGAGTTGGTCATTTGTTGACCCAAAGCCATACACCGCCGAGAAGCAAGGCGACCAAACCAATCACAGAGCATACGAATTCTGCAATAAACCAGTATCGGATCTTTGCTGGCAACCCTCTGATGAATGCGACATCATCGTTTTTGCTATGGATGGACTTTTTCCCGTAGATTAATGGATGAATTATGAAATCCATTTTCGTTGTATACCCTGCTGTAAATCCGATTACGTCGGCTTCTTTCAATACTGCGGCGGCAAGTGGCAAGGAGCCAAACTTGGCCTCATACATTTGACAGACCTCAAGAAATCTCTTCTTGTTTAGAATGGATAAGACGACCATTGAAACCAAGGCAATCATCATTGCACCTGAAATGATGAACAGTAGTAGATCAGATGCGGTAACAGTCATTTTGTTACCTCATAAACTTTTTCGCCCAATGTTTCACCAAGTTTACCTCCTATCTCTCCCCCTGCATAACCAGCCGCACCAGTGAAGATTACACCGCAAGCCAGCATTCCAGCACCAGCGGCTTCAATAGTTAATGCACCCAAAACAAAGGAACAAACAGTTGCAGAGGCTCCACCAGATGCCAGTGAACCAGCAAATACTCCTCCCCCAATACTCATTCCAAAACTACCGACTTCGGTATAAGTAGTTTTCTCGCAGTCGGAACCAACCGTACAGGCTTCATAAATCTTATCCAGCCTGTTCACGCCATCAAGAGCGATGCCAACATAACCCGCTGTTTTCATCATTTTCACATACTTTGCGGCTTTCTCGATGAAAGTCGCGTAGCCTTCAATGTCAGCAACCCCGGTCTGGTTCCAGCGATGAGTGATAGAGCTGGTTGAAAGCCCCAAGGCTCGCTTAATGTCCGGGTAGTCTTGCAATGCAAGTTTGTGGCGGGTGAAATCGGTAAGGATGCTATCGAGTTCGCTGAATAGCTGGCGTCTTTGTACATAAAACTGTTCGCTAATCAGCGATCCGCTGGTGATGTACTGATTTTTGTATGCCTGTTGAATCCTGACCAGAACACTTTCGATCTTCTCAAAGTATTTTCCCGCAGCTTCTGAGGCGATCCCGGTTGTCGTACTGGCGCGAGAAGTAAAAAGGTCTATCGTGTCTTTATTCTTGTGCAGGAAGTTCGCTTCCTGGATGGTCAACGGTTCTAACGCCGCATCAACTCGTGCTTTCGCGGCTTTCATATGGGCGATCTGTTCGTCGTCCTGCTTATCAGGATCGACCAGAAGCATAATCGAACCAGCTTTGTATCTTTCATCCGGGCCGTTCAGCGTAGCGAATAGTTCCTTTGCTCCCGCTGGCGGGTTTTCGGTGAATAGCAGACGTTGCCAAGCTTCCGTTGTACCGCCATAGGGGATAACGGCAAAACCTGCATCGATACCTGTTTTCTTTTTTGCTGTCTGGGCATGTTGTTCTGGTTCAGGTGAATCGATTGGCCCCGGAAGTACAGGTATCTCAACAAGGTGAGAGAGATCGGTGTGCGTTACTGTTGCTTCTCCGCCAAGTTCGTAATCATCATCCCAGTTTGAATTGAGGAATTTAGATTTACAGGGGCACGAACTATAGCTGTGCAACGTTCCGGCAATCCTTTTACCATGTATGTAATCATCATCAAGACCACCACAGATACGGTAAAGCCCAGGATGTTTACCACACGTTACTTTATGTCCTTCGCAGGCCATATCTTTATCAAAGTGCTGGTGGTCGGTCCATCCCTCAGTGATAACACCACCACATCGCGTTTTATCACCTCTGAATAAATAGTATCCCTTAACCGCCATCAGTGCTTACTCCCTGGGATGGTCAGGAATCCTTCCGGGAATTCACGGCCTTCAGGAAAAACCAGTTTGCTGCATGATTGTGGGGTAGAGATTATTTCATCACCATTATCAAGCATGCTGCCAACGAGTGCAGCGGATGCGCCGTGCATGATTCGGGCCTTGCCAGCACCGGAAATAATGGTGGCCTCGCTGCCATCAGCATATACAACCTTGTCACCTACCCGAGCAACTTGTAGCCCTCCCGTAGTCGCACCACCGGAAGCATGGCGAATGACTCCACCACGATGGGTCAGACTCCCAACGACTGCAAACCGGAAAATGTGAGCTAACGGGCGGCTTAAACACTGCTCGTTAATTTCCTCAAGTTCTTTTCTGGTTTTGTCGTCGCAGAGGGACAAAAGTTCTTCGTCGTAGGGTGGCTGTGAATGAGTTTCACGAATTTCAGGTGTGATTTCGTTAGTGTATTGCTGCATAAGTCCCTCTGCATGTTGTGAATTTACCTTCATACGTAATCCATTGTACGAATAACATCCATGTACAGGAAGCGGCTTTTCATAAAAATGAAATAGCGTTTCATATTATTTGTTTCATGAATGATTAACTGCTTTTCATTCGGTTTGTGAAGTATCGAAGCTTTTCACAGCAGGGAGTTTCTTCGACTTCGTGACGTAAGTGAATGTGCCTGCGACAGTGCTTGTGTAGATGCACAGGCGCTTTCCTCCGTGTAGTTCTTGCTCGTCTGGGTTGTTCAGAGTGATGCGTCCGGCGCTGGTGGTATTGAAACTGGATCGCTTAGGTCGCGATAACATCGACGTGCAGCAAACGATAGCGATGCTTGTAGAAAAAGGAATCGATATTGTGTCGCTGGATTTGCCAGTGCGTAACCTTGCCAGCACGGAAGGGAAGTTAATGCTTCAAATGTTCTCGGCTTTCGCTGAATTCGAAAAGTCCCGCATCATTGAGCGTACTAAAGAGGGCCTCGCACGAGCGAAGAAGGAAGGTAAGAAGTTAGGTCGTCCTGTGGCGACTGATACCCTTAAGCGAGTGCAGGTCACTCGACCTTAACCACAGGCTCCGATTTCAGTTTTGCCTGCTCTAATTGCGCCTGTAATGTTTCGGTGAGTTGGCGGTAGCGGACTATGTCTTTAGAGTAAAACGCTTCATAAGCCTGCATCACAGTTGCACGACTCATATCGAGTGATGCCGCCACTTGCTCAGCAAAGGGAAAAATATCTTTGGACAGTTCAAGTTTCTGCAATTTAAGTGTTCCAAGAATTTCGTTCGCTGTTTGTTCGCTACCTCCCACCATCCGATCAAAATAAAAATCAGCGTAACCTCGCGCATGTTCTACAGTGCCGGATGCTGATAATGGTGCGTCTGGAAACATTTTCTTATGGCACTGTCCTAGTACAGGGAGCCGCTCAACTTCCTCAACATCCCGTCGCAGGGTACGTAACAGATAGTTATCAAAGTCCTGCTTAGTTGCAGCGCGATAGCCCTGAATCTTGAGTTTGAATTGTTCAATCCCCATGGTTCCATTTTGTACGAGAGGGATAAACGGGCGGATCTGATTCATGATCACTTCAGCTTGTTTTTGACTGTCAGTACCAAGACTCAGACGTACAAAACTAGTTGAATCATTTAGTCTAAAATTCGTGTAGTATGTGCGCCCACGAATCATAGTGTGTGACAGCTTGTGTGACATGTTGTTTGCCATACTGTGTACCATGAAATAGTTACAGAACAGTGGGTTAAGTTGATTTTCAATCTAACCTGTTGTTTTATAAAGTATACCAGACGCCTGGGAAGGCGACACCTTAAGGAAGCTCAATGAGCGAGAAATTACAGAAAGTGCTGGCCCGCGCTGGCCACGGCTCCCGCCGTGAAATTGAATCTAAAATCGAAGCTGGCCGCGTCAGCGTCGATGGTAAAGTCGCCACCCTCGGCGATCGTGTAGAAGTGGTTCCTGGTTTAAAAATTCGTATCGATGGTCATCTGATTTCGGTGAAAGAGTCCGCTGAGCAGATTTGCCGCGTCCTGGCCTATTACAAACCGGAAGGCGAACTCTGTACGCGTAACGATCCGGAAGGCCGCCCGACGGTGTTTGACCGTTTGCCGAAACTGCGCGGCGCGCGCTGGATTGCGGTGGGGCGTCTGGACGTCAACACCTGCGGTCTGTTGCTGTTCACGACCGATGGCGAACTGGCAAACCGTCTGATGCACCCGAGCCGCGAAGTGGAACGTGAGTATGCCGTGCGTGTGTTCGGTCAGGTTGATGACGACAAACTGCGTCAGCTGTCTCGCGGCGTGCAGCTGGAAGACGGCCCGGCGGCGTTTAAAACGATTAAGTTTGCCGGTGGCGAAGGGATTAACCAGTGGTACAACGTCACGCTGACCGAAGGGCGCAACCGTGAAGTGCGCCGCCTGTGGGAAGCGGTTGGCGTGCAGGTCAGCCGCCTGATTCGCGTTCGCTACGGCGATATTCCGCTGCCGAAAGGCCTGCCACGCGGCGGTTATACCGAGCTGGATCTGGCGCAAACCAACTACCTGCGTGAGCTGGTTGAACTGCCTGCGGAAACCACCTCGAAAGTCGCGGTAGAGAAAGATCGCCGCCGCATGAAGGCGAATCAAATTCGTCGCGCGGTGAAACGCCATTCCCAGGTGGGGAACAGCAACAACCGCCGTTCGGGCGGCAGCCGTAGCAACGGCTAATCTGATTAAATCCGGCGGGCACCCGCCGGATTTCTCTGCGCTACCCTCCTTGCATGTGATTCCTTTCACACTTCTGCATAAAGACAAAAAACAGGAAACGCCCGGACAAATAACGCAAAGTACGGTTTCTGCTATCACCATATACTGTCGACACTGATTACAATAACAGGTAGCCAAGAAATGGATACAGCAGGAAAGTTATCGGCAAGCTATGTGGTTATCGGCGTGAAAGAGAAAATAGGTTACGGCTTTGGTGACTTTGCTTCCAATTTATCTTTCGGCTTTGTCTCTCTGTTCTTACTGTTTTTTTATACTAATATTTACGGCATCAGCGCGGTGCAGGCCAGTCTGATATTTGTTATAGCCCGGGTCATTGATGCCATCTTTAATATTTTGATCGGTTTTGCGATTGATAAAACGCACAGCCGATATGGCAAACTGCGTCCCTGGTTATTATATGGGGCGATACCGTTAGGGTTTTTAACGGTGTTGTGCTTTGTCCCCTTCGGTGGTGAGGCGAAATTTTATTTTGCGCTGATCTCTTATACGCTGTATTGCCTGGCATATACTTCGGTCAACACCCCCTATTCGGCGCTAACCAATCGTCTGACGCAACATGAAGCATCTCGTTCATCGTTGTCGGTATATCGGTTTGTGCTGGCGATTGTCGGTTATCTCATTGTTTCAACCACCGCTGATATGCTGATCTCGCCCTTCACCGATAAGCAATCAGGGTATGTCTTCGCGGTCTCTTGCTTTGCGCTGCTGGCAACCTTTTTGTTCCTCGCCTGTTTCGGCATGACCCGTGAACGGGTGGGTGAAGAGGAAGAGACTCCGGCGCCATCGCTGCGGGAAATGCTGCGGGCGGTGATGGGGAATGCGCCGCTGCTTAATTTATCGCTGTTTACGGTATTCTTCTATATTGCCTATACCGTGTGGATGGCGATTGCGATCTATTTTATTAAGTACATTATCGGCAGTGAAGGCTATACCGCCACCTTTTTCCTGATTCAGTCTGGCGCCTATATTGTCGGCACCGTTATTTCAGAAAAAGCGATAGCGCTGATGGGCAAAAAGAAAATGGCGTTGGTAGCGCTGCTAATCGGCATTTTTGGGGTACTGATGCAGTATTTTGTTGCCGGGCATAACCTGTGGCTGATTATGACCGGGGTGTGTCTCTACAGTATTACGCTGGGGATGGGTTTTGTAGCCATGTGGTCAATGATTGCGGATACCGTGGAATATGCCGAGTGGCATCATGGTGTACGTACCGAAGGCGCAATTTATGGTTTCTTTAACTTTATTACCAAAATTGCGATGGCGATCGGCGGCGGCTGCGCGGGCTGGATGCTGGACTACTATCAATATGATGCCGGCAATATTAGTGCCAGCGCAATTAACGGGATTAATATTTTGATGACGTTATTCCCCGGGGCAATGTTTGCCATCAGCGCGATATTTGTCGCATGTTACTCGCTGGATGAAAAAACGTATCGCGAGATTGTTCACAAAATTAGCCTGCGTAAACAGAATGCGCTTTAACCTCAGGGAGCCAGAGATGAATACCGAATTGAATACCCTTATCGCGGCGATGACCGCAGAAGAGAAAGTTGCGCTGTTGACCGGGAGCGGGCTGTGGCGGACGGCATCCCTGCCACAGCATGGCATCGATGATATCGTGATGACCGACGGCACCTACGGCGTGCGCTACAGCAGCGCGCAGATCGACGGCGACGAAAAATGGAGTATGGACGACTTTATCTCGGTGATTACGCAGACCGCTGACCGGGTCAACGGGGAAGAGCCTGCGGCAAAGGGCGGTAGCGAAGCGCTGTTCAGTCCTTCGTTGCCGGCGACCTGTTTCCCCAACGGATCCAGCCTGGCCTGCTGCTGGGACGTAGACCTGGTGTATCAGATGGGGCAGGCGCTGGGACGCGAATGTCAGCAAATGGGCGTAGGGATTTTGCTGGGACCGGGGATCAATATTCGCCGTACGCCGCTGGCCGGACGAGGCTACGAATACTATGCCGAGGACCCGGTAGTCAGCGGGGATATCGCCGCAGCGTTAATCAACGGTCTGCAGCAGGAAGGGGTTGGCGCCAGTCTGAAACACTTTGCGGCGAATAATTCTGAATACCGGCGTACCGAAATGGATTCGATCATCGACGAACGGGCGCTACGCGAAATCTATCTGGCCGGTTTTCAGCGGGCCATCGCCAAATCCCGCCCGTGGACGGTGATGTCCTCCTATAACCGGCTTAATGGCGTGCAGACATCGCAGGATCCTTTTTTACTCACCCAGATATTACGCGATGAGTGGGGCTACGATGGGCTGGTGATGTCCGACTGGTATGGCATTAAAGACCGGCCGGCATCTCTGCTGGCGGGGAACGATCTGGCGATGCCGGAAACCCGCCGCGACAAGCAGACGCTGCTGGCGGCCATTCACGCCGGTGAAGTGCCGATGGCGGTTGTCGATCGCGCCTGTCTGCGGATGTTGACGCTGTTGGATAAGGTTCAGCGCCATCGTCGCCCGCAGACGCAGGCCGATTTCCCGGCGCATCATGCGCTGGCGCAGCAGCTGGCGGCAGAATCTATCGTCCTGCTGAAGAATGACGATAACCTGCTGCCGCTGCGGGCGGAATGCACCCGCCGGATTGCCGTTCTCGGCAAACCGGCGCAGGAACCGGTGATTCAGGGATCGGGTTGCGCGACCACGGTGCCCTGGCTGCTGGATCGCCCGCTCGATGAAATTTTTGACCTCGCCGGGGATGATTTTAGCGTCTCCTGGGCCATTGGCGCCCCGGACGACCTGCGTAGCGACCCGCAGGCGCTGGCAGAAGCGCGAGCGGTAGCTCAGGCGGCGGACGTGGCGATTATCTTTGTCAGTACCGCCGTCGGCGAAGACGGTGAAAACGGCGATCGTCAGGATCTGAATATTCTGGCGGTACATGAGCAGCTGATTCGGGAGGTGGCAACGGTTCAGCCCAATATCGTGGTGGTGCTGGCGAACAGCGATGCGGTGGTGATGCCGTGGATCTCTGAGTGCAAAGCGCTGTTGGAAACCTTCTTCGCCGGGCAGGGGATGGGCCGGGCGGTGGCCGAGATTCTGTTCGGTAAACGTAATCCCTGCGGCAAACTTACGGTCACAGTACCTGACAGCCTTGAAGAGACGCCCGCCTGGCTGCATTATCCCGGGGAAAACCTGCGTCATCATTATGGCGAAGGACTGTTTGTCGGCTATCGCTATTATGATAAACGCCGCATGACGCCGCGGTTTCCGTTCGGCTTCGGCCTGAGCTACACCCGCTTTGCCTATCGCGATATCCGGCTTTCGGCGTCGCGCGTCGGGACTGATGAGACCCTCACCGTCTCTTTCGATCTGACCAACTGCGGCGAGTGCGAAGGCAAAGAGATCGTGCAGCTGTACGTCAGCGCGCCGGTCGGGGAGTTGATTCGTGAAGAGCAGGCGCTGAAAGGGTTCTGTAAGGTGTCGCTCGCAGCCGGAGAAACTCGCCGCGTCACGCTGCAGCTGCCGGTCGCTGAGCTTGCCTGCTATCATCCAGGGCTGGCGGATTGGGTGGTGACGCCGGGGCGCTGGCAGATTCGGCTGGGGAGCTCCTCTCGCGATCAGGCGCTGAGTGCGGAAGTCGAGGTAGATTGTCCGCCGCGCTATGTCCCGCTACGTGATGATAACTCGTTGCAGCAGTTAATCCAGCAGCCGGAGGCGTTCGCGCGGGTGGTGGCGCTGATTGCCCGTAAGAGTCAGCGGCCGCCGGCGCAAATCCGCGAACGACTGATCCAACTGGCACCGGACCTGTTCTGCGGGCTGCTGATCGCGCTGACGGAGTTTTTAGCGCTTGATATTGACCGCGATGAGCTGAATGCCGCGCTTAAAGGGACGGAATAATCGTCCCGCGACAGGAGATGATGCGTGTTTCCATTTTCCGTGACACATCCACGTTCGGCGACAGAGACCGGGCGCCATACGGCGAACAGTGGCTATGAGCTGATTGCCTTTGATGCTGAAAAGCTAAATGTCTTTGCGGCCGAGGTGCGCTACTGCGAACCTCACTGGCACCCGGCGCCAGAGCTTATCACCGTTCTGAGCGGGCGGTTTTCTATTGTCGTCGGCCAGCAAAGCGTGGAGATGGTTGAGGGGGACATGCTCTACATCAACGCCGAGGCGGTGCACTCGCTGCGTGCGGAAGCGGCGGGGAGTTCGCTGGGGACCGTCCAGTTTTCCCCCGGTCTGTTCGATGAGCTGCACCCGGCGCCGGTTCTGACCTGGTGTACTCGAGGGCGCCGCCAGAGCGCGGCAGACCGACAGGTACAGCAGTGCCTTTGCGACCTGCTGGCTCAACTGATTGATAATCGCGCGCCGTTCCAGCGTATCGCGATGACCTATCTGCTGCTCGATGCGCTGGTACAGGCCGGAGAACCGGCCACCCAGGTGGAGAGTTCACTGCGCGAAGAGGCGATGATCAAGAAAGGGATCGATTTTATTAATCAGCACTTCGACCAGCCGCTGACCCTGAGCGAGGTGGCGAACCATAGCGGTATGAGCTATTCATGGTTTTCGCGTCTGTTCAAAAAGGTCAGCCGGCATAATTTCAAAGAGTATCTCACCCTGGTCCGGCTGAATAAGGCGAGAACGCTGCTGCGCGATACCCGTACGCCAATTACCGAAATCAGCCACAGCTGCGGCTTTCAGGAACATAAGTACCTGATTGCCGCCTTCAATAAATACTGTGGTCTGACGCCTACGGAATACCGTAAGCGCTTTGTTTCGCGGCAGAACATGATTGAAAGCGCGCTGGCGTTGGGGGAGGATTGCCTGTGTCTGCCGCTGAATCATGCGCTGCTGGAGCGGCTGACGCTTAGTAATCAATCCCCATCTGGGCTTTGATACCGGCATCGAATGCGTGTTTAACCGGCCGCAGTTCGCTGACGGTATCGGCCAGCTCGATAATCTCCCGATGGCAGCCGCGTCCGGTGATAATCACCGTCTGCTGTATCGGGCGATTGCGCAGCGCGGTGAGTACCGTCTCAAGCGGCAAATAGTCGTACGCCACCATGTAAGTCAGCTCATCCAGCAGCACCATATCCAGGGATTCGTCGGCCAGCATCCGCTGCGCGTGTTCCCAGACGGTAAGGCAGGCCGCCGTATCGCTTTCACGATCCTGGGTATTCCAGGTAAACCCGGTGGCCATCACCTGAAACTCTACGCCGTGCGGTTCCAGCAGGTTACGCTCGCCGTTGGGCCAGGTGCCTTTGATAAACTGGATGACGCCCGCTTTTTTTCCATGCCCGATAGCGCGGGTGACGGTACCAAAACCGGCCGTCGTTTTGCCTTTTCCGTTACCGGTGAACACGATAACAATGCCGCGTTCTTCCTGCGCTGCCGCCACGCGGGCATCAACTTTGTCTTTTACCCGCTGCTGGCGTTCACGGTAGCGTTCATCACTCATTGTGCAATTCCTGGTTTACGCCCTGGCTGGGCATCGAAGGTCATTCCCGTCTTGCGACGGCTGTCATCGCCCATTAGCCATAAATAAACCGGCATAATATCGGCGGGGGTTTTGAGCTTTTGCGGATCTTCCGTCGGGAAAGCGTTGGCGCGCATTTTGGTGCGCGTTCCGCCGGGATTGATACAGTTAACCCGCAGATGACGGCTCTGGTACTCTTCGGCCAGCACCTGCATCATCCCTTCTGTGGCAAACTTGGAGGCCGCATAGGCGCCCCAGTTGGCGCGTCCCTGGCGGCCGACGCTGGAAGAGGTGAAGACCAGTGAACCCGCCTCCGACTTGAGTAATAAAGGAAGCAGTGCCTGGGTCAGCATAAAGGTGCCGTTGACGTTGACCTGCATCACCTGCTGCCAGACTTCCGGTTTTTGCTGATCCATCGGGCAGACATCGCCCAGCAAACCGGCATTGTGCAGTACGCCATCGAGGCGCGGGTAGTGGACGGCGATCTGCTGTGCCAGCTGCTGGCACTCCTGCGGCGTGCAGGTTAACAGATCCAACGTGAACCAACGTGCCGGAAGCCCGCCGGCCTGGTCTATTTCCTGCGCCACGCTGCGCAGTTTCTCTTCGTTACGTCCGACCAGCACAACGCTTGCGCTGTAGCGGGAATAGGTCAATGCGGCTTCGCGGCCGATACCGTCGCTGGCGCCGGTAACCAGGATAATGCGATCTTTTAATAAATGATGCTGCGGTTGATAGTGCACGGCGACTCCTTAGGCAATCTGCTGACGATCGCGCGTTGTATTCGGTCTCATACTTTTGCGTTTTATGCCTGAAACAGCCGGGCATTGCAATCAGCGAAAGGGAAACTCTTTGCGGAATGAACATCTTGCAATGATTTCATCGTCGCTGAAAAAAACGGGAAGGGGCCTCGCGCACCACACAAAGCGCAGAGACTTCGTCACGCGGGCTGATGTACACTGTGCTTCAACGTCAGTGGTTTGCACAAGGTGAATACGTGGAATTACTTGCTCAATATGGCCTGTTTTTGGCCAAAATCGCGACCGTTGTCGTCGCCATTGCGGTTATTACCGCCCTCATCGTTAACCTGACCCAGCGGAAGAAACAGCGCGGGGAACTGCGGGTAACCAATCTCAGCGAGCAATACAAAGAGATGCGGGAAGAGCTGGCGGTCGCGCTGCTTGATGGTCCGCAGCAAAAAGTGTGGCACAAAGCGCAAAAGAAAAAGCACAAGCAGGAGGCGAAAGCGGCCAGGGCGCGGGCTAAGCTCGGGTCTATGGAGCCAAACAGCAAGCCGCGTGCCTGGGTGCTGGATTTCAAAGGCAGTATGGACGCCCACGAAGTCGCCAGCCTGCGCGAAGAGATCACCGCAGTCCTGGCGGCGGTGAAACCGCGCGATCAGGTGATCCTCCGTCTGGAAAGCCCCGGTGGAGTGGTCCACGGTTATGGCCTCGCCGCATCACAGCTGCAGCGTCTGCGCGATAAGCAAATACCCTTAACCGTAGCGGTGGATAAAGTCGCGGCCAGCGGTGGTTACATGATGGCCTGTGTGGCGAACAAAATCGTGGCTGCGCCGTTCGCCATTCTGGGCTCTATCGGCGTGGTTGCGCAGATCCCTAACCTGCATCGCTTCCTGAAGAACAAAGATATCGATATTGAACTGCATACCGCCGGGCAGTACAAACGGACCTTAACGATGCTGGGTGAGAATACTGACGAAGGTCGGCGTAAGTTCCGTGAAGACCTGAATGAGACTCATCAGTTGTTCAAAGATTTTGTCCACGAAATGCGGCCTTCGCTGGATATTGAGGCCGTTGCTACCGGTGAACACTGGTACGGCGTTCAGGCGCTGGAGAAAGGGCTGGTGGATCTGGTCGAAACCAGTGACGAACTGCTTCTGGGGCTGATCGACAATCATGATGTCATCGGCGTTCGTTACCAGCAACGTAAAAAAATGCTCGACCGTTTTACCGGTAGCGCCGCCGAAAGCGCCGACCGTCTGCTGCTACGCTGGTGGCAGCGAGGGGAAAAGCCGCTGATGTAATCAGCGCAGGTGAACAAAACAACGCGAGGCAACTGCCTCGCGTTGGCGTTTTATGCCCGCTAAATATAAGAGGGCTTAATCGGTCAGATGGTATTTCTCTGACAGCGCGTGCGCGAGGTATTTGAACATATTGAATACCGCCGTGCTCTTCGCCGTCGGCAGGCCTTGCTCATCAAGATAAAACTCGCCGCTGAATACCAGAACGCCGTTACGCTGAGCGACGTCAGTAGCTTCGATCCCGGCGAGCGTATCTTCATGTTCACGAATGAGTTTGTTGGCTATTTCAAGCAGCGACTGGCGATCGATAGGTTGGGTTGTACCTTGCATAAGTGACTCCTGTAATTCTTCGTCCGGTAGTTTACGCCGCGCGGCGAGATGGGGCAAATTTTCCATTCAGAGTACAGGGTTAATGGCAAAGCTCTAAGAAACAGGACTTTACTGGCAGGATTTGCTTTTGCATGCTAATAAAGTTGCGTAACGAATTTTATCAGGTACAGTGTGACGCTTTCGGCGATCTGGCAACAGATTTGCTTGACATTCGGCCAAAAATTCTTCGTGCTATGTCACCTGACGAGCAAAAGTCAGTAAACTCAGCTATCTGGTTTTATGGATGTGAAACTGGACGTGCAGAGGGTTGATATCCATCGACGGCGTCGCAACATTTGACGTACGTCGTCAGTGGATGGTGAATCAAAATGTGCGATGTATTCCTGGATGAATCAAATTAGGTAAAGGTGAATATGGGTAAAGCTCTCGTTATCGTTGAGTCCCCGGCAAAAGCCAAAACGATCAATAAGTATCTGGGTAATGACTACGTGGTGAAATCCAGCGTGGGTCATATCCGCGATTTGCCGACCAGTGGCTCAGCTTCCAAAAAGAGCGCCGACTCTACCTCCACCAAAGGGGCTAAAAAGCCTAAAAAGGATGAACGTAGCGCTCTGGTCAATCGTATGGGTGTAGACCCATGGCATGACTGGGATGCTCAGTATGAGGTACTTCCGGGTAAAGAAAAGGTAGTTTCAGAACTCAAGCAGTTGGCGGAAAAAGCCGACCACATCTATCTCGCAACCGACCTTGACCGCGAAGGGGAAGCCATTGCATGGCACCTGCGGGAAGTGATCGGTGGAGATGAAAAACGCTATAGCCGCGTGGTGTTCAACGAAATCACCAAAAATGCGATTCGTCAGGCTTTTGAGAAGCCGGGCGAGCTGAATATCGATCGCGTTAACGCCCAGCAGGCGCGTCGCTTTATGGACCGCGTCGTGGGCTATATGGTTTCCCCGCTGCTGTGGAAAAAAATTGCCCGCGGTCTGTCCGCAGGTCGCGTCCAGTCGGTTGCTGTACGCCTGGTCGTGGAGCGTGAACGCGAAATTAAAGCGTTCGTGCCGGAAGAGTTCTGGGAAATCGACGCCAGCACCACCACGCCGGGTGGCGATGCTCTGCCGCTGCAGGTGACGCATCAGCACGACAAGCCGTTCCGTCCGGTTAACCGCGATGAAACCATGGCTGCCGTTGCGCTGCTGGAGAAAGCCAGCTACAGCGTGCTGGAGCGTGAAGACAAACCGACCAGCAGCAAGCCTGGCGCGCCGTTTATTACCTCGACCTTGCAGCAGGCAGCCAGCACCCGCCTGGGCTTCGGGGTGAAGAAAACCATGATGATGGCGCAACGCCTCTATGAGGCCGGCTACATCACCTATATGCGTACCGATTCAACGAACCTGAGCCAGGATGCGCTGAGTATGGTTCGCGGCTATATCGGCGATAACTTCGGCAAAAAATATCTGCCAGAGAACGCCAACCAGTACGCCAGCAAAGAAAACTCACAGGAAGCGCACGAAGCGATTCGTCCTTCTGACGTGAACGTGATGGCCGAAGACCTTAAAGGGATGGAAGCCGACGCGCTGAAACTGTATCAGCTGATTTGGCGCCAGTTTGTTGCCTGTCAGATGACGCCGGCGCAGTACGATTCCACCACGCTGACCGTGAAAGCCGGCGACTTTAAACTCAAAGCGCGCGGTCGTACCCTGCGTTTTGACGGCTGGACCAAAGTGATGCCGGCGCTGCGTAAAGGCGATGAAGATCGGACCTTACCGGTCGTCAACCAGGGCGAGAGCCTGAGCCTGGTCGAACTGACCCCGGCACAGCACTTTACCAAACCGCCTGCGCGTTTTAGCGAAGCCTCGCTGGTCAAAGAGCTGGAAAAACGCGGTATCGGCCGGCCGTCTACCTATGCGTCGATCATTTCGACCATTCAGGATCGCGGCTACGTGCGGGTGGAAAACCGCCGCTTCTACGCCGAGAAAATGGGTGAGATTGTCACCGATCGTCTGGAAGAGAACTTCCGCGATCTGATGAACTACGATTTTACCGCGCAAATGGAAGACCGCCTCGATCAGGTGGCGAATCACCAGGCCGAGTGGCGTCAGGTACTGGACCACTTCTTCGGTGACTTCACGACTCAGCTGGAAACGGCGGAGAAGGATCCGGAAGAGGGGGGCATGCAGCCGAACCCGATGGTGCTGACCAGCATCGACTGTCCGACCTGCGGTCGTCAGATGGGGATTCGCACGGCCAGCACCGGGGTGTTCCTGGGCTGTTCAGGCTATGCGCTGCCGCCGAAAGAACGCTGCAAGACCACCATTAACCTGGTGCCGGAAAACGAAGTGCTCAACGTGCTGGAAGGCGACGATGCCGAAACCAACGCGCTGCGTGCCAAGCGTCGTTGCCAGAAGTGCGGTACGGCGATGGACAGCTACCTTATCGATCCTAAGCGCAAGCTGCACGTATGTGGTAACAACCCAACCTGCGATGGCTATGAGATCGAAGAGGGCGAGTTCCGCATAAAGGGTTATGACGGCCCGGTGGTTGAGTGTGAAAAATGTGGCTCTGAAATGCACCTGAAAATGGGGCGTTTTGGTAAGTACATGGCCTGCACCAACGACGAATGTAAGAATACGCGCAAAATTCTGCGTAACGGCGAAGTCGCTCCGCCGAAGGAAGATCCGGTTCCGTTACCGGAGCTGCCGTGTGAGAAGTCGGACGCCTGGTTTGTTCTGCGTGATGGTGCGGCAGGTGTTTTCCTTGCGGCAAACACCTTCCCGAAATCGCGTGAAACGCGTGCGCCGCTGGTGGAAGAGCTGTATCGCTTCCGCGATCGTCTGCCGGAGAAACTGCGTTATCTGGCCGACGCGCCGCAGCAGGATCCCGACGGTAACAAAACGCTGGTGCGTTTTAGCCGTAAAACTAAGCAGCAGTACGTAGCGTCAGAGAAAGAGGGCAAAGCGACCGGTTGGTCCGCCTTCTATATCGACGGTAAATGGACTGAAGCGAAGAAGTAAGCGTAGTTCTCTCTGTGAAGGGCCGCGATGCGGCCCTTTTTCTCACTGATTTTCCTGCCTTATTCGCCATCCTCTGACGCCGGACGGCGGCCTTATAACCAGCTTATTATTTTTCGTTAGTATCTATACACTGTAGATATAAATGATATAGTGGTTATAGCTAATCTCTTTTTTATTATTAAATCGTCTTATACATCATCGTGTTCAGGATGCTTTGTGGCGCCATAACGGCGAGTCGCAGGGACGGCAAACGTGCAGCTTGCCGGCAGGCGGCCTGAACGTAAAGTGTATGAACGAATTCATTTTACGCGTTAACGGATATCAGCCATGAAACTACAGCAGCTCCGCTACATCGTTGAGGTTGTTAACCATAATCTGAATGTCTCCTCGACTGCCGAAGGCCTGTATACCTCACAGCCCGGTATCAGCAAGCAGGTACGCATGCTGGAAGATGAGCTCGGTATTCAGATTTTCGCCCGTAGCGGCAAACATTTAACTCAGGTGACGCCGGCAGGTCAGGAGATCATCCGCATCGCCCGCGAAGTCCTGTCGAAGGTCGATGCGATTAAGTCGGTCGCCGGCGAACATACCTGGCCCGACAAAGGCTCGCTGTATGTGGCCACCACCCATACTCAGGCCCGCTATGCGTTACCCGGGGTGATAAAAGGCTTTATTGAGCGCTATCCGCGCGTCTCTTTGCATATGCATCAGGGATCGCCGACGCAAATTGCGGAAGCGGTGTCAAAGGGGAATGCTGATTTCGCGATCGCCACCGAAGCGCTGCATCTCTATGATGATCTGGTCATGCTGCCGTGCTATCACTGGAACCGTTCGATTGTCGTGACGCCTGAACATCCGCTGGCCTCCCGGGGTTCGGTGACGATTGAAGAGCTGGCCCAGTACCCGCTGGTCACCTATACCTTTGGGTTTACCGGCCGCTCCGAGCTGGATACCGCCTTTAACCGCGCCGGGCTGACGCCGCGTATCGTCTTCACCGCCACCGATGCTGACGTTATCAAAACCTACGTCCGTCTTGGCCTTGGCGTCGGGGTGATTGCCAGCATGGCGGTGGATCCGGTCTCTGATCCCGACCTGGTGAAGCTTGATGCTAACGGTATTTTCAGCCACAGCACCACGAAGATAGGTTTCCGCCGCAGCACCTTCCTTCGCAGCTATATGTATGATTTTATTCAGCGTTTTGCGCCGCATTTGACGCGAGATGTGGTGGATACCGCGGTGGCTCTGCGCTCGAATGAAGATATCGAGGCGATGTTCAAAGATATTAAACTGCCAGAAAAGTAGACTTATAAATAATAATGGCATCCTTGCGGGGATGCCAAAACCTATTATGGCCGATAATCGAAGCGCTAAACCTCGTATAAATCACAATTTTCGTTAACTCCTCGTACCACAATTTCAAATATACCTATCGCGATCAAAATAATGGTCAAAGATATCCATTTCTAAGAGAATTAACTGGATTAATCGAACAGCCATAATTAAGATTTAATCGTACCTGATAATTTTAGCGATTGGTGGTGATAAAATGATTAGTGATATCGATTATATGAAGTTTGCGATGTCACAGGAAAGTGACAAAACGGAGATTGATCCTGTGTTAAGGAGTAGGGCCTGGAGTGCCGTCATTCTTGGGCTGGCGATGTTCTGGAGTATCATCGCGCTCGTCGTCTGTAACGTTTGGATCATCAGCTGAGCCTGCATTTTCTGAATATGAATATATGTCATTTTTATGACGGAGAAATCGCAACGAATTATTCACTTTAATATACTAACGGCAACAAGGAGGAGTTATTTCGCCACGGTTTTTTTTCATCAATAATCCATTCTGTTGAACTAATCGTCAATCCACCGGCGATTAGTTCTTTTTCTTTTGCTCTCTCGTATAAATTTCATCCGCTCTCTATCCGATCCATCAATCTCTTTCAACATTCTCCCCTGTTGTTATTCAGCTTTTCTGTCCCTGGTGATTTTACCGATTTTAGCAATTTGGGTTGTTATCAAAGTGTTATGCCTGGTATGTGTTATCTTTAATATTAACCCTGAGGAGGATCAGGGCATGCCATCCCTGTGATAAAGGAGGAGCTATGTCGTCAACCCTACGAGCAGCCAGTAAGGATACGCTACAGGTCAAAGATAAAACCTACCATTACTACAGCTTGCCGCTGGCCGCTAAAGAACTGGGCGATCTGACCCGTTTGCCCAAATCGCTTAAAGTTCTGCTGGAGAATCTGCTGCGCTGGCAGGACGGTGACTCGGTCACCGCCGAAGATATTCATGCGCTGGCAGGCTGGCTTGAACACGCTCATGCTGACCGGGAAATTGCCTATCGTCCGGCGCGCGTGCTGATGCAGGATTTTACCGGCGTACCCGCGGTGGTGGATCTTGCGGCAATGCGTGAGGCGGTCAAACGCCTGGGAGGCGATACGGCGAAGGTCAACCCGCTGTCGCCGGTGGACCTGGTTATCGACCACTCGGTCACCGTCGATCGCTTCGGCAATGACGATGCGTTTGAAGAAAACGTCCGTCTTGAGATGGAACGCAACCACGAGCGTTATGTTTTCCTGCGCTGGGGACAGCAGGCGTTCAGCCGCTTCAGCGTCGTGCCGCCGGGTACCGGCATTTGCCACCAGGTTAACCTCGAATACCTTGGCAAAGCGGTCTGGAGCGAAGAGCAAAACGGCGAATGGGTTGCCTGGCCCGACACGCTGGTCGGTACCGATTCGCATACTACGATGATCAACGGCCTGGGCGTGCTGGGCTGGGGCGTCGGCGGTATTGAAGCGGAAGCCGCAATGCTGGGTCAGCCGGTCTCGATGCTGATCCCGGATGTGGTGGGCTTTAAACTGAGCGGTAAGCTCCGTGAAGGCATTACCGCCACCGATCTCGTGCTCACCGTCACCCAGATGCTGCGTCAGCACGGCGTCGTGGGTAAGTTTGTTGAGTTTTACGGCGATGGCCTGGATTCGCTCCCGCTGGCCGACCGCGCGACCATCGCCAATATGTCGCCTGAGTACGGTGCCACCTGCGGCTTCTTCCCGATTGATGCGGTAACCCTTAGCTACATGCGTCTGAGCGGGCGCAGCGATGAACAGGTGGCGCTGGTGGAAGCCTATGCCAAAGCGCAGGGAATGTGGCGTCAGACGGGCGACGAGCCGGTCTTCACCAGTACCCTGGCGTTGGATATGGGAACTGTCGAAGCGAGTCTCGCCGGGCCAAAACGGCCGCAGGACCGCGTGGCGCTTGGCGACGTGCCGAAAGCCTTCGCCGCCAGCAGCGAGCTGGAGGTTAACCTGACGCAAAAACAGCGCCAGCCGGTCGACTATACGCTGAACGGACAGCAATATTCGCTGCCCGACGGCGCGGTGGCGATTGCCGCCATCACTTCCTGCACCAACACCTCCAACCCCAGCGTGCTAATGGCCGCCGGCCTGCTGGCCAAAAAAGCCGTTGAGCTGGGTCTGAAGCCGCAACCGTGGGTTAAAGCCTCTCTGGCGCCAGGATCTAAAGTGGTGTCCGATTATCTGGCCCACGCCGGGCTGACGCCGTATCTCGATGCGCTGGGTTTCAACCTGGTCGGGTACGGGTGTACCACGTGTATCGGTAACTCCGGCCCGCTGCCGGAACCGATCGAAGAGGCGATCAAAAAAGGGGATTTAACCGTCGGCGCGGTGCTGTCTGGTAACCGTAACTTCGAAGGGCGTATTCATCCGCTGGTGAAAACCAACTGGCTGGCATCACCGCCGCTGGTGGTGGCCTACGCCCTGGCCGGGAATATGAACGTCAATCTGACCCGCGATCCGCTTGGCACCGGCAAAAATGGTCAGCCGGTCTATCTGAAGGATATCTGGCCGAGCGGCCTTGAGATCGCCCAGGCGGTTGAGCAGGTCACGACCGACATGTTCCACAAAGAGTACGCGGAGGTGTTTGAAGGAACGCCAGAATGGAAAGCCATTCACGTCGATCGCTCGGATACTTACGACTGGCAGGAGGATTCGACCTATATTCGCCTGTCGCCATTCTTTGACGAGATGGGGATTCAGCCTGAGCCGGTGGAAGATATTCACGGCGCGCGTATTCTGGCGATGCTCGGCGATTCGGTCACCACGGACCACATTTCTCCTGCCGGGAGTATCAAGCAGGACAGCCCGGCCGGACGCTATTTGCAGGAACACGGCGTCGCGCGCGCTGACTTTAACTCCTACGGTTCCCGCCGCGGCAACCATGAGGTGATGATGCGCGGCACCTTTGCCAACATCCGTATTCGCAACGAAATGGTGCCGGGCGTGGAAGGGGGGATGACCCGACATCTGCCGGGCAGCGAGCCGATGGCGATTTATGACGCGGCAATGCGCTATAAAAATGAGGGGATCCCGCTGGCGGTGGTGGCCGGGAAAGAGTACGGCTCAGGATCCAGCCGCGACTGGGCGGCGAAAGGCCCGCGCTTGCTGGGCGTGCGGGTGGTGATCGCCGAATCATTCGAGCGTATTCACCGTTCCAACCTGATCGGGATGGGGATCCTGCCGCTGGAGTTCCCGCAGGGCGTCACGCGTAAAACGCTGGGGCTGAACGGCGAGGAGCGGATAGATATCAGCAATCTGCAGGCCTTGCAGCCTGGCGCGACGGTTCCGGTGACCCTGACGCGGACGGACGGTACACAAGAGGTGATCCACTGTCGTTGCCGCATCGATACCGCCACCGAACTGACCTACTATCAGAATGACGGTATTCTGCATTATGTGATTCGCAACATGCTGTAAAAAAAAGGGCCAGCAAGCGCTGGCCCTTCATTTTCTGCCGATTTATTTATTCAACAGATGCCCCATTTTGGCGGCCTTGGTGTCCAGATAGTGGGCGTTTTTCGGGTTGCGCCCGACAATCAGCGGCACGCGTTCAACGATATTAATCCCGGCTTCGCTGAGAATTTCCACTTTTTTCGGGTTGTTGGTCAGCAGACGCACCTGGTCGACGTGGAGCAGTTTGAACATATCTGCGCACAGCGTAAAGTCGCGCTCGTCTGCCGCAAAGCCCAGCTGATGGTTGGCTTCCACGGTGTCATAGCCCTGATCCTGCAACGCATAGGCGCGAATTTTATTCAGCAGGCCAATGTTGCGGCCTTCCTGACGATGGTACAGCAGGATACCGCGCCCCTCTTCGGCAATATGCGACAGCGCCGCTTCGAGCTGAAAACCGCAATCACAACGCAGACTAAAAAGGGCGTCGCCCGTTAAGCACTCAGAATGTACGCGAGCAAGGACGGGGGACTGGCCCGAAATATCGCCGAAGACCAGCGCGACATGATCCTGCCCGGTTGCCAGTTCTTCAAATCCCACCATCAGGAAATCGCCCCAGGGGGTTGGCAGTTTGGCTTCTGCCACACGTTTAAGCTGCATGTGATTCTCCAGATTCTGTCAGCACCTGAATGTGCTTTCTGTTTGGCGCTATTTTGCCACAGTGGCGCGACGTTCTCCTAATTACGCACGGCTGCCTGCGCGTAAAGCGCACAAACGCACCACTTTCCGTTATGATAGTCGGAAGAAGAGATAAGGAGATAAGATGCTGTCGATCGCCAGACGAACCGCCATCGGTGCGGCATTGCTTATGATTATGCCCGGCATGGTGTGGGTATCCGGCTGGAAGTGGCAGCCAGACCTTCCGCAGGCGTGGTTAAAACTGCTCTACTGGGTGACCGAAAGCGTGACCCAGCCGTGGGGTATCATCACCCATACGGTTTTATGCGGCTGGTTTCTGTGGTGTCTGCGTTTTCGTCTGCGCGCCGCGGTGATGCTGTTTGTGATTCTGGGGGCGGCGATTCTGCTGGGGCAGGGCATAAAATCCTGGATCAAAGAGCAGGTTCAGGAGCCGCGTCCTTTTGTGGTTTGGCTGGAAAAGACCCGTCAGGTGCCGGTCGATCAATTCTACGCGTTAAAACGCAAAGAACGCGCTAAACTGGTGCATGAGCAGCTGGCGCAAGAGCAGGATATTCCTCGATTCCTGCGCAAGCACTGGCAGAAAGAGACCGGTTTTGCTTTTCCGTCCGGGCATACGATGTTTGCAGCCAGCTGGGCATTGTTGGGTGTCGGACTGCTGTGGCCGCGGCGACGCTGGGTGACCATCGCCGCGCTGCTGACGTGGGCGACGGCCGTGATGGGCAGCCGCCTGGCGCTTGGCATGCACTGGCCGCAAGATTTGCTGGTCGCCACGCTTATTTCCGGGCTGCTGGTGACGCTGGCCACCTGGCTCACCCAGCGGCTGTGCGGTCCGCTTACGCCGCCGGGAGAAGAGGCGCAGGAGATTAAGACACGGACGATAAATCAGGGATAACGTTGATTTTCGCGCCAGACGGACGCATATCCTGACAGGGTGTCATGCTTTTCCATTTCACCGCTGCAGCGAAAATGATACTTTATAGGGCTGAACGCGGGATTTTTTCGCTCAACCCACAAAACGGGAAGTAGTGTGAAATATTTACTGATTTTCTTACTGGTATTAGCCATCTTCGTCATCTCCGTGACGTTAGGTGCACAGAATGATCAACTGGTCACGTTCAACTATTTGCTCGCGCAGGGTGAATTCCGTATTTCGACGTTGCTGGCAGTGCTCTTTGCCGCAGGGTTTGCTATTGGCTGGCTGATTTGCGGCCTTTTCTGGCTGCGGGTTCGCGTTTCTCTGGTTCGCGCTGAACGTAAAATCAAGCGTCTTGAACATCAGATTGCGCCCACCAACGCCGTGCCGGCCGACGCAGGTGTTCCTGCGGTGAAGGAATAATCATTTATGCTGGAGTTGTTGTTTCTGCTTTTGCCCGTTGCCGCTGCTTACGGATGGTATATGGGGCGCAGAAGTGCACAACAGTCCAAACAGGACGACGCTAACCGCCTGTCGCGTGACTACGTGACCGGGGTAAACTTCCTGCTGAGCAACCAGCAGGATAAAGCGGTGGATCTGTTCCTCGACATGCTGAAAGAGGATACCGGTACCGTTGAGGCCCACCTGACGCTGGGTAACCTGTTCCGCTCCCGCGGTGAGGTTGACCGGGCTATCCGTATTCACCAGAGCCTGATGGAAAGCGCCTCGCTGACCTACGATCAGCGGCTGCTGGCCGTTCAGCAGCTGGGGCGCGACTACATGGCCGCCGGCCTTTACGATCGCGCGGAAGATATGTTCAAGCAGCTGGTGGATGAGACCGATTTTCGCCTCAGCGCGCTGCAGCAGCTGCTGCAAATCTATCAGGCCACCAGCGACTGGCAGTCGGCTATTGATGTTGCCGAGCGGTTAGTGAAGCTGGGTAAAGAAAAACACCGGGGTGATATTGCCAACTTCTGGTGCGAGCTCGCGCTGCAGCAGATGGCGAACAGCGATATGGATAAAGCGATGTCGCTGCTGAAAAAAGGGGCCGCGGCTGACCGCAACAGCGCCCGCGTGTCGATTATGATGGGCCGGGTATGGATGGAGAAGGGCGATTACGCAAAAGCGGTAGAGAGCCTGGAGCGGGTCATCAATCAGGATAAAGAGCTGGTGGGCGAAACGCTCGACATGCTGCAGACCTGCTATCAGCAGCTGGGTAAACCCGATGAATGGGAGCTCTTCCTGCGCCGCTGCGTTGATGAAAACACCGGGGCAACCGCGGAGCTGATGCTGGCGCAAATTCTCGAACAGCGCGAAGGCGTGGAGGCTGCGCAGAGCTATGTTACCCGTCAGCTGGAGCGACATCCGACGATGCGGGTCTTCCATAAGCTGATGGACTACCACCTCAATGAAGCCGAAGAGGGGCGCGCGAAGGAGAGCCTTGGCGTGCTGCGCAATATGGTGGGGGAGCAGGTCCGCAGTAAACCGCGCTACCGCTGTCAAAAGTGCGGCTTCACCGCTCATACCCTGTACTGGCACTGCCCGTCCTGCCGTTCGTGGTCAACGATTAAACCGATTCGCGGTCTCGACGGACAATAGTTTTTTAAAAAACCGCACTTTAGTTACAACATACTTATCGGTTTTTAACGCTTGCTCCCTGTAACGCCAGCGCTGCCATCGCCCGGCAGGCGGCAAAAAGCAGCCTGTCAATTTCCCTTCATCGCAGGTAGAATGCTGCCCGTTTACCTTTTTTGCGCCAAAACGGCGCCCATCAACAATTAAGGTCTGGTCATGACGTCTACTGCTTCATCTTCGCCTCGCGTTGTCACATCCTCTCCCGTTGTTGTTGCGCTCGATTATGATAACCGCGACAAAGCGCTGGCCTTTGTTGACCGCATTGATCCACGCGACTGCCGCCTGAAGGTGGGCAAGGAGATGTTTACGCTGCTGGGGCCACAGTTTGTTCGCGACTTGCATCAGCGTGGTTTTGAGGTCTTCCTCGACCTGAAATTTCATGATATCCCTAACACCACTGCGCGCGCGGTAGCCGCTGCGGCAGAGCTGGGCGTCTGGATGGTCAATGTTCATGCCTCTGGCGGTGCGCGAATGATGACCGCAGCCCGCGAAGCGCTGCTCCCGTTTGGCCAGGATGCGCCGCTGTTGATTGCCGTGACCGTCCTGACCAGCATGGAAGCCAGCGATCTCCAGGATCTTGGTATCACGCTTTCTCCCGCCGATCATGCGGCAAAACTGGCGGCGTTAACGCAGCGCTGTGGACTGGACGGCGTGGTCTGTTCTGCGCAGGAAGCGGCGCGCTTCAAGCAGGAGCTGGGGCAGGCCTTTAAGCTGGTGACGCCCGGAATTCGCCCGCAGGGCAGCGATGCCGGAGACCAGCGCCGCATCATGACGCCGGAACAGGCGCAGGCAGCCGGCGTAGACTATATGGTGATTGGTCGTCCGGTGACTCAGTCTGCGGATCCGGCGGCGACCTTACGCAGTATCAATGCGTCACTGACTAAGGGGGCATAATGACCGATTCCAATAGTCGCCTGGTGTATTCGACGGAAAGCGGCCGTATTGACGAACCCAGGGCGGTGGTTGAGCGCCCTAAAGGCGATGGCGTGGTGCGCATTCAGCGTCAGACCAGCGGCCGTAAGGGGAAGGGCGTATGCCTGATCGTCGGTATCGACCTGGATGATGATGCGCTGGCAAAACTGGCCGCTGAGCTGAAAAAGAAGTGCGGCTGCGGCGGGTCGGTGAAAGATGGCGTAATTGAAATTCAGGGCGATAAGCGTGATTTGCTTAAATCACTGCTGGAAGCCAAAGGCATGAAAGTTAAGCTGGCCGGCGGTTAATAAACAACAAGGCCACGGTAAATACCGTGGCCTTGATTTTTAGCCGGTGCGTAAGTCTGTAAGTCTACCGATGCGGATTATTTTTATCGTTGATCCGGTTCAGGCCTTATTTACCAACCTGGTGACCGATAATCCCACCAACCGCTGCGCCACCCAGGGTGCCCAGGGTGCTGCCATCGGTTAATACTGCGCCGCCGAGTGCGCCTGCGCCGGCACCGATTGCGGTATTACGATCGCGTTTGGACCAGTTGGAACATGCGCTCAGAGACATTACTACGGTAACGGCCAGAACAGCTGCAGCCATTTTTTTGCTCATTGAAGTCATCATAATTTTCTCCTGAATAATCTATTCATGGATACAACTTCCTTAAAGCATAGCGTGATGCCAGATTTTAAGGGCTATTCCATGAAACTTAAGTTGCGCAGGTGTTACTTTAATCACGCGGGTGATAGTCACTTCCTGTTATATCGCTAACATTAATTCTACTTTTTTTTAATTTTACCGGCAGGTAAAAACTCTTAATTGCGGTCTCGGAAAACTCTCAGACAGGGCTTCATGCGGCCTGCGCCCACGTGAGTGGGCGGCGGGGTAGAAAAAACGCCGGGTGAAAAAGAAAGTCGGGATGAATTCAGGAAAAACTGACAATATCGACGGTGAGCCCGCTTTCTGTCAGCTGTTGGCGGGCATCATCGTGCAGACTGCTGTCGGTAATAATGCGGCTAAAACGCGCCACCGGACCGAGCGGATAAGGGTGCACGACGCTGAACTTCGAACTGTCGCTCAGGACAATCGCCTCACAGCCCTTTTCAAGGACCGCATTGACCACATCCGCGCGCATCATATCCCTGCCGGTAAACCCGGTTTCCGGCTGCCAGCCATCGATGCCAATAAATGCTTTGCTGAAGTGGACCTGCTGAATAAACTGCCGCGTGAGCGGGCCGACCATACTTTCGCTGCGCTTCTGGTAGATTCCGCCGAGCAGAATGACCTCCCCAGGCGTCTCTTTAAGCAGATGCGCAATATAGCTGCTGACGGTGATGATGGTAATGTCGCCGCGCTCGGCAAGCGTACGGGCGAGGAGGGCGTTGCAGCTGCCGTTTTCGATAAATACCGTCTCACCGGCGTTGACCAGCTCAGCGGCGCGCGTAGCCAGTTCACGTTTGATCGAGAAATGGGTCATCATACGGGTTTCGACATCT
Organism: Klebsiella sp. YJ; assembly: GCF_002108615.1. Classification (NCBI taxonomy): domain Bacteria; kingdom Pseudomonadati; phylum Pseudomonadota; class Gammaproteobacteria; order Enterobacterales; family Enterobacteriaceae; genus Klebsiella; species Klebsiella sp. YJ. The sequence goes on from NZ_MTEG01000025.1 coordinate 46,323, forward strand.
TCGCTATCCAGCGGTACGGCGAAACCATGCGTCCGGCGCAGATAGCTCTGCTTTTCCAGTAAATTCAAATCCTGACGAATCGTCACTTCAGAGACACCGGTCATTTTCGCGAGATCGGCCACGCTCATGCGGCCTTTATCGATGACCATTTGTAAAATACTTTGTTGTCGGGCGTTCATAGCAACATCACAGTTAGGGGGCTATTTTGGCTGACAATCGACATCATTGATCGATTGTGGCGATATGGGCGATCAGATTTCCCAGGGCGCTTTGGGTTGGCCGGGTTTCGCTTCCGGCTCATCGGCAGAAAGCGCCTGAAGTTCCGCTTTGAGGATCTCCAGATTATGAATCGCAGAGTGATAATCGCCGGCAACCAGAATATCCAGCACGGTATCGATACGTTGGGCGAGCAGGCGGGCATTCAGATCAGACATAGCATTATCCTGGTTACAAAAACGAATGAAATCAATGATGCAAAAAACAGATGAAAAAGAGAAGAGAAAAAAACGCACAACGTAAATCATCTGCGATAGATAGTCAGGAAAACGAGGAAAAACGGGACAATATCAGACCACGCGGGAGAAAAATAAGCGGCCCCCGATAACGGGAGCCGCTGAAGACGGCTATCAGGCGAACGGACGCGCGATGACGCTGCGGGTTTCCATCCGGACTTCGGCAATCTTGACGTCGATGACGTCGGTAACTTTGTAGACGGTCTCGCCTTTGATCTGCACGGTACCGTTTTCCTGGCTACAGACCAGCTCATCACGAACGGCGTGCAGGAACGGCGCCGGGATAAAGGCTACGGCGCCGTTATCCACCAGGCGAACGCGCATTCCGCCCCGGCTGATATCGATAATTTCCGCGGCATAGCGCGTATCGGTACCTGCCTGCGGGCTCAGATAACGGGCGTACAGCCAGTCACCAACATCGCGTTCGGCCATGCGGTTCAGGCGACGGCGCTCGGCCATCTGTACGGCAATCTCATCTTGCGGACGCGTTGCCGTTTCACCTTTGATGATCGCTTTCAGCAGACGATGGTTAATCATGTCGCCATATTTACGAATCGGTGAGGTCCAGGTGGCATAGGCTTCAAGGCCAAGGCCGAAGTGCGGACCCGGTTCGGTGCTGATTTCCGCGTAGGACTGGAAGCGACGAATGCGGCTGTCGAGGAAACCCGACGGCTGGGCATCAAGCTCGCGACGCAGTTTGCAGAAACCGTCGAGCGTCAGCACTTCAACCGGATCAACGTGGACATCGTGGGTCTTCAGCAACGTGGCCAGTTGTTCGGTGTTGGCCGGATCAAAGCCGGTATGCACGTTATAGACACCAAAGCCCAGCTTGTCGCGCAGAACGCGGGCCGCGCAGATGTTTGCCGCAATCATTGACTCTTCGACGATGCGGTTGGCGATGCGGCGCGGTTCGGCAACGATATCCAGCACCTCGCCTTTCTCACCCAGCACGAAACGGTAGTCCGGACGGTCCTTGAACACCAGCGCATGGGTTTTACGCCATTCGCTGCGGCGCAGACAGACATCCTGCAGCAGTGTGATCTGCTGAGCGATAGACTCGCTCTCAGGCTGCCAGCTGCCGGTGTTTTCCAGCCAGTCAGAGACGTTGTCGTAGGCCAGTCTGGCTTTTGACTCAATGGTCGCGGCGAAGAATTCGATATCGTCTTCAATCGTGCCGTCAGCCGTCAGGATCATGCGGCAGGCGAGGACCGGACGCACTTCGTTGGCGCGCAGAGAGCACAGGTCGTCAGACAGCTCGCGCGGCAACATCGGGATGTTAAAGCCCGGCAGATAGTTGGTGAAGGCGCGAATTTTTGCCGCTTTGTCCAGTTTGCTACCTTCGGCAATCCAGGCGGTCGGATCGGCAATCGCTACGGTCAAATGCAGCGTGCCGTCGGCGGCGGCTTCGACATACAGCGCATCGTCCATATCTTCGGTGCTGGCGCTGTCGATGGTAACGAAGTCCAGCGCCGTTAAGTCACGACGTTCCAGACCCTCATCCAGCATCTCGGTCGCAACGCCGTCCGGGGCTTCTTTTTCCAGATTGTGGCGAGCCAGGGTAACCCACCACGGAACGAAATGATCGTCGCTGAAGGTAATAAACTGGGTTAATTCGGCATAAAAGCCGCGGTCGCCTTTCAGCGGATGACGGCGCATTTCAGCAACGGCCCAGTCACCCTCTTTAAAATCATGGCTCACGCTACGATCGGCGCGGCAGGGTATGGCGTCTTTCAGCAGCGGATGATCGGGAACGATCGACAGTCGGTCATCTTTCTTATGCACTTTACCGACGAAACGGGTCAGGAAAGGTTCAATCAACTCTTCCGGCTCGGCGCTTTCACGTTCTTTTTCAGTGTGGATCACGGCGCTGATGCGGTCGCCATGCATCACTTTTTTCATTTGCGGCGGCGGAATAAAGTAGCTTTTCTGCGCATCAACTTCGAGGAAGCCAAAACCTTTTTCCGTCCCCTTAACGACCCCTTCAACACGAGGAGTCTGGGAATGCAGTTGCTGTTTAAGCTGCGCTAGCAGCGGGTTGTCCTGAAACATAATTAGGTATTTTCGTGGCTAAAAGAGCGGCTGACATTTTTACGCGATAATGCCTGTTGCAGCAAGCGATGTTTGGCATTTTACGTCTGTTGACGAACCATCCCGAGGGCGATTTTCAGACGATTCACCCAGCCACACACGCCGCTCCACGCCAGAATATCGATAATCTGCGCATGGGAAAGCCCATGTTCAGCGAGGGGCGTTAATTGCGCCGCGCTGAAACGGTCGGGCGCCCGGGTTAAAAGCTGTACCGCCTGCAAGATGATGCGCTCGGTGGGATGGCTTTGTTCCCAGGCTTCTGGCGCGCGCTCATCGTTGCGCAACGCCTCAGTAAGCTGCGGGGAAACTGACCCGGCTTCAGCCCAGGCGTTAAAACAGCTGGCGCTACCGTTGATGCGCGCGGTCATCAGCGCCACCAGCGAAGCAAAAGGCTGATTCACGCTCAACTGGGCGAGTAATTGGTGCTGGGCTTTGAGTATGGTTTCGTGGGCCGCAAGCAGCGGCGCCAGCTCAGACAGGCCTGGATGCGGTAGCCAGTCGGCCAGCAGCGCCTGGCGCTCGTCATTGGCATAGCGGAGATCGGTATCGTTGATGTCAGGTGTCCAGGTCAACTGACCGATCGTAAAATCGTCTGCCGGCGCATCTTCCTGCTGCGGCATGCCGGGCATCCAGCGCACCGGAAAGCCGAGGCTGGCGTGAAACGCGGCAATTGCGCGCGCCTGGAAACCGACAAAGCCCACAATTTGATTAATGAGAATCATATCGCGGCTGGTTAATCCGACCTCATCCAGCTGGCTGCGGGAAAGGGTGTTAATGACCGAAGGCGAACCGGCCAACTGGCGGGCATATTGGGTCATTTGCGCCAGCCGGCGGTTGCTCTCACGTGAAGAGTCCGGTCCCGGCAGCGGCGCCAGTCGGGCGGCATAGTGATTACACAGCCGCTGCACGCCATACACCTGAGCGACGGTCAGCGCCGTGCTCAGACGGTCATAAGCGCTAACGGTTTGTAGGCGATTGACGACGACGGAGGCAGGGAAGAGCGCATCGGCCAGACATCGCGCTGGGGCCAGCCAGCCCGCATGCGCGCGCAGCCACTCTTCCGGTAACGTCAGATCGAGTAAAAAGCGATCTTCGACATGGGCGGCTTCAGGGACGAGCGGCAGCACATCCACCGGGCAGATTGTTGACTGGGTTTCATGATACCAGTGGTTTTTGCCATAAACGCGGCGTTGCTCCATGGGCGTTCCTTGATCGGTATGTGGCGAGCCGCACTTCCGTGGGCCATATATGCATAACTATCCTGGCGTAACCCTGAAGCGGGAGAAAATATTGATACGTGCTAACAAATAGCTGTTTGGAATAACAGGGGTGAATGTAGGTCTCTGGAATGCAGGGAATGCAGGGAAGAGCGGGATGCCGCGATGGCAATCCCTCCTCACGGGGTGAGGAGGGAACGGAACTTATTTCAGTTCCAGCTCGTTCATTGCCGCGATGCTGAAACCGCCATCGACGTGAACGACTTCACCGGAGATACCGGCAGACAGGTCGGAGCACAGGAAGGCTGCGCTGTTACCCACGTCTTCGATAGTCACGGTACGGCGAATCGGGGTAACCGCTTCGCAATGCGCCAGCATTTTACGGAAATCTTTAATGCCGGAAGCTGCCAGCGTACGGATTGGACCCGCAGAGATGGCGTTGACGCGCACGCCTTCCGGACCCATCGCGTTCGCCATGTAGCGCACGTTCGCTTCCAGAGAGGCTTTTGCCAGACCCATAACGTTGTAGTTAGGAATCGCACGCTCTGCGCCCAGGTAGGAGAGCGTCAGCAGGGCGGAACCCGGGTTCAGCATACCGCGGCAGGCTTTCGCCATCGCCACAAAGCTGTAGGCGCTGATATCGTGAGCGATTTTGAAACCTTCGCGGGTGACCGCGTTGACGTAGTCGCCGTCCAGCTGATCAGCCGGCGCGAAGCCGATTGAGTGAACAAAGCCGTCAAATTTCGGCCAGACTTTAGTCAGTTCAGCGAACAGAGAGTCGATGCTCTCATCTTCAGCCACGTCGCACGGCAGTACGATGTCAGAACCCAGTGCCGCTGCAAATTCTTCCACACGACCTTTCAGTTTTTCGTTCTGATAGGTGAACGCCAGTTCAGCCCCTTCACGGTGCATTGCTTGCGCAATACCGTAGGCGATGGACAGTTTGCTGGCAACGCCAGTGACCAGAATGCGCTTACCGGAAAGAAAACCCATAGCTTTAATCCTTATCGTTATTGCTTATTTTTACTTTAACAATCATGGGGTTAAGGTTGTTATTTCAAAATAACTCAAATTTAGCCGAGAATTATATCCCACTGACGACCCCTTGTGTCACGATATTTTCGTGCCTTAACGCGTAATGACGGCCGGACACACTCCAGTATATCACCGGATATCAGGCTCGTTTTACGCCTCTTGCCCGGCGTTGAGTCGGCTAACGACGGGTTATGCCGGCCAGCAGAAGCCGGGCATCAGGCGAGAGCGGAATCAGGGCGCCGGGCGACTGACTCTGCCACCAGAGCCCTGAGCGCGCGTCATAGCGTTCGCCGGCAAGTTGCCAGCATCCCTGAAGTACCCAGGCAATGCCTTCGCTGCCGGGATGCTGTTCGCCGGAGACTACGCTGACCTGCGCCGCCGCGCGGGTACGTTGCGTCATAATGTTAAAATCCAGCCCCGGCGCGGCAATGCCTTCGCTGCCCAGCGCCCATTCGCCGGAAAATGCCCACGGCTCCCAGCGTCTCAGATGATGATGAATCCCGTCGCCGCGCAGCCAGAGCGGCTGCCCTTCAATTAAGGTAATGACCCGGTCAATACCGCTGAACCGGGAAAACGGTCCGTCGTTCTCCAGCGTGGCCACGCTGGCTCGCCAAAGAAACGGGGCATCGGAGTCAGGCGAGGGCACGCTGACAATTTCACGCGTTTCGCCGCCGCCGTTTTTCCACGGAGTCCTCGGCAGGGAAGAGAAGTTAAAGGGAGTTATCATCGCAGTTTCACCATCGCCTTGTCGCTTTGTGTAAAGTTTTGGCTACACATGATTTTCAATTCGATCACAAATTATTTACAGTGCAGCTCACAAATCCATCATCAGGAGGGTGTGCTGATTTGTCAATGCTTGTATATACATGCTCTGTCATCTGAAATTTACGTCCGGCTGGCACCGCCAGAGCGGCATGACTTAAATGAAATCAGGAGAATTATCATGAAGCAGAGCATCACTTTTCGCCAGGTCTGTCTGACAACCCTGTTTTCAGGACTCTTGCTCTGCGGCAGTGCGGCCAATGCCAAAGAGTGGAAGTCCATCACCATCGCAACGGAAGGGGGTTATGAACCCTGGAACCTGACGCTGCCGGGCGGCAAGCTCAGCGGCTTCGAACCGGAACTGATGGCCAATCTCTGCCAGCGCATGGGCATGGAGTGCAAGCTGGTCGTGCAAAACTGGGACGGAATGATCGCCGGACTCAACGCCGGAAAATACGATGTGATTATGGATGCCATCGTCATTACGCCGGAAAGAAAACAGGTGGTCTCCTTCACGATCCCCTACGCCGCAACACCGGCGTCATTTATCGCGGTAAAAGGCACGTTGCTGCCGCCGGCGAGCGGGTCCAACCACACCATCAAGCTTAACGATGATGAAAAAGAGATTCAGGCGGCGATTGCGCCATTAAAAGCGGCCCTGAAAGGGAAAACGATCGGTATCGCTTCCGGCACCGTGTATACCCCGTTCATCGACAAATACTTCAAAGATGTGGCCGATATTCGGGAATACAGCAATTCAGCGGACGCTATTTTGGATCTCCAGGCCGAACGTATTGATGCCGTCTTCGACGATATTACCTTCGCCAACACCACGCTTGCGCGTCCGGAAAACAGCAACCTTAACTTCAGCGGCCCGCAGCTGAGTGGCCCCATCTGGGGCGAGGGCGAAGCGATGGGCGTTCGTCACGCCGATGCCGATTTAAAAGCGAAGCTGGATACCGCGATTCAGGCCGCGCTGGCGGACGGAACGGTGAAAAAGCTGAGCGAAAAATGGTTTAAAAGCGATGTCACGCCATAAGTGAGGTTGAAGATGCTTAGTCTGCTGAGTTTTGGTGAGAACGGTTGGGGCACGCTCATCCTGAGCGCGACGCTGACCACGCTGCTGCTGTCTCTCGCCGCGTTAGCGGTCGGCGCGGTGGTCGGCGGCATGATTGCCGCAGCAAAGCTGTCGCCACACGCCCCCGTGCGTTGGTTCGGCTCCGCCTATTCGGTTGTCTTCCGCGGCATTCCTGAACTGCTGGTCATTTACCTGTTCTATTTTGGTGGTTCTGGACTGGTTTCGGCGATTGGTCAGCTGTTTGGCGCCGATGGCTTTATTGAGGTGCCGCCGTTTCTGATTGGCTCGCTGGCTATCGGCTTAATTTCCGCCTCTTATCAGGCTGAAGTTTACCGCGCGGCGCGCCTGGCGCTGATGCCCGGTGAAGTCGAGGCGGCGTCGGCAATCGGCATGCCGCGCTGGCGGATTTTTCAGCGCATCATGCTACCGCAGATTGCCCGCTATTCGCTGCCTGGGCTGTCAAATGTCTGGCAGATGAGCCTCAAAGATTCGGCGCTGGTCTCGGTGACGGGGATTGCGGAGTTAATGCGCGCCAGCCAGATTGCCGCCGGCTCCACCCGCGAATACTTCCTGTTCTATGTGATTGGCGGCGGCTGCTACCTGATACTCACCCTGGTGTCCAACCGGGCGTTTATTCGGGCGGAACTTCGCCTGAATCGCGCCTGGCTGCGTCGCGCCGCGACTCAGGCTTAAGGAGAGTTTATGTTTATCGACGTTGCCTTTCTCAGCGATACGTTCCTGAAGCTCTGCGCCGCGCTGCCGGTTACGCTGGGGCTGTTTATCTGTTCTTTTCTCTGCGGCGGTGTACTGGCGGTGGGGGTTCTGGCGCTGCGCATGAGCCGCTGGCCGCTACTCAGCAGTTTTGCTAAAGGCTATATTCTGCTGTTTCGCGGTTCGCCGCTGCTGATCCAGCTGTTTCTTATCTATTACGGACTGGGACAGTTTGGCGTGATTCGCCACAGTTTTCTGTGGCCGCTGCTGCGCGAGCCGTTTATCTGCGCGGTGCTGGCGCTGGCGCTGTGCACCGCCGCCTACACCGCTGAAATCCTGCGCGGCGCGCTGCTGGCGGTGCCCTCTGGTCAGATTGAAGCCGGACAGGCCTGCGGGATGTCCCGTTTTCTGCTGCTGCGACGCATCATCGCCCCGGTGATGCTGCGCTATGCGCTGCCGGCCTATTCGACCGAGGCGATTTTGCTGGTGAAATCCACCGCGCTGGCCAGTCTGGTGACGGTGTGGGATGTGACCGGCGTGGCGCAGCAAATTATCCAGAGAACCTACCGGACGATGGAGGTCTTTCTTTGCGCCGCGGTTATCTATTTGCTGCTCAACTTTATCATCGTGCAGCTTTATGCGTTGCTTGAGCGTCGTCTGACGCCGCATACCCGGCAAACCCCTGCCACCGTAGCACTCAAACCGGCCACCAAAGGAGAATAGTATGCACGATCCCCGTCCCGTGACGCTGTCCGTCAGCGATATCCATAAATCCTTTGGCTCACTTGATGTGCTGAAGGGGATTTCTATCCAGGCGCAAAAAGGCGATGTGATCTCGATTCTGGGCGCCAGCGGTTCAGGTAAAAGTACGCTTTTGCGCTGCATCAACCTGCTGGAAACACCCGATGCGGGCGTGGTCAGCGTGGGGGGTGAAACCATTGAGATGAAGCACCATGCGCGCGGCCACCGGTTAGCGGCCAACCCTAAGCAGATAGAACGTCTGCGTTCGCGGCTGGGGATGGTGTTTCAAAGCTTTAACCTGTGGTCGCATATGACGGTGCTGCAAAACGTGATTGAAGGGCCGCATTATGTCCTGAAACGCAGCAAGCAGGAGTGTATTGAACAGGCGGAACAGCTGCTTGACCGTGTCGGCATGCTGAACCGCAAGGATTTTTACCCGGCCCAGCTTTCTGGCGGTCAGCAACAGCGCGTAGCGATAGCCCGGGCGCTGGCGATGGATCCGGAGGTCATGCTCTTTGATGAGCCGACTTCGGCGTTAGATCCGGAACTGGTGGGGGAGGTATTGAAAGTGATGCGTAGCCTGGCGGAAGAGGGGCGCACGATGCTGGTGGTCACGCATGAGCTGGGGTTTGCCCGTCATGTCTCCAACCGCGTGGTGTTTATGCATCAAGGCACCATTGACTGCGACGGTCCGCCGGAGGCGCTTTTCGGCGCGCATGGGTCGCCGCGTTTTCAACAGTTTATCTCCAGCCATCATCAACCAGGACAATCCGTATGAATCAACAGGTGCTGTGGGGCGACGCCCCGTTATGCTGGCAGGATGTCGTGCAGGTCGCCAGAGGCCAGGCGCAACTGGCGCTCAGCGCCGGCGCCTGGGAGCGCATCGCACAGGGGCGGGCGATTGTTCAGCATATTATCGACGCGGGGCAGATAGCCTACGGGATTAATACCGGCCTCGGGGCCTTGTGCAATATCACTCTGCCCGAAGAGCAGCTGAGCCAGCTATCGCGCAATACGCTGCTGAGCCACGCCTGCGGCGTCGGTCCTCTGCTGGACGACGCGCAGACGCGGGCCATTATGTGCGCCGCCGTCGCCAACTACAGCCATGGCAAATCCGGGATTTCCTGCGCCATCGTGCACCAGCTGCTCGCCTTTCTGAATCAGCAAATCACGCCGCAGGTGCCCTCGCAAGGTTCGGTGGGCTATCTGACGCATATGGCGCATATCGGTCTGGCGCTGATGGGGATCGGCGAGGTGAGCTGGCAGGGGCGGGTGGTACCGGCTGCCGACGCGTTGGCACAGGCGGGGCTTGCCCCCATTTCGCCAGGGGCGAAAGAGGGATTAAGCCTGGTCAACGGGACGCCGTGTATGACCGGGATGGCCTGTCTGGCCCTCGACGATGCCAGCCAACTGCTGGACTGGGCCGATGTCACCGGCGCAATGAGTTTTGAAGCTCTGCGTGGACAAATCGTGGCGTTTGACGCCGAGATCCTGGCATTGAAGGCCAGTCCTGGAATGCAGCAGAGCGGAGCCCGATTACGTCAACTGCTGGCCGACAGCCCGCTGTTGAGCGCCAGCCAGGGGATACGCACCCAGGATGCGCTCAGTCTGCGTTCTATGCCGCAGGTGCACGGCGCCTGCCGCGATCAGTTCGCTCATGCCGAGCGGCAAATTAACACCGAGCTGAACGCCTGCACGGATAATCCCTTGATTCTCGGCACCCTCGAGAACTGGCGAGTGGTGTCGCAGGCGCATCCGCATGGGGAATCAGTCGCCATGGCCTGTGATGTGCTGGCGATTGCGATGGCCGAACTGGGCGCTATCGCCGAGCGGCGTCTGGATCGTCTGGTTAACCCGCTAATCAGCGGCCTGCCGGCATTCCTGGTGGCCAAACCCGGGGTGAACTCCGGCATGATGATCGCCCAGTACGTAGCGGCCTCGCTTTGTGCGGAGAACAAGCAGCTGGCGCAGCCGGCGGTGCTCGATAATTTTGTGACCTCGGCGCTGCAGGAAGATCACCTGAGCCTGGGAACCGGCGCTTCGCTCAAGCTACAGCGCCTGCTGGCCAACCTGTATCAAATTATGGCGATCGAGTATCTGCTGGCCGCTCAAGGGCTGGAGTTTCATGCTCAGGACATGCTGGCAGCCGGCACGCGTCACGCGTTGGCGCTGCTGCGACAGAGCGTGGCGACATGGGAAGACGATCGCTGGCTGGCGCCAGAAATAGGCAAAGCGGTCGCGACCATCAAGCGCCACCGGGCAGACAGGCTGGCATAGCGGCTGAACGGTCAATAACAGCAGAATATAAAAATAAAATACATCAATAACAATAAGCTATAGCGGGGGAACGATGTCTTCTTTTTCACCAGCCGACCGCCAGTCAGCCCATCGCGAGCAGGGGATAACGGAATCGCGGTCGATCGATTATATTCCCGATCATGAACGCCATGGACATCCCTTTAGCCAGTTTACGCTGTGGTTTGGCGGTAATCTGCAGATTACCGCCATCGTCACCGGAGCGCTGGCGGTGGTGCTGGGAGGCGATGTTGTCTGGTCGCTGATTGGGCTGTTGGTGGGGCAGGTGCTCGGCGCGGCGGTGATGTCGCTGCATGCGCTGCAGGGGCCGCGCCTGGGGTTGCCGCAGATGATCATCAGCCGGGCGCAGTTTGGCGTGTTTGGCGCCGTGGTGCCGCTGGTACTGGTGTGCGTGATGTATGTCGGCTTTTCGGCCAGCGGTACCGTGCTGGCCGGTCAGGCGCTGGCAAGGTTGCTGTCGATCTCTGACGTGGCCGGTATGCTGCTGTTCAGCACGATCATTATTGTGATTGCCGTGCTGGGCTATCGCGTCATTCATAAGCTGGGCAAAGTGGCGAGCGTGGTCGGGGTGCTGGCGTTTGTCTATCTGTTTGTGACGCTGCTGCTGTCTGCCAATCTGCCGGCGATCGCGCAGAATAACCATTTCTCACTGCCGATGTTTTTACTGGCCGTGTCGTTATCGTCGTCGTGGCAGATTGCATTCTGCCCCTACGTTTCGGATTACTCTCGCTATCTGCCGCGTAATGTCTCGGGCGCGAAAACGTTTTTGTGCGTCTTTAGCGGGACGGTGCTGGGCACGCAGGCATCGATGACGCTAGGCGTTCTGACAGCGGCCATCGCCGGCAGCGCGTTTTCCGGTCATGAAGTGAGCTTTATCGTCGGGTTAGGCAAAAGCCAGCTGATGGCGATGGTGATCTACTTTGCGATCTGCTTTGGCAAAATCACCTTCACCACCCTGAATGCCTACGGCAGCTTTATGTCGCTGAGCACCATCGTTTCCGGATTTCGTCGTCAGGCTGCGCTGTCGAAGAGGGCGCGCATTCTCTTCGTGGTGCTGATGGTGGCCATCTCATGCGTGATTGCGTTGTTGAGCGAGCCCGCGTTCTTAAAGAACTTCACCCATTTCCTGCTCTTCCTGCTGGCGTTTTTTGTCCCGTGGAGCGCGATCGGTCTGACCGACCACTATCTGATCTCCGCGGGCGCCGTGGATATTCCCGCGCTGTCCGATCCGCAACAGCGTTACGGATACTGGAATCTCTACGCGATCGCGGTCTATATCGTCGGCGTGCTTATCCAGCTGCCGTTTATTGAGAACCCGCTGTATCACGGCTCGCTGACGTGGCTGTTTGCCGGCAACGATGTCTCCTGGATTATCGGCTGGTTCGGGACCGGGGTTCTTTACTACGCGCTGCGTCGTTTTGATCGTCGCGTGCTGCCGACGCAGAGCGTGTTCCCGGACTAGAGCCGACTGAGCCGCTGCCGGCGCCGATGATTATTTACCGTCTTTGCGCCAGGCATCGGCGGTCAGCGCCTCGCCAAAGTGGCCGGCAATCAGGCGTCGGGTGAGGTCGTGCAGCGGTGACGCCAGCACATCGGCGGTGCTGCCGCGCTCGACGACCTCGCCCTGATGCATCACCAGGACCTGATCGCTGATATGCTTCATCATCCCCAGATGCTGGGTCACGTAGATATACGAAATCCCCTGTTTCTCCTGTAGCTCCAGCATCAGGTTGATCAGCTGCGAACGCATCGACATGTCCAGCGACGCCAGCGCTTCATCACAGACGATCACTTTCGGACGCAGAATCAGCGCGCGCGCGAGGCCCAGACGCTGCTTCTGGCCGGGAGCCAGCATATGCGGATAGTAGCTCACGTGGTCCGGCAGCAGGCCGACCATTCGCAGCGTCTCAATAATCTGCTTCTCCCGCGCCTCCGGTTCGAGGTCGGTATTCAGGCGCAGCGGGAAGTCGAGGATTTGCGAAATACGCTGCCGCGGGTTCAGCGAGGTCGAAGGGTCCTGAAAGATCATGCGGATACGCTGACTGCGGAAAGAGTAGTCGCCAAACGTCAGCGGATGATCGTCAATCAACAGCTCGCCGGATGTTGGCTCGATCATGCCCGCCAGCATTTTCGCCAGCGTCGATTTTCCTGAGCCGTTCTCGCCGATAATCGCCAGCGTCTGGCGCTCGCGCAGCGTAAAACTGAGCGGTTTCACCGCTTCCACCATCTGACGACGAAACCAGCCGGTACGGTAGCGAAAGGTCTTACTCAGATTACGGACTTCGAGCAATGTTTCGACCATTTCACTCTTTCTCCATGTTTAGCGGGAAATGACAGGCGTACAGATGCGTTCTGGCTCCGGTCAGGCGCGGCGTTTCAATGCATTCACGCTGCGCGTAGGGGCAGCGCGGCCCGAGACGACAGCCGATCGGCAGCTGCTCGAGCAGGGGGATGGCTCCCGGCAGCGTATTCAGGCGGCTTTTATGCGGAAGCGCGCTGCCAAAATCCGGGATCGCGCGGATCAATGCCTGGGTATACGGATGATGAGGCGTTGTCACCAGCTCTTCGCTGGGCGCCGTTTCTACCGTTTGTCCGCAGTACATCACATTGATTTTATCCGCCCACTTGCTGAGCATCTGCATATCGTGGCTGATCAGCAAAATGGTGGTGTTATTGTTCTGGTTCAGACGCGTAAGCAGGCGGATAATTTGCGCCTGGGTCGTCGGCTCCATGGCGTTGGTCGGCTCATCGGCGATCAGCAGACGCGGCTGGTTGGCGAGGGCGATGGCAATCATCACCTTCTGACACTCCCCGTCGGTTAATTCGTAGGGGAAACTGCGCATGGCGTCTTTGTGATCTTTAATCCCGACGCGGTGCAGCAGTTCGATGGCCCGGCGTTTTCGCCAGCCGATGCGCTGCCACCAGCGGCCTTTAAAGGTCCAGCCGGGGATATTCTGCATTAACTGCAGGCCGATACGCTCCGACGGATCGAGACAGGACTGCGGCTCCTGAAAAATCATCGACACGTTGTGGCCAATCAGCTTGCGGCGTTCGCGGCTGGAAAGGCGTAAGAGATCGATATCATCGAAACGCATACGGTCGGCGGTCACCCGCCAGTTGTCTTTGGTGACGCCGCAGATCGCTTTGGCAATCAAGCTTTTACCGGATCCGGATTCGCCCACCAGGCCGCGAATCTCACCTTCCGCAAGGGTCAGGCTGACGCGGTCGACGGCTTTGACCCAGCCCTCGTTGGTTTTGAACTCAATGGTCAGGTTGCGAATATCAAGTAACGGCATTATTCCACCCCGGCGATAATGGCGCGGCGGATCCCGTCGCCCAGCAGGTTGACCAACAGGACGCTAATCATAATCGCCGCGCCGGGCAGCATCACCGTCCATGGCGCGACATAAATCAGCTCCAGCGCGTCGCCCAGCATCGCGCCCCATTCCGGGGAAGGAAGCTGGGCGCCGAGGTCGAGAAAGCCCAGGGCAGCGATATCGAGAATCGCCATCGATAATGCGCGGGTGATCTCCGTGACCAGCCCGGAGGCGATATTCGGCAGCACCGCAAACCAGAGAATATTTAAGGTCGATGCGCCGTCGAGACGGGCGGCAATGACGTACTCTTTTTCCAGCTCATCATGCACCATGCTGTAGACCGAGCGTACGATGCGCGGCAGCAGCGCCAGCCAGACGGCGAACATCGCGTGGCTCAGATGCGGCCCGGCGAAAGCCACGACAATAATGGCCAGCAGCAGCGACGGAATCGACAGCAGGGTATCGAGGATATGGTTCAACATCGCCGACAGCAGGCCATGGGTTGAGCCGGCAACGACGCCGAGCACCAGGCCGAACAGCGTCGCCGCGAAGGTGACGACAAAAGCGCCGCCGACGGTCGGCGCCGCACCGCTCAGCAGACGGCTCAACACATCGCGACCGAGATCGTCGGTCCCGAGAAAGAACGAGACTTCGCCATAGCGCGACCATGACGGCGGCAACAGCTGGTAGCCAAGAAACTGCTGATCGATACCATAAGGGGCAAACCAGCCGCCGAAGACGCACAGCAGCACCAGACCGGCGCAGCCGTACAGGCCGATCATCGCAGTCGTGTCGCCGTAGAATTTTCGCCAGACGGTACGCAGCGCCCCAGGCGGACGCTTTTCCAGATACACGCTATCGTAGGGCATATGAATCCGTTTTATATTCGTTAATCATACTTTACGTCTTTTTAATGTTTCCGCTTACCGAGCGGCTTTGCCGCTCATCCCCGCTTTAAATCTGTTTAATCCTGATAACCTTGATGGTTCTCAATTTACAGAAAATGTGTACACTCATGTTGTATATCTTCTTCGGAATGTACACATGCTTACTGACACCAAGTTAAGAAAGGCCCTTGGCAAGAAAAGAGACAAAATTGATGTCATTTCAGATGCTCACGGACTGAATGTAAGGTTATCTATAACCGGCAGTATAACATTCTTTTATCGCTACAGATGGAACGGCAAGGCCGTACAACTGACGATTGGCGATTATCCGAGCGTATCATTATCTCATGCAAGGGAGCGTAGGCAGCAGTTCAGATCCTGGCTGGTGGAAGGTTTGGACCCAAGAAGCCAGACCGTGCTGGAAAAGCAGAAAAGAATCGATGCGATAACAGTCAAAGAAGCGTTCGATTACTGGGAGAAGTATTACTGTATTCCCGAGGGGATAGTCAAAATCAAGGTGAATCGCCGGGACTTTAACAATCACATTAATCCCGTTCTGGGAAATATGATCGTTGACCAGACAACAAAGGCGCACTGGCTGAGTCTTTTTGATGGCATGGGTAGACGGGTTGTTACTGGGCAAATGTTGGGGTTGATGCAGCGAACGTTCCGTTTCTGCTCTAACCGAGGGGTGATTAGCAATAACCCTATAGAAACCCTGAGGCGCTCCGATGTCGGACTAACCGCCGCGGTCAAAGATCGCAAATTAAGTGATGAAGAAATCAAAACGCTCTGGAATGCTCTTCCTGAGATGAAGGACAGGCAACAGCTGATCATGAAGTTTCTTATTTTGACCGGCTGCAGAAGCACTGAAATAAGAACAGCAAAGTGGGAGTGGTTTGATTTCCACGATCGGACATGGACTATCCCGGGAAGCGATTATAAAACCGGGAAATCGGTTAGAAGAGCTTTGCCCGAGACGGTGGTTAAAATGATGGAGTCCTACAAAGAAACATCCGTTTCGACTCATGTCGTTACAGTGTCACGATGTAAAGGGCCGGAGGATGACAGGCCGCCACTTCAGCCAAATGTGGCTTTGTTCTCAGTTCAGATAATTGCCAAAACCGGTATGAAAACATGGTCACTCCATGACCTTAGAAGAACTATCGCGACGCGCCTTTCAGAATTAGGCGCGCCACCACATGTTATTGAAAAATTGCTTGGACATCATATGTCCGGAGTCATGGCACGCTATAACCTGCATGATTATCTGGATGATCAGCGGCATTGGTTAGCTGTTTGGCAGAGCCATCTTGAAACCCTGATTGGTCAGCCTCTGGTTTGATGCCAACGTTTTCCTCCCACGCGAGTAGGTCCGAAAGCCTCCACCTTTTCGGGCTGCCATCTATCCTTGGCTTCGGGAAAGGCCGATAAAAAAAGATGGCATCCGGGAAGGAGTGCTCCAGAAATACAACGTGCTGCGAGAAATTTTGTATCTGGACAAAACGTCGCTAGTTATCAAAATCTCATCTGGCGCTTGCGAAGTGTTATTCATGTTTTCTCTCTTAGTTGCATTGTCCTGGAAGATGCCGCAGCCTGCGAGCACAGTTCATGGCCGTCGCCACGTAGCTGCATTTCCGGTTCACGACTTCAACGGTGATTTTTGAGCCCTCAACGATGACCGTATAAGTCCGTTTCGCCTTCTGGCGTCCGTAGGCGCCGTATAACAGCACATGCTGAAGAGTCGGCCTTTCAGGCGGAAGAGAGCCCGATCCAGACGAAAGAATTTGTCCTAAGCATCCCGGCGCTGATTAAACCCCAGGGCGAATTAAACGTACCGACCCTGGCGCAAGTCGCGCAGGAAATTCGTAAGGCAAAAACGAAGTTAAACCGCCTTGAAAAGCTGCGTGGCACGATCCGTGAGCTGGGTAAGCACAAAAAAATCATTCAGCAGATCCAGGGGCAATAGCATGAATAACGAGAACGAATTAACAGCACTGGCACTGATTATCGAGAAGTGCCGGGAGATTGTCGGGTGCCCAGCTGGCGTGGACCTGCAGGACTGGGTGACGCAGCTGGCTGCAGAGAATGTGGCGCTGAAGCAGGCTGCCGAATTTGCTACCGCATCTGATATGTGGATTGAGCAGGCCGACGGGATGCTGGATTACCGGTACCACGAATGGTACGTCGATGTGCAGAAAACTGCGATGGAAACCCCCGCCACCGATCGCATCGTAGCCGAGGCAGAGGCGCGCGGGCTTGAGAAAGCGCGAGAAATTGCCCGTGCTTGCCACGATAACATCTGCCCCGGAGGCCTAGCTGAAAATCGGCAGTACGAAGAAGCGATGGTACAACCGCATCTGGATGGTATTTCCGATGAGCTGGACTTCGAAATTGAGCAGTTGCGCGAGGGGGCCAAATGACCGAGCAAACTATTCTCGACATGTGCTGCGGCTCCCGGATGTTCTGGTTCAACAAACGAGATACTCGTGCGGTATTCGCTGACATTAGAGCTGAGGAGCACAAGCTGTGCGACGGCCGCCGTCTGGTTATCAGCCCTGACCTCGTTGCCGACTTCCGTGCGCTGCGGTTCGCTGATGCCTCATTTCCGGTTGTTGTGTTTGACCCGCCACATCTTGAGCGCGTCGGGCAGACCGCGTGGATGGGTAAAAAGTACGGGCGCCTGAACAAAAAAACATGGCGTGCCGACATTCGCGCAGGATTCAAAGAGGCGTTTCGCGTGCTGCGGCCACACGGCGTACTCATCTTCTTCAAATGGAACGAAACCCAGATACCGGTTAGCCAGATTCTGGCGCTGACAGATGAGAAGCCGGCCATCTGGCAACGCACAGGGAAAGCGGACAAAACGCACTGGGTAATTTTCGTGAAGGGGGCTGCAGCATGACTGATATCACCGAACTGGCGCCAGCTATGAAAGCGGCGGCAGAGAAATATCGCTTAACCCTCGAGGCATATCGTAATAACCCGAGAGATTACGACACTGTAGCAGCCAGGGATGAGGCGACCAGCGAATTTATGGAACTGGTCGATAGTGACGAGCTCAATATCATTTCGGGTCTGGTAGAGGCGCTGGAGTCTCAAGGAACTGAAATTGAATCGATGCGCAATCGTATAGAAGAGCAGGCAAAGTCGCTGGAGGTGAGTGAAGAGCGGCGAGTTAGGTGGTTTCAAATAGCCCAAGAGCTCGGTGAAAAATTGGACTGTGCAGAGGAGCGCATCGCCGAGCTGGAGTCCCGCACCGTGAAGCTGCCACCTCTCAAGGTGGAGGCTGAATGATGGCTGAAAAATCACATTTGGAGCGTTTGCTGCAAATTAACGCAGACAATCAGCGCATGGTCACAGTCAGTGTCGGAGTTCTCAAGGCAGCCCGAAGTGAAATACAGGCTCACGTAAAAGAGAACGGCAAGGGCATCATGACAGATATGGTCCTCAACTCCCTGAATGCGATTATCGAAGGAGCCAACCAATGACCAGCAAATCAACCATAACCAGAGAACGCATGTCCGGAATTGCTCTCGGCGAGCATTGTTACACCCATGATGACGTCATTGAGCTGGCCCGCGCGCAGCTGGCCGCAATGGACAGCGAGACTCAGGAGCCAATTAGTTTTGACGAGTGGTCACGCAAATGCGCTTTGCAAATCACGCTTTGTTACCCTGATTTTCGAGAGAAGGCTCAGTACATCTGGGATTCGGCTCGAGCAACCATGCTCTAGGCTGGCAACTGTCGGGAAAATTCGAGTTCGTCAACCAACAATTGTCGGGAAATCGCGGAAACGTCAACCAATCGCTCACGCGAGCATTTCATCTCCCTATGCAATGAGTTCTGGAACTGGTCAGAAATGGACCTGGTATGCGCTGATGACCGGGGTTATGAGCTGAGAATGGAGTGGGACGGCAAGGTATTTAATCATACAGTAGCGCAGGCATTGTGGCGGATGTACCAAGCTGCGCCTGGCAACTCTCCGGTAATTCCAGAGGGGTAAGTGTTGGTGCCGAAGGAGGTATCACCCGAGCAGTTAAGGGACTTTCAACTCAAAACTAAAATTGGTGCTTATATAACCGCTAATTGGTCTGATGCTTATGATTCCCTGCGTGAGTTGTGGGATGAGGTAATTGTACATCATCATTAAAATCAAGGTGATAGATAAAAAATACTTTTCTTATCAAAATACAGGGAGGTATTTATCCTTATATGCTTCGATTATAGTTAAAGAGGTTTATGTGAGGAGCGTAGGAATGGCGAATACTAATGATCATGGGTTGTCGAGAACGATTCCTGAAGCTGTCAAAAGAGAAGTCAGGCAGAGATGTGGTTTCGGTTGCGTAATATGTGGCGTAGGCTTTTATGATTATGAGCATTTTGCTCCTGATTTTGTCGATGCCACAGATCATAATCCTGATGGAATGACTTTATTGTGCCCTAGATGCAACCAAAATCGCGCACGGGGAAGGTTGTCTCGAGAGACTGTAGCCCTGGCTAACCAAAATCCAGTTTGTATTATGAATGGGCACGCTAATGAAATGTTTGACTTCCATAGTGATCCGATTGAAGTCGTATTTGCGGGGGTCACTTTTTATGATTGTGCTCATTTGATTATGGTTAATGGACGTTCTTTACTATCTGTTCGTCCACCTCAAGAAGTTAGTTCACCAATGCTGCTTTCAGGGGTATTTTGTGACTCCATTGGAAGAGATGCCCTCGTTATTAAAGATAATGAATGGTCTGTCAATACTGGAAATTGGGATGTTGAGTGTATTGGTCCTAGGATAACAATACGTAGTGGGCCAGGTAACATAGTCCTTGTTTTAAAATTAAATCCTCCGCGTGGTATTATTGTGGAGCGACTGGACATGTTGTTTGAGGGGGTTAGATTCAGAGGGAATGATCAAACTCTTGAAATATGCATGGATGGTATTCATTGGCAGAGATGGTTCGGTTGTAGTATGAGTAATTGTCAGGTAGGTATTTATATCGAAACCCGCCCTAAAGCCGCTAATGATCCTTGTTAGGATGCTGCCTAAACCCCCGAAGAACGCAAAGCAATCCCACAGTGATTTAACGCAAACCAAGCAATAGTGGGCCATGCTAATGTGTGGCCCAAAATCATAAAAGAGTGAGGTTGCATCGTGTTTGAAGTTTATTCGATGATAGCGAAACAGATTGGCCGGGTTGCTGATGATTTAATGGATAACAGTCTGGAGTACGAGTGGGCAAGGTATTCGTTAATTGTTATAAATGAAGGTGTCGATGATGAAGAGCTCAGTTCTCTGATAAAAACGTTTGCATCTGATTTTGAGCTCAGAGGAGATAGGTTAGCTTTGAAACTATACGACATATCCTCAAATTTTTATGCAAAGGCCAAAAATTCACTATGAGCAAGTGGAGCATTGCAGACAAATCAAAAGACGAATAGGACAAGGTTAACGTTGACCTGGCCGCGTCCGGCGTTGCGTACAAAGAACGCATGAACATGCCTGTGGTTGCGGAGTAAGTGGCAAGAGAACAACCCGAGCATCTTCGCGAGTATTTTTGGGAAAGGTTGAATTTTTACCGACTGCAGAGCGAACAACTCCCGCGTGCTTCTGACCCGCGTTACATCGAGATGGCAGAGCAAAACCAAAAAAATTAATCCCGATAAATCAACCCGCTACGGCGGGTTTTTATTTATGATGCTAATCAAAAATTAACGTTTTGTGCTGTCAAGGCGTTGATAAAAGCCAAACGTCGATGTACTGTATGTATGTACAGTGTTTTATTTCTGCAATCGACAAGGAAAAACGTAAATGGCTGATCAAAAAAGTAATGCCCAGGTCTCAAACGGAGTTAACGAGGATATATCAGAAATGAAGGCCCTGACCACGCTGCGTCAACGTGTCGTGAGTGACGGGGAGGTTGTTTCAAAATCAGCGAACGGATTCAGGCTTGCAAACGGCAGAACAGGTGTCATTTTGCGCAATGACGGCACTGATTTTTACGCCCTCACAACACCTGATGGGCAGGCACAAGATGGGCAATGGAATACTCTTCGTCCATTGTCCTTTAACCTCAAAACTGGTCGGGTATCACTTCGTAACGGAGTGGATGTCTCCGGTGGCGCTTTCATTTCCCATAATGCCGGTATCACCGCACAGGCCACCGGCCCTGACTCGCTTATCAACGGTCAGACCTACCGGGCACCGGATATCCATACAGATTTTACCACCGGCAAAATCACCACGAAGATGCTGATGGGCTCCAGAATTGTAACCGGTCAGGAGGACTACGGGATAATTTCCTACCAGGACATGAGGGGAAACTGGAACGAACTTCAGCTGAAACCGAATGCCGAGCTGACGGTCGGTCAGCTGACAAAACGCAATACTGACGGATGGATTAAAGCCGCCGGTGTTTACAACACGAACAGCAATAAGGACCGGAAAACCAACGGCATCTGGTTTCAGGGCATCAGCGATTTATCCGCAGATTTTTATCATTATGAACGCATCGGCCAGCACCACTTTCTGGGGCTGCATGTGGCCAACGGCGGGGCACAGGGCTGGTATGAATTCCGTAACGACGGACATGCCTATACCAACGGGGCCTGGAGCAGCAGCTCCGATGTCCGCATGAAAACAGATATCGAAAAAATCGGCAATGCGCTGAACAAACTCGACAGCATCGGCGGTTACACCTACCTCAAACAGGGTGTGCCGGAAGCCGGGGTGATTGCGCAGGAAGTTGAGACCGTACTACCTCAATCAGTAACTCAGACCTCCCTGACACTCAATGACGGCAGTGTTCTTGACGATGCCCGTGCGGTTAACATCAACGGTGTAGTGGCCTTGTTAGTTGAGGCACTTAAGGAAGAGCGTGAGTTGAGACTTCAATTAGAAGATAAAGTAACTGCGCTGGAGAATTTTATTTCCACAAATCAAAGTATTTCTGGGAAATAATAAAAATGACAACTAACCTAAATGGGCCAGGAGATATCGCTGGCGAAGCTGTTGGCGGTACGGGCGATAACCTTAACGAAAGACCTGATAATTCAACTCCCGGCGGTGGAGCAAATGGTACCGGTGGAGGAAATAGCGGAGGTTCATCAACCGAAAATACGGCAGCTCAGAGACAGATTGAAGCGGTAGTGAATGATCCGGCGGTAAAAAATAAACTGGCTGAAATAATTAAAGGGGCAAAGGCAATAAATCCAGGTGTCCACCTCTCTATCTTTGAATTGACAGCGAGTGGTACCTTAAAGATTGAACTTGACGGCTTATCGGCGGATCAGGCAGCAGGACTGGGCCTGAAAAACATAATAACTCTGCATGGTAATGATGGGGTGATGTATACGGGAGGAAGTATTGAAACCGGACATGTGCTGGGTAAAACCCCCCCGGTAAGTGGAGGGACTGGCGGAAGTACCAACAACGGAACCATTGTTGCAGAAAATAAAGTGTCGCCGAATGTGTATCTGTCCACGTTGCAGGGCGAAATTCCAGCCGGATTTTGGCTGGATCACGACAAGGTGATGACTCGTGTCAGTCTTCCTTATACCATCAATGGCGGGGGAAAAGGTGATGACCGTACCGTGTACAAGGATACAGATGTTGAGGTCCCTTCGTTAACGGAGGCATATCGTAAAAGTAAGGAGATTCAGGCTGATGTTGCTGAGGCCGCCCGCCAGGCTGAGGCCGCCAGAAAAGCAGAAGAGGCCAGGAAGGTCGAGGAGGCTCGTCAGGCCCTATTTAAGAAAGTTGGTATTTTACCAACACCCACATATACCCCTGAAAAGGCCGCAGCGGGGAGTGCTGCACTAGCCAAAGCTGGGGCAATGGTCCTAAACCGTGCTCCTGCTGCTCTGCAGCTAACATCGGCTTCTGGCGGCGTCATGACTACCGCGAGCGATCTCGCGGGATGGATGGCTAGTGCTTTGTGGCGAGGGGCTGTCGCGGTAGCGGATATTGCTGTGGTTAGTCCGGTTGGAGCGATGGTTGGAGCATTTGTTGCTGGATTTACACCACTTCCCGTGGGGATGGGTAGTGATCGAGTTCCGGGGCGGGATATTGAAATGCTGGCGGTGCAGGCCAAATTGATGGCGGCGGGGAAGGTTAGCATTGAACCGGGTATGACCAGCGTTAATCTTCCTGTACGTAGCTTCATTACCACTGATGATGATGGACGTCAGTCAGTACGTATGGTCAAAACCGGTGTAGGTGGAATATCAGCAACTGTTCCGGTGCTAAATGCAGTCCGTGATGAAGCGACTGGACTTGACCGTATTACCATACCGGCAGTAGCAGGAGCTCCTTCTCGCACAATTCTGATTAACCCTGTGCCTAGTGGTCCAACAGTACCGGCTAATACTGGCAACACGGGGCCGGTACCAAAGACCCCAGCACATACGGGTACCGATATCAGACAAGCTGACAGTATTGTCACTACGACATACCCAGTAGAAGATCAGCGGGAGATACAGGATTTTATCTACTGGCAGCCCGATGCGACCGGGACGGGAGTGGAACCGATTTATGTGATGCTGAGTGACCCCCTGGACTTAGGCAAATTTACGCGTAGGCAGCTCCAGAAGAAGTACAAACACGCCATTGATTTTGGTATCAGCGATACGAAGATAAACAGTGAAACGTTGACTAAATTCAGGGATGCTATTGAAGCGCACCTGGCTGATAAAGATACTGTCGAAAAGGGCACGTACCGAAGAGATAAGGGGGCAAAAGTTTACTTTAATCCCAAAACAATGCGTGCGGTGATTATTAGAGCTAACGGTGACTTTTTATCTGGGTGGAAAATTGACCCGACAGAAGAGAATTGTAAAATATATCTTGATACGGGGGTTCTATGAGTAAAATAAAACTAATTGAGTTGGGGAGGGATTTTTTAAATAAAAAAATCACTGCGGATGACTTTGTCAGTAATATAGTTTTGGCAAGAAGGGAGTTATATGGGGTTGAAGAGCCAAATAAAGATATAAATCATTGTGGAGGAGAGTTGTTTATTATTGCAGATTGCTATAATCCTGAATCAGACAGGGAAAGCTATGAACTGGATGAAGCTGGATTGAGGAATGAGGTCAGAGCCACCCTCGAAAAATTTAAGCTTCTTTGATTGAGTTGCAACTCCCCCCTTGACTCCGGTCAAGGGGGGGGGGGGGCACTACTTTAACGCTTCGCCGGGCAGGGGCTAATGGGCTCAGTGTTTCTGGTGGTATAGATGGCGACAAAGAAACCATAGAAGAGTTCCTGCAGGAATCGTGGGAAAGTGCTGACGATTGGTTTTACTGATTAGCTCTTACTGGTAGTGGGCATCTCCCAAAGTATCGCATACGCGTTTCCCTTTGAGGTTGCTACCAGACTTATATTTTGCGTCTGAATGTCGCTCAGGGGGATAGTGTGAGTGATAGTATTGAAGTTCCTGATGATCATGTCTGGTACGATGTTGTCAGGAGATCGGATGGTGCCATTATTTGTAGCTTCCCGGCCGAAGGAAGGCATCTTATTTACAGGGCTAATGGCATAATTTCAATGCGTCCATTATTGCCCGATGAAGAAATTTTTACTCTAAACGGATTTATGAAGTTTGCTGAACGACTCGGCTACCGAGTTTTGCCGCCTTCTGATAATATGAAATCAACGGCCTGAACAACCGTTAACCTACTGCGCCACGGAGAGAAACCATGGCGCAACAATTACACTTAATAAAACAGTCCCAAGGCATCCTGATCCCTGCCACGCAGGAGACCAGCGATTTCCTGCAAACAAAATGCAGGCTCGGCGCCGTCCTGGAAGCTGACTATAAGCTTGTCCGCAATCCGGCATTTCATCGTCGCTACTTTGTTTTACTCAATCTCGGATTTGATTACTGGGAACCTACCGGCGGGGCGATATCGTCTATCGGAGCTGCAGGCGCGGGGTATCAATTTTAAAAGCCTCACAGACTCGATCGACACTTCAACACCTGCTGGCCGCTTCTTTTTTCACGTAATGAGCGCCCTTGCGGAGATGGAACGAGAATTGATAGTGGAGCGAACACGCGCTGGATTAGCTGCCGCGCGCGAACAGGGGCGCATCGGTGGTCGACGGAGAGTAATGACTGAAGAGGTAGTGGAACGTTGCCGCCGGATGCTGGAGAACGGCGCAACCCGTCAACAGGTGGCCGACGTGATCGGGGTAGGAGTGAAGACCATTTACAAGTATTTCCCTGCGGGATAAGGATGCTCACCTGCGAACCGTATGCAAGAGCTCGCAGGTGAGCAAGTACTATAGTGGCAGACCATAGTCAGGAAATATTATCCTCGCGCTGCTGGCAAAACCATCAATCAGTTCAGGGCAGAAATCACTTTAGGACTTACCTGACTCAATACATCAATATATTACGGCAGCGGCGAAAATTGATAGCTGTAACCAATATTGACCGGGAGCATTGATAAAAAAACTGTATATATAAATAGTTGTTTTATCGGAGGTCAATATGCTCCATTCTGAACCAATTTATGCAGCTACTGGTATAAGTCAGCACGCGACATTTATTGATACTCAGCGCGGAATTGCTGTTGTTGAACGCGCATCAGTACCCATCGCTACTGCGGTTTTGCTCGTTTCGTTTTGTGGATGCCGGCAGTTCGCCCGCTTCCTCAGCGGTGTCCTTATTACTGAAGACGGGGAGTCGATTGAAGGTGATGCGCTCGCAGACGTGGAGCTGATCGGCGTGGTTACACACATCATCAGCAAACCTGGCTTTGACGACTGTCCGGTGATGTGATGTTTGCCCTGGTTGATGTTAATTCATTCTATGCATCTTGTGAGACGATGTTTCGTCCTGCTCTTAAGGGGCGGCCGGTGGTTGTCCTAAGCAACAATGATGGCTGCGTGATAGCGCGCTCTGCTGAAGCAAAGCCGTTCGTTAAAATGGGGGAGCCGTATTTTAAGCAGAAGGATCAGTTCCGCAGGCATGGTGTGATCTGTTTCAGCAGTAACTACGAACTTTATGCGGATATGTCGAACCGGGTTATGACAACGCTAGAGGAACTATCCCCACGGTGCGAAATTTACAGCATTGATGAGGCTTTTTGCGATCTGACCGGTGTGCGAAACTGTCGTAACCTTACCGATTTTGGCCGCGAAATTCGTGAGACGGTTCTGCAGCGCACGCATCTGACAGTTGGGGTGGGTATAGCCCAGACCAAAACCCTGGCGAAGCTGGCAAATCACGCGGCGAAGAAGTGGCAGCGGCAGACTGGCGGGGTGGTGGACCTTTCCAACATCGAGAAGCAGCGTAAGTTAATGGCTGCACTGCCGGTTGATGAGGTCTGGGGCGTCGGGCGCCGCATCAGCAAAAAGTTGGATACCCTGGGTATCAAGACCGTATTGCAGCTGGCAGACACCGATATCCGTTTTATCCGGAAGCATTTTAATGTGGTGCTGGAGCGAACTGTGCGAGAGCTGCGCGGGGAGCCCTGTCTCGGTCTGGAGGAGTTTGCTCCGGTAAAACAGGAAATCGTCTGTAGCCGCTCATTCGGCAGCCGCATTACAGAATACCATGAGATGAGGCAGGCAATATGCAGCTATGCCTCGCGCGCAGCAGAGAAACTCCGTGGTGAGCACCAGTATTGCCGCTTTATCTCCGCATTCGTCAAAACGAGCCCGTTTGCGTTGAACGAACCGTATTACGGCAACAGCGCATCGGTAAAGCTGTTGACCCCAACTCAGGACAGCCGGGACATTATAGCTGCCGCCACCAGATGTCTTGATGCTGTCTGGAAAGACGGCTACCGGTATCAAAAAGCAGGCGTGATGCTCGGCGACTTTTACAGCCAGGGCGTGGCACAGTTGAACCTGTTCGACGACAACGCCCCGCGGCAGAATAGCGAGAAGCTGATGAAAATGCTGGATCATCTCAATGAGAAAAGCGGAAGAGGGGCGTTGTATTTTGCAGGGCAGGGAATACAGGCAGGATGGCAGATGAAGAGAGAAATGCTATCACCTCGCTATACGACGAGGTTCTGTGACCTGCTTAAAGTCAAGTGATTCAGTAGTGGTTGTGCTGCTATTAGTGTCCGCTGTGAGCGAAGAACTGAACCGGAGAGTTAAGGCTCGTCGAGGGAGCGGAGCCAGGTCAGTAACCTTGTCTGTGGACTACCTTGTTCGAAGGGCAGAGGTGACAGCAGGTAATAGCGTGACCCATCTTCAACAAACCCCAGCGGTGCGGCCAGCACTCCATTATTAAGGTCATCGCAGACCTGATACCAGGAGCCGATTGCCACACCAAGGCCAGCAACCGCAGCCTGCAGGCTGAAATAAAAGTGATCAAATACCTGGCCATCATTATGAGTCATTGCGATCCCTGCCGCACTTGCCCATTCCTGCCAGGCTTTGGGACGTGTGCGCGTCTGCAGATGTTCTGCGTCAGAAGACAGCTGAATGGTATCTGCTGTGCTAACAAACCATTGTGAAACTTTATCAATACGGCATACAGGCCCCACTTTTTCTGTAAACAATGGAGCGGAATAATAGTTTTGTGGCCAGGCAAAGTCGTCCCGACGGATAGCCAGATCCACACCACTTGTAAATGAGAATGTCCCCCCTCCCGCCGCCAAATGTATCTCTGTTCCGGTATATTGTGCCTGGAAGGCCGGCCAGCGCGGTATCAGCCACCGCATCAGTAAAGTTGGTTCACATGAAAGCACAAGGCGATGTTGCAGACGTGCGAGGGACTGCAGGTCATTAACTGCCTTTTGAATAGTACCCAGTCCCTCGCGTACCGCTCGCGAAAGTGTGTGCCCGTCATCAGTCAGGAATACCCGACGACTGCGTCGCTCAAAGAGAGGTACACCCAGTTCGTCCTCGAGCAGACGAACAGCCCGACTGACCGCACCGTGCGTGAGATGTAACTCAGCGGCTGCATGACTGAAGTTCTCCAGGCGTGCCGCAGCTTCAAAGCTGCGTAACGCAAGCAATGATGGTAAGCGGGGAGAAAATAATGGTGAGTCAGACTCACTATCTTTGTCAGAAAACATCGTTATTCCAGTTGATTATTTAACTTTAAAATCAGGTCTGATTATTAAATCTCAGTGGATATGATTATGACCGAATTGTTAGCTGTTATCACTATTACTATACTGGCTGTTATCAGTCCGGGCCCTGACTTCGCGATGGTTTCGCGTAACAGCCTGATATTGTCGCGCCGTGCAGGTCTGCTGACGGCTTTTGGTATAGGGACCGGCATCATTATTCATGTTTCTTATACATTGATTGGTTTGGGTGTGCTTCTGCAGCAATCTTTATGGATGTTCAATGCCATTAGGTTTGCCGGGGCGATTTACCTGATTTATTTGGGTATCAAGATGCTTCGCACAAAGCGAGAAGATGTTGTATCCGACCATAGTGCACCCTCCATGTCTGACCTGGCTGCTTTTCGAACCGGTTTTCTGACAAATGTACTAAACCCTAAAACTTTGATCTTTATTGTCAGCCTATTTATGCAGGTGATAAAACCTGAAACGCCGCTGATGACCCAGATTTACTACGGAATTTTCATCTCATTAATGCATATTTTCTGGTTTGGCCTGGTGGCGCTTTGCTTTTCTGCAGGCCCGATACGTAGTCGGTTGATTGCAATCAGGCACTGGATAGATAGATCTTTCGGCGGCTTACTGGTCATATTTGGTACACTGCTTGCTGTAGCCAGTCGATCACGTTAGCGTTGCATCGACCCATTGAACTCACAGCACACTCCAGACTTTATCAAAGCTATAGGATTTTGATAGCCTCAATCAATTCCGCCCCCTGATTTTTAACGTTACCCACCGAACGAGATACAGGGTGCCAAGTAAAATGGTCTGCTGACACTGAGCCATCGGCAGCAATCTCGGTGGCTTCCTTACTTCCAACATCCTGCCTCATCCATTCTCGCGCTGCTTCCGGCATCAGGACCAGCGGCCGGCGGTCGTGAATATCTACGAGGCCTTGATCAGCTGAGGCGGTCACAATCAAACATCCTTCAGCTTCGTCTCCGCGTTCAAAAGGAACACTGCCGATCGCCGCCATGAAGATGGGCTTTCTGTCTTTGCGGTGGATGAAGTAGGGTTGCTTCTTGTCGCCTTCCTTTTTCCATTCAAACCAACCGTGAGCGAAACAGATAGCTCGGCCGTGTTGCCAGAGGTGCTTGAACATCCTGCTTGTCGCCGCAGTCTCAACCCGAGCATTAATCAGCGGTGGTTTATCCCACCACCCCGGGGCATAACCCCAGTGAACTGGGTCGAGGTGCAATTGTTCGTCTCGCTCGCTGAGCAGTAATACGCGGGTGCCAGGGGCAACGTTGTAACGTCCGATAGGCGCGGGATCATAGGCAATATTACGATCAGCTTCTTCGACAAGATAAGCCAGGTATTCTTCTCGGGTTTGTGATTGAGCAAAACGTCCGCACATATCAACCTCCAGTTTTCTGACTGAAAGTATAGAAGATGTGGCTGATGGGGAGAGTAGGTAGCTCCGGCAACCCGTAACAAAAAAATGGATGGCCGGAGCGAACGGAAAAAATAATGTGTACAGATTTGTGTGCTAAAATCACTTAAAACTTAAATGATTTGTTGTTAACGATCTGATTTATGGTGATTTATTTATGTTGCTCATAGGTGCTATCTTAGGGCATACCATTCCTTATGTTTCAGCGGGTTAGCCATCGCACCCAGAATATCTGATATCACGTTGACGGTAATCACCAGGGCGCCAATGACCATGACGCCGGCCGAAATGGCGGCGTAATCCTGCTGGCGAATCGCATTTATCAACCAGCGACCGAGCCCCGGCCAACTGAAGACCATTTCAGTGATCATCGCCAGGGTCAGCATGGTGGAAAACTGAAGCCCAAGACGTGGGATCACCGGCGGCAGAGCGTTGTGCAGAACGTGGCGGTGTAAAATCGTCCGCCGCGACACGCCGCGGGTGGCCGCCGCCTTCACGTAGTTGGTGTCATACACTTCGCTGGTGCTGATGCGCATCAGGCGGATCACTTCGGTGGTGGGGGCGACCGCCAGCGTCAGCACCGGCAGCACCATATGGCGTACGGCGCTGACGATCATCTCATGGCGCCACGGCGAGTCAGACAGCCAGGCGTCAATCAGCGCAAAACCGGTCACCGTTTTCACCTCGTACAGCAGGTCGAAGCGCCCGGAGACCGGGAACCAGCCGAGGGTCAGAGAGAAAAAGAGCGTCAGCAGCAGCGCCAGCCAGAACACGGGAATCGAGAAGCCGAGCAGCGCGAGGGCGCTGATCAGCGTATCGGGCCACTTGTTGCGCATTATCCCCGCCAGCATACCGACGGGGATACCCACCAGCAGCGCGAAGCCAAATGCGAGGATACACAGCTCCATGGTGGCCGGAAAAACCTCTTTCAGCTGTTCAGAAATCAGCTGGCCGTTAATGCTGGAGACACCGAAGTCCCAGTGCAACAGTCCGCTGAACCAGAACTGCCAGGCGTTCCACAGCGAGGCGCCCTGCAGCGGGGCGTGGGGCGTAAAGTAGCTCAGGCTGAAGCCGACGAAGGTCAGGAAAAAGAGGGTGACCAGCAGCAGCAGCAGGCGGCGCAGGGTAAAAATAATCATGGTTTTTTCACCTCCTCTTTTTTCTCCCGCGAGACGCCCGCAAAGGAGGCGTTGCCAAACGGACTCAGTATCAGACCTTTCATATCATAGCGGTAGGCCTGCAGACGCAGCGATGAAGCCAGCGGCAGCACCGGCAGGTCGCGGGCCAGGATATGCTGTGCCTCTTTATAGGCTTCAATGCGCGACGCCAGCTGCTGCGAGCGCAGGGCCTTTTGCAACACCTCGTCAAATTCGCGATTGCACCAGTGGGCGAAGTTGGTCTGTGAGGCAATGGCCGCACAGCTCAGCAGCGGTCGGAAAAAACTATCCGGGTCGTTGCTGTCCGTGGCCCAGCCGGAGAGCGTCAGATCGTGGTTCATGTCCATCAGTCTGGCCTCCTGGAAACGGCCTTCGACCGGCACAATAATGACCTTCACGCCAATTTGCGCCATGTCCGCCTGAATCAGCTCGGCGGTTTTGAGCGGGCTGGGGTTCCAGGCCTGCGAGCTGGTGGGCACCCAGAGCTTGAGCGTCAGCTTTTCCAGCCCCAGCGCTTTGAGCCGCTCGCGAGCTTCTTTCGGGTTGTATTCGGTAATTTTAGCGTCGTTATCGTAGGCCCACGAGGCGCGCGGCAACATTGACGCGGCGGTTTCCGCCGTACCGTAATAAATAGACTGCATCAGGCGTTGGTTGTTGATAGCCAGCGCCAGCGCATGGCGAACTTCCGGTTTATCCAGCGGCGGTCGGGCGGTATTGAACGCCAGCCAGGCGATATTCATTCCCGGGCGTAGGGTCAGACGCAGACGGGGATCGTCGCGTAAAATGGTCAACTGGCTGGCGGCAGGCCAGGCCAGAACGTCGCACTCCCCGGTGAGCAGTTTCGACAAGCGGCCGGTGCCGCCGGAACCGAGGTCGACGACCACCTGCGGCATCAGCGGTTTGCCACGCCAGTAGTCCGGATGGCGCTGCAGGCGCACGTACTGCCCGGCGCGGTACTCTTCAAGCTGGAACGGACCGGTACCAACCGGTTGACGGTCAAGCTGTTCCGGACGATCGGCTTTGATCAACTGCGCGCCGTATTCTGCAGACATGACCGACGCATAGTGGGTCGCCAGGTGCCAGAGGAATGAGGCATCCGGGCGCTTCAGGCGAAATTCGACGGTTTGGTTGTCCAGCTTGCGCACGCTTTCAACGCTGTCGGCAAACTGTAAGCTGTCGAAATAAGGGAAGCTGCTGCCGTTGACGCTGTGCCACGGATCGTCGCGGTTAAAAATACGACTGAAGGTGAAAATCACATCGTCGGCGTTAAAGGCGCGGGTGGGTTTAAACCACGATGTCGACTGGAAAGGGACGTGGCTACGCAGATGGAAGCGGTACGTCGCGCCGTTATCCAATACTTCCCAGCTTTCGGCCAGCTCAGGGACCAGACGGTAGGTATAAGGATCGACATCCAGCAGGCGATCGTACAGCTGGGCGGCTAAGGTGTCGACAATCAGACCGCTGCTGACTTTTTGCGGGTTAAAGGTATTAACCTGCCCGCTGACGCAGTAAACAAAGCCGCTATCGCGAATATCGGCATTCGCGGGCAACGTGGGCGCGGCAAGAGCCTGCCCGCACAGCAGCGACGCTACCGCCAGGAGAGAAGATATTTTCAGGCGCATAATGTTTTTATGATGATAGAGCGGTGCTCTATCTTATTAATATTGAATGACATATTCCATCACCTTCAACGCTCACAGGGACAATATCACGACGGCTGCGCCGTTGTGCTGTTCCGCAGGTTCGAATGCATACCACACCGCTACTTCGAGTATACCTCGTAAAACCACCAGGCGTTTTTATCCTCCATCTCCCTGAATAAACGGACAAAGCGTACGAGAGCACGGGTCGCGCCGATCGTGATGCTGCAAAGGGGACTATGGATTGATATTCATCAAAAACCTGAGGGTATGGTGCTCTTTTAGGCGCTTCTCAGCATATTCATGCGGTGTATGGCGGATAATGAAACATGGTATCTTTTTATTGCCACTTTCTCCAGTTAGCTGTTAATTCACCGGCGCTTACAGCGGAAGCAAGCGGTTATATCGACCGATATAATCCTTCGGCGTGATTTCGATCGCCGTCCCACCGCGATGGGTGGCGACAAAGCTGCGCAGAACCAGCCCGCTGCGCTTCTCGCTAATTTCCCAGCCCTGTTCACTGTAGGAGTCCAGGGTTGAACGGATACATAAATCGGAGAAGATCATCATTACGGAGAGGGCGGGCGACCGATGGTTTTTCATCGTGTGGGTCAAGCTGACATGGGCCGCATAGCGACTAAGAGTATGAATATTAACCGGAATCATGTGCGTTTTCAGTCCATTGAACGATGATGCGCAGACTATAATTCACATTGGCACATCTTACCAGTTACAAATAATTAACTCGGGGCGGGCGCGCCGGTTGTCATGCAATGCCGGCGAGGCGGGATAATGCGGGCCGGCCATCTGCGACCTGCCCGCATAGTTTCATGCTCAGTCAGGTGAGCGATTGGGACAGATTGACCAGCGCAAATTTAAGCACGCTGTCGCCGTTGAATGCGGCGTAGGGCAGGCTTTCAATAACCGCAATCTCCTGCTTGTCTTGCAGCACGTTAGCGATTTCATCCCGTTTATATTGAACATGCGGCGCCACTAAAACGGCGTCATAGGCCGGGGCAACGCTAAATACATTCTCCAGGCCTACGGCGCTAATTAACAGATTCAGACCCTGCGCATCCGCTATTTTTTGCATTTTCTTCGCTAAGATGTTCGCTGTCTCGCCAGACAGGCAACATATCAGTAATTTTTTCACGGTTTTATCCTCGATGGAGTACCGCAACTACCTTATTCCGCTCCCGGCGGAGAAAATGCGTGGCCCATCAATTTTGTCTGACAAATATATCCGGGCGCGAGATAAAAGGGCGGCCGGGCCAGGCGAGCTGAGCATACGGCCATCGTTTTAGTGACGTTGTCACTTGTCGTGATTCAGGTGACGCAGATCGTCCAGCAGGCCCGGACCGGTGGGCTGCCAGTTCAGCTGCTGGCGGGTCCAGACGGACGTGGCGCGTAAATCCATTCCGGCAAAGGCGGCAAACCAGCCAAAGTGGGCCGCCGCGCGATCGGCGCTCAGGGACTGCAGCGGCAGGTGCAATTTCTCCGCCACCACCTCGGCGATGCGCAGAGAGGGGATGGCCTCTTCAGCAACGGCATGATAGCGCCTGCCGGCCAGACCTTGCTCCAGCACCCGCAGGTACAGCGCGGTAACATCGCTGATGTGTGCGGCCGACCAGCAGTTATTCCCGTCGCCGACTACGGCCACGACCCCTTTTTCTGCCGCATGCGCGATGTAATAGGTCAATAAGCCCTGGCGGGTGGTGTCATGCACCTGCGGCAGTCGCACCACCCGGACATCCACCCCGGCATCCAGCAGCCGGTTTCCCGCACGCTCTGAGGCGGCGCGAGGGTTCGGGTGCGCGGGATTGAAGTGCATTTCACTGGCGGGTAGTCCGTTACCGATGTCACCCATGGCGGTACCGGAAGTGATGATGAGCGGCCGCCGGCTCCCCTGCAACGCCGCGCCGATGGCGAGAATAATGCGCTGGTCTTTTTCGCAGTTTTCCACAAAGCGGCTGAAATCATGATCGAAAGCGGTGTGGATCACCGCATCGCAGCGGGTGACCGCTTCCAGCAGCGAGCGCGGCTCTTCCAGTGTTCCGTACTGCACGTCTGCGCCTGCCGTCTGCAGCGCGAGGGCGCTGGCCTCTGAACGCGCCAGGCCGGTGACCTGGTGTCCGGCGGCCAGCAGTTCGTTGAGAATACGCGAGCCGATAAATCCGGTCGCGCCGGTGAGAAAAATTCGCATAACCTGCCTCCAGAATGAGTATCCAGGCTATGGTAGTCTTAACGCGATACGATAAAAGTAGAGACATTATCAGGGTATAAAGACTAACAGGCTGAGCATGAGCGACTCTTCAACGTATGCATTGGGTGAATTTCTGCGGGCGCGGCGTTTACGGCTCGATCCGGCAACATTTGGCTTTACGCCAGGCCGTCGGCGCACGCCTGGGCTCCGGCGCGAAGAGGTTGCTCAGTTGGCCAATATCAGCCCCACCTGGTACACCTGGCTGGAGCAGGGGCGCGGCGGAGCGCCATCCCGCGAAGTGCTGGGCCGTATTGCCGGTGGCCTGAGACTGACTACGCCGGAGCGTGAACACCTGTTTATTCTGGCATTTGGTCATCCGCCGGAAACCCGGCTGATTGTCTCCGACGACATTACCCCGCGTTTACAGCGGGTGCTGGATGCGCTCCCCGTTCCGGCAATCGTTAAAACCGTCGCCTGGGACGTGATTGCGTGGAATGATGCCGCCGCCCGCGTCCTGACCGACTACGGTCGGCTACCGCCCGCCGAACGCAATATTCTCCGGCGTCTGTTTACCAATCACACTGCGCGCAGCGCGCTGGAAGACTGGTCATCCGTAGCCCGCCTTATCGTCAGCGCCTTTCGTGCTGATGTTGCCCGGGCAGGAGCATCGACGGAAAACGAACGACTCATTGCCGAGCTCAGTCGTCAGAGCCCGGAATTTGACGCCTTCTGGCGTAGCAATGATGTGGCCGGGCAGGGCGAAGGCTTTAAGCGCATGCATCATCCGCAGCTTGGTATGATTGAGCTGGAGTTTTCCACCTTTACCGTTGACGGTCGCCCGGACCTCAACATGATGGTGTTTAACCCGGCTAGCGAGGCGAGCCGGGTGAAAATCGATGCCTGGGTCAAACAGGGCAAGCCGTCATCTGATGGTGGCGAGGTTAGTCACTTATCGGGGTAAATTCGTAGAGAACCAGGGCGTTGCTCTCCAGCGAGTCTACGACATGCCAGCCGTTTTCTGGCCGCTCCTCTGAGACGCTCAGCGCCGGGCGGGCTTTGTGCATTATCCAGTGATAATCCTCTTCGTCCGGCCCGCTCTGGCTACGAAAGGCGTCAAAAAGCGGGAATAACGCCCCGTGATGGCGATCGAAAAGATGTTGTTTAACCCGCCAGCGGCCCTCCAGCCCCGATAGCTGCACGCTATAGGGCTGACTGAAGCGTTGGATAAAAGCCTCTTCGCTGGAGAGCCAGGGGTTGAACACCACCGTATTACGTAACAGCAGCTGATAGTGTTCCCCGTGGCGTAACAGCAGCAGGTTTTTGTCATTCACCAGCACCTCACCACGCAGCCGTCGCCAGAGCCACAGCACCCAGTAAACCGGGCGCGGGAGGCCGTGCAGATAGTGCAGCGCCAGGCTCGAGGTATCCAGCTTACCGTTCGCCCGCGCTTCGCCCTGCAGGCCTGAGTTGAGCCAGAACCCGGCCAGCCATACTTGATCCGCCAGCCCCAGCAGATTATCCATCAACAGCGCGCCGCGAAAGAAACGGCCGTTGGTGTCGCGGGTGTTGCCGGTCAATGTATTCCAGGAGAGTAGCCAGACGGGAAGCGACAGCTGGCGCTGGCGCAGGGCGCTGTGGATCTGGCGCAGTTTATGTACCGGGTAGTTTTCGCTGGCGGCCAGTCTGCTGCTATCGAGCTGGGCCAGATCCAGCAGTTCGTTTGCATCAGCCTGACAGGCGAGAAAGCTGGCTTCGCTCAACAGCGGCGAACGGAGCAGTGCGTCTTCGCCAATGGCGCTCTCCGGGAAGCGATGCCAGATCCCCAGCTGCGGCTGCGGCAGTATCGCCCGCAGCGTATCGCGCTGCTGCTGCCAGGCGTGCTGGCGCGCCTCTTCGCTGGCCTGGGGTGACCAGTGCCAGACAAATCGCCAGCTGGCGAGCGTCGCCGGGGGGAAATGATTGGCCGCGAGGCGTAAAAAACGCTGTAGCAGATCGCAGCGGGTGGTCAGCCCGGTATGCAAAATCAACCCCCAGCCCATATTGGCCAGCCAGCTGAAAATTTGCTGCAGCTGGTACCAGCAGGCATAGCCTGCCATCTGCGGGTCATCCCAACCGGTGGCGAACAGTCTGCTGCTGAGAAACGGGTCATTAATATCAATCGCATAGACTGGCAGGGTATCGTGCAGCCGCTCCAGCTCGCGGCGGACATCTTCACGTAATAAATCATCCAGCTCGCGTACGGTGACCACGATTCGGGTATGGCGTAATGGCGCGGCCCGGCCCGGCAGCTGACGCAGATCAATCTGGCGGGTCTGCTGCGGATTCAGCCGCGGCGGAGGATTATCCCAGCCGTTTTTCTCCGGCTCACTCAGCCGGGCATAGAGGCGCTCCACGGCGACCGGCTGCCAGATATCGGCCTGACCGATGCGTGAGCGGGTGGATTCCGGGTGGCTCTGCGGATGCTGTTGGCGAAACTGACGCGGCGTCAGTTCATGCAGTCGTTTAAACAGGTCGCTCATGATGCGGGTGCTGGCGAACCCTTGCTCCTGGGCAATCTGCTGCACCGACTTGCGGGTGGTGAGGAGCTGTTCGGCCGCCTTGTTGAGACGCAGTGCGGTAATGTACTGCACAAAGCTTACGCCGACCTCCTTGCGAAACAGTCTTGATAGCCAGGCTTCGGAGACAAATTCCGCTGCGGCGACATCGTGTAGCGAAAGCCGCTGCTGATAGTTGGCCTCGATCCGCGCCACCACCCGGGCAATGCGGCGGCTCCACTTCTCCGCCCCGCGCTGTGTCCTGGCGATGACGGGCCGGGTATAGCGAGTGGCCAGCAGCAGGGCAATTTCACTGAGCCAGCGATTGGCTTCCAGGCGGTAGCGGGACTGGTGATTTACCAGTTCAATGACCAACAGCTGGCGCATCAGATGGCGCAGGTTATCATCGGCATCGCGGGTTGCGTCCGCGACCTGGTAGTCGACGGCGAAAAAATCACCGTCAAGACGCGTCAGCCAGCCGTAAGGCAGGGTCAGCAGCATCACCGCATTGGCGGCGGATGCGGTCAGGCTCCAGCGCTGATGACGGTTCACTATCGCCAGGTCGTCAGTATCCAACTGCTGGCGGAGTTCGCCGTCATGCAGCCCGACGCGGCCTTCCAGCACCCACAGCAACGTTAAGGCATCGCTATCCTGTTGACTGTACTGACGAACATCGCGAACCACGACGCTAAAATCGCCTGAATGGTGTTCCACCGTAACGCCCCCGCAAAGACAAAAAATAACAGGTTATTTTTTGTCATAACCGATTTGTATGAAAAGCACTCATGAATAATCCGTCAATATAAAACAAAAAACAGCGCATCGTGGGCTTTTTAACCGCATAAACTCGAAAGTGTCGCGCAAACCCAATGAAGGAATAACAAAAATGACACATCCACTTATTGAGGCATTACAGGTTAATGAAGCGCAGTTTATCGCCCTGCGTCGCCGTTTCCATCAACAGCCGGAGCTCGGCTTCGAAGAACATCAAACCAGCGATGAAGTCGCACGCCTGCTGGCCGAATGGGGCTATGAGGTGCATCGTGGTCTGGCGGGAACCGGCGTGGTCGGGACATTAACCGTCGGCAGCGGCCAGCGTCGCCTTGGTCTGCGCGCCGACATGGACGCGCTGCCGATGCAGGAGGCGAGCGGTAAAGCCTGGGCCAGTCAGGTCGATGGCCGTTTTCACGGCTGCGGCCATGACGGGCACACCACCACGCTTCTCTACGCCGCCGAGTATCTGGCGCGCACCCGGCAGTTTAATGGCACGCTACAGCTGATTTTTCAGCCCGCCGAAGAGCTGCTGTACGGTGGGCGGGTCATGGTGGAAGACGGCCTGTTCGACAAATTCCCCTGCGACCGGATCTTTGGTCTGCACAATATGCCGGGGCAGGCGGTCGGTAAAATTGGTCTGCGCGACGGCGCGATGATGGCCTCCTCCGATACCCTGCATATTGAGGTCAAGGGGGTAGGCGGGCACGGGGCGGTACCGGAGCATACCGTTGACGCCACGCTGGTTGCCTGTCACATCACGCTGGCGCTGCAATCCATCGTTTCGCGTAATATCACGCCATTTGAACCGGCGGTGGTGACCGTCGGCAGTATTCAGGCGGGACATGCGCCAAACATTATCAACGATAAGGTACTGATGAAGCTGACGGTCCGTACTCTTAACGAGCAGGTACGTGAAACGGTCCTGCAGCGCATCCACGATATTGCCGTTGCCCAGGCGGAAAGCTTTAACGCCACGGCCACCTTAACCCACGTCAACGGCAGCCCGGTGCTGAAAAACGATCCCGCCGCGAATCAGATGGTGCGCGAGGTGGCGACATCGCTGTTTGGCGCAGCGCAGGTCGGGGAGGTGAAACCGTTTATGGGCAGCGAAGATTTTGCCTTTATGCTCGAACATAATCCGAACGGGTGTTATTTCACTATCGGCGCCGGAGACGAAGCCGATCGCTGCATGGTGCATAATCCCGGATATGATTTTAACGACGAGATCCTGCTCAAGGGCGCGGCGCTGTGGTGCGGCCTGACGGAACATTATCTGCGCTAACGACCCGCGACCGGGAGGACCCTATTATGAGCTCCGTATCTCTGACCGACACCCCGTTTGTCGGCACCGATCGTCTGCTGGCGGGCATCGTGCTGAGCGTGCTGACCTTCTGGCTGTTTGCCCAGTCGGTCATCAACGTCGTGCCGGCCATGAAAAGCAGTCTGGATATTTCCCTTGAGACGCTGACGCTCGCCGTCAGCCTCAGCGCACTTTTCAGCGGTTGCTTTGTTGTCGCCAGCGGCGGGCTGGCGGATAAATTTGGCCGGATGCGCATGACCCATATCGGCTTAGGATTGAGTATTGCCGGTAGTGCGCTGCTGATCGTGGCCCAGGGACCATGGCTGTTTCTCGCCGGGCGGGTTTTACAGGGGCTGTCGGCGGCCTGCATCATGCCCGCTACCCTGGCATTGATCAAAACCTGGTATGAAGGCAAGGCCCGCCAGCGCGCAGTAAGCTTCTGGGTTATCGGTTCATGGGGCGGTAGCGGGCTGTGTTCATTCGTCGGCGGCGCCATCGCTACCGGTCTCGGCTGGCGCTGGATCTTCGTCTTTTCCATTGCCGTCGCGCTGGTGGCGCTGATGCTGCTGCGCGGCACGCCGGAAAGCCGTAGCGCCGGCGCGCAGCAGCAAAAACTGGATATCAGCGGTCTGTTGAGCCTGATCGCCTCGCTGGTACTGTTGAATCTGTTTATCAGCAAAGGGCACGGCTGGGGCTGGAGCAGCGGCCTGTCGCTGACGATGTTTGCCGGTTCGCTGCTGGCGGCAGGGTTTTTCATCCGCAGCGGCCTGCGCAAAGGGGATGCCGCGCTGATTGATTTTGCGCTGTTTCGCAACCGGGCCTACAGCGCCGCCGTGCTGTCTAACTTTCTGCTTAACGGCGCGATTGGCACGATGATGATCACCAGTATCTGGCTGCAAAAAGGGCACAATATGACCCCGCTGGAGACCGGCGGCATGACTCTGGGCTATCTGGTGACCGTTCTGGCGATGATCCGCGTGGGGGAAAAGCTGCTGCAGCGCTACGGCGCCAGGCTGCCTATGATGACCGGGCCGCTGTTAACCGCGGTGGCGATTGTGCTTATCTCCTGCACCTTTCTCGATAAGTCGCTCTATATCGTCACCGTCTTTCTCAGCAACGTGCTGTTTGGCCTCGGGCTGGGGTGCTATGCGACACCGTCTACCGATACGGCGGTAGTGAACGCGCCGGAAAACAAAGTGGGCGTCGCCTCGGGGATTTACAAAATGGGCAGCTCGCTCGGCGGGGCGATGGGCATTGCGGTGACAGCGTCACTTTTTGCGCTGTTTTTACCGCTCGGTATGGCCAGCGCCGCGCAGTATGCGCTGTGGTTTAACGCGGCGATGTGCCTGGGAGCAACGGTGGTCAGCGCCCTGATGCTGCCGCATAGCTCTCACAGCTGATGTTTTTTGAGCAGCGCCCGCAGCTGGTGGTAGGTTAACCCGAGCAGCGCCGCCGCCTGTTTCTGATTGTACTTCGCCTGCTGCAGGCTCGTCTGCAGCAGGTTTTTTTCTTGTTCCTGCTGAAAGGCCCGCAGATCCACAGGCAGCGTTGGCCCGGTGGGATGCGCGGCAACGTCGGCGGCGGGCGACTGAAGCGGCTGATGTTGATGGAAAGGATTAATGATGATGTTATCCAGTTCGCTGTCGCTGGTCCCGTGGCGATACACCGAGCGCTCCACCACGTTTTTCAGCTCGCGAATATTCCCCGGCCAGCGGTAGCCGAGCAGCGTTTCGCGGGCGCGGTCGCTGAAGCCGGGAAACAGCGGCAGCCCCAGTTCGCGACACATCTGGATAGCGAACTGATTCGCCAGCAGCATAATGTCGCTCTGTCTGTCGCGTAGCGGCGGCAGTTGCACCACATCGAAGGCGAGGCGGTCGAGGAGGTCGGCGCGGAAATGGCCGTCCTCAACCCTCTGCGGCAGATCGGCGTTGGTCGCGCAAACCAGACGCACGTTAACCTGCAGCGGCTGACTGCCGCCCACGCGCTCCAGTTCGCCATATTCAATCACCCGCAGCAGCTTTTCCTGGACCAGCATCGGCGCTGTCGCCAGTTCATCCAGAAACAGGGTTCCACCGTCGGCGCGCTCAAAGCGCCCCGGATGACGCTTGCTGGCACCGGTAAAGGCGCCGGCTTCATGGCCAAACAGTTCGCTATCCAGCAGATTTTCATTCAGCGCCGCGCAGTTGAGGGAGATGAACGGTCCCTGCCAGCGCGAAGAGAGAAAGTGCAGGCGGTTGGCGATAAGCTCTTTACCAGTACCGCGTTCACCAATAACCAGCACCGGTTTGTCCAGTGGCGCCAGCCGCGACACTTGTTCCAGCACCTCGAGAAAGCTGTTCGCTTCGCCGAGCAGGTTGTCCTTGTATTCCGCCATGATGAAATTCGCCATTTATTCGTGTGATTCACCAGGCTACTGTAGCAACCCGTTGTGCAGATAACAACCACTCCTTTTAAAATCAATAAGATAAAAAGTTGGCACAGGATTTGTATTAATCAGCGTAAGTATCATCGCAGGCCACGGCCTGAAATCAGAACTATGAGGATCAACGTTATGGGTATTTTTTCTCGTTTTGCCGACATCGTGAACGCCAACATCAACTCCCTGCTGGAGAAAGCGGAAGATCCGCAGAAGCTGGTGCGTCTGATGATCCAGGAGATGGAGGATACGCTGGTCGAAGTCCGTTCAACTTCGGCGCGTGCGCTGGCGGAAAAGAAACAGCTGAGCCGTCGAATTGAACAAGCGCTTGCCCAGCAGGCCGAGTGGCAGGAAAAAGCTGAACTGGCGCTGCGTAAAGATAAAGAAGATCTGGCGCGTGCCGCGCTTATCGAAAAACAAAAGCTGACCGACCTTATCGGCAGTCTGGAAAATGAAGCGCAGATGGTTGACGAAACGCTGACGCGGATGAAAAAAGAGATTGGCGAGCTGGAGAATAAACTGAGCGAAACCCGCGCTCGCCAGCAGGCGCTGACACTGCGTCATCAGGCGGCCAGCTCTTCCCGCGATGTACGTCGTCAGCTGGATAGCGGTAAAATTGATGAAGCGATGGCGCGTTTTGAATCCTTTGAACGCCGCATCGATCATATGGAAGCCGAAGCGGAAAGCCATGGTTTTGGTAAACAGAAAACGCTGGATCAGCAGTTTGCCGACCTGAAAGCGGATGATGAAATCAGCGCCCAGCTGGCGGCGTTGAAAAGCAAAATGAACCAAAACAACTAATGGCAGAGGCCAGCGCCTTCAGAACTGGCGGGCCGGATAGGGCGGGCGCAGCTAAAGCCGGTCGTGAGCCGATGCCCCGACGTTCTGAAGGATAATGCGTTGCGGCGCTGCTATGCGCCGCCGTTCACTCACCGTAAGGAGTACACATGAGTACGCTTTTTATTGCCATACCTCTGACGCTGTTTGTGCTGTTCGTTTTACCGGTCTGGCTTTGGCTGCACTACAACAACCGCACCGCGAGCGGCAGCTTATCGCAGAATGAACAGCAGCGTTTGCTGCAGCTGACCGACGATGCAAAGCGCATGCGCGAACGTATTCAGACGCTGGAAGACATTCTTGATGCCGAACATCCGAACTGGAGAGACAAATAATGGGCGGACTGGATCTGAATAAAAAACTGTGGCGCGTGCCGCAGCACGGCATGGTAAAAGGCGTCTGCGCCGGTATCGCGCAGTATCTGGATGTGCCGGTCAAGCTGGTACGACTGATTACCGTACTGGCGATGATCTTTGGCCTGTTTTTCTTTGTGGTGGTGGCGTACATCATCCTGACGTTCGCTCTTGACCCGATGCCGGAAAGTGAATTGTACGGCGAGAAAATGCCGACCAGCGGTGAGCTGCTGGCCGCGGCGGATCAAGAACTGGCGGCCAGCGAACGCCGCCTGCGCGAAATGGAACGCTATGTCACGTCGGATACCTTTACGTTACGCAGCCGTTTTCGCCAGCTCTAACTGAAATCTGAGGTCACGCATGAACATAAAATGGCAGCAGGCAGGGCAAAAAGTGAAACCCGGCCTGAAAATCGCGGGTAAGCTGGTTCTGCTGACCGCGTTACGTTATGGCCCGGCGGGGGTTGCCGGCTGGGCGGTGAAATCGGTGGCGCGTCGGCCGTTAAAAATGTTGCTGGCGGTGGCGCTGGAACCGTTGCTCAGCCGTCTGGCCAACCGTTTTGCCCGCGGGATGAAATGATTTATCGAGGCGATGCGCCAGGCGTATCGTTGCGACGTCCACGGGGTGGACGGGTGAGGTCGCGCAGGCACTCCTGCGCGCGCCTGGCGCGCAGCGACTGAGGTGAATGCCATCAGCCGTCAATCTCCCGCAGCGCTGGCGGGAATCTTTCTACTTATCCTCACCTAATAGCTTATAATCAAAGCACTTTCCTTCAGAGCATAACAGGATGGCAATGAAGCGATTCAAAACTGAATTCAATGCGCTGGTGAACCGTGGCGTTGACCGTCATTTGCGTCTGGCGGTCACCGGCCTGAGCCGCAGCGGTAAAACCGCCTTTATCACCGCGCTGGTCAATCAACTGCTGAATATTCACTCCGGGGCACGCCTGCCGTTGCTTAGCGCGGTGAGAGAAGAGCGCCTGCTTGGCGTCAAACGGGTTCCGCAGCGTGATTTCGGCATTCCGCGTTTTACCTATGACGAAGGGCTGGCGCAGCTGTACGGTTCGCCGCCGGTCTGGCCGACGCCGACCCGCGGGGTAAGCGAAATTCGCCTGGCGCTGCGCTACCGCTCCAGCGA
The DNA here is from genome assembly GCF_002108615.1 of Klebsiella sp. YJ. Classification (NCBI taxonomy): domain Bacteria; kingdom Pseudomonadati; phylum Pseudomonadota; class Gammaproteobacteria; order Enterobacterales; family Enterobacteriaceae; genus Klebsiella; species Klebsiella sp. YJ. The sequence continues at coordinate 89,815 of NZ_MTEG01000025.1, forward strand.
ATCGCTGCTCCGCCATTTTAAAGAGACCTCCACGCTGTACCTGGAGATCGTCGATTATCCGGGCGAGTGGCTGCTTGATTTACCGATGCTGGCGCAGGATTACCTCAGCTGGTCGCGGCAGATGACCGGCCTGCTGCAAGGGCAGCGTGAGGCGTGGTCCGCTCGCTGGCGTCAGCTCTGCGACGGGCTGGATCCGCTGGCGCCGGCGGATGAAAACCGTCTGGCGGAGATTGCCGCCGCGTGGACGGAGTATCTGCATGCCTGCAAACGAGAAGGACTGCACTTTATTCAGCCGGGGCGCTTTGTGCTGCCGGGAGATATGGCCGGGGCGCCGGCCCTGCAGTTTTTCCCCTGGCCGGATGTCGACGCCATCGGCGAAGCGAAGCTGGCCCAGGCGGATAAACACAGCAACGCCGGAATGCTGCGTGAACGCTTTAAATATTACTGCGAAAAAGTGGTGAAGGGCTTTTACAAAGACCACTTCCTGCGCTTTGACCGCCAGATCGTGCTGGTGGACTGCCTGCAGCCGCTGAACAGCGGCCCGCAGGCTTTCAACGATATGCGCCTGGCGCTGACTCAGCTGATGCAGAGCTTCCATTACGGCCAGCGAACCCTGTTCCGCCGTCTGTTTTCCCCGGTGATCGACAAGCTGCTGTTTGCCGCCACCAAAGCCGATCACGTCACCGTCGATCAGCACGGCAATATGGTTTCTCTGCTGCAGCAGCTGATTCAGGACGCCTGGCAGAACGCCGCGTTCGAAGGCATCAGTATGGATTGTCTGGGGCTGGCATCGATCCAGGCGACGCAGAGCGGGTTGATTGAGGTTAACGGCGAGAAGATTCCCGCGCTGCGCGGAAATCGCCTGAGCGACGGTCAGCCGCTGACCGTCTACCCCGGAGAGGTTCCGGCGCGCCTGCCGGGTCAGGCGTTCTGGCAACAGCAGGGGTTTCAGTTTGAGAATTTCCGTCCGCAGGTGATGGACGTCGATAAGCCGCTGCCGCATATTCGCCTGGATGCCGCGCTTGAATTTTTGATCGGAGATAAATTGCGATGAGCGAACCCTTAAAACCGCGTATCGATTTCGACGGTCCGCTGGAAGCGGAGAAAATGGAAGCGCTGAAATCGGCCCGCGCCTTTGACGGCGCAGAGGCGGCGAAATTTGCCCCGGCGCGAGTCGACGCGCTGGAGGAAGACGAGGGGGCGGCAGAAGCGGTAGTCGAATCGGTTCTGCGGCCGAAACGGAGTTTATGGCGACGCATGGTCAGCGCCGGTCTGGCTATTTTTGGCGTCAGCGTCGTGGCGCAGGGCGTACAGTGGACAATGACCGCCTGGCAAACCCAGGACTGGATTGCGCTGGGCGGCTGTGCGGCGGGAGCGCTGATTGTCGGCGCCGGTGTCGGGTCGGTCGCCACCGAATGGCGGCGGCTGTGGCGTCTGCGCCAGCGGGCCCACGAGCGCGATGAGGCGCGGGATTTGATGCACAGTCACGCGGTCGGAAAAGGGCGTGCGTTTTGCGAGAAACTGGCGCAGCAGGCCGGGCTGGATCAGGCGCATCCCGCGCTGCAGCGCTGGTATGCGGCGATTCATGAAACGCAAAACGACCGGGAAGTGGTCAGCCTGTATGCGCAACTGGTGCAGCCAGTGCTGGATGCCCAGGCGCGGCGGGAAATCAGCCGTTCGGCGGCGGAGTCCACGCTGATGATTGCCGTCAGCCCGCTGGCGCTGGTGGATATGGCCTTTATCGCCTGGCGTAATTTACGCCTGATCAACCGCATCGCCACGCTGTATGGCATTGAGCTGGGTTATTACAGCCGCCTGCGTCTGTTCCGCCTGGTGCTGCTGAATATTGCCTTTGCCGGCGCCAGCGAACTGGTGCGGGAAGTGGGCATGGACTGGATGTCGCAGGACCTGGCGGCCAGACTTTCGGCACGTGCGGCGCAGGGGATTGGCGCCGGACTGCTCACGGCGCGTCTGGGGATTAAGGCAATGGAGCTGTGCCGCCCACTACCGTGGATCGCTGACGACAAACCGCGGCTGGGCGATTTCCGTCGTGAACTGATTGGTCAGCTGAAAGAGACGCTGCAAAAAAGTAAAAGCGGTCCGCAGCCCTGATCGCCTTCTGATAACCGCCGGGCGACCGGCGGTTTTAACGTCGCTCCCCCGACTGCCGGGGCTTTGAACGGATATCTTTACGCCATAACGGCCGTTTTTCCGCCATGCTGTCAATAATTGTTGACAGCTATCTTCACGCCAGCAAATAACTGTCCTATTATTCATCCGTCATTGGCCTTTTTAGGGTGAATACTCCCATGCGTCTTGAAGTCTTTTGTGAAGACCGTCTTGGTCTGACTCGTGAATTGCTTGATTTGCTGGTGCTCCGCGGTATCGATCTGCGCGGCATCGACATTGATCCCATTGGCCGAATTTATCTTAATTTTGCCGAGCTGGAGTTCGCCAGCTTCAGCAGCCTGATGGCGGAAATCCGTCGGATCGCCGGCGTGACCGACGTGCGTACCGTGCCGTGGATGCCGTCGGAACGTGAACACCTGGCGCTTAGCGCGCTGCTGGTGGCGATGCCGGAACCGGTGCTGTCGCTGGACACCAAAGGCAAGGTTGAACTGGCGAACCCCGCCAGCTGCCAGCTGTTTGCGCAGAGCCAGGAGCGGCTGCGCAATCATCCGGTCGCTCAGTTAATTACCGATTTTAACGTCCAGCGCTGGCTGGAGAGCAGCCCGCAGGAGTCGCATAGCGAGCATGTGGTGGTTAACGGTCAGAATTTCGTGCTGGAAATCACCCCGGTCTACCTTGAAGGCGAACACGGCGAACGGGTCCTGACCGGCGCGGTGGCGATGCTGCGTTCCACCGTCCGTATGGGGCGTCAGCTGCAAACCATGACGACGCAGGACACCAGTGCCTTCAGTCAAATCCTCGCCGTCGGCCCGAAAATGCGCCATGTTGTCGAGCAGGCCCGTAAGCTGGCGATGCTCAGCGCGCCGCTGCTGATCGTCGGCGATACCGGAACCGGCAAAGATTTATTCGCCCACGCCTGCCATCTGGCCAGTCCGCGGGCGAACAAACCCTATCTGGCGCTGAACTGTGGCTCCATCCCGGAAGATGCGGTGGAAAGCGAGCTGTTTGGCGACGCCATTCAGGGTAAAAAAGGCTTCTTTGAGCAGGCGAACGGCGGTTCGGTCCTGCTGGATGAAATCGGCGAAATGTCGCCGCGGATGCAGACCAAGCTACTGCGTTTTCTCAATGACGGCACCTTCCGGCGCGTCGGGGAGGATCATGAAGTTCACGTCGACGTGCGGGTCATCTGCGCGACGCAGAAAAATCTGCTGGAGCTGGTGCAGAAGGGATTATTCCGCGAGGATCTCTACTACCGCCTCAACGTGCTCACCCTCTACCTGCCGCCGCTGCGCGACTGTCCGCAGGATATCATTCCGCTGACGGAGCTGTTTGTTTCACGGTTTGCCGACGAGCAGGGGATCCCGCGACCGAAGCTTTCCGCCGACCTCAGCACGGTGTTGACCCGCTATAGCTGGCCCGGCAACGTTCGCCAGCTGAAGAATGCGGTTTACCGCGCGCTGACCCAGCTCGAAGGCTATGAGATGCGCCCGCAGGATATTTTGTTGCCGGATCACGATGTGGCTTCACTACCGGTTGGCGAAGAGGCGATGGAAGGGTCGCTGGATGATATAACGCGTCGCTTTGAACGCTCGGTACTTACCCAGCTTTATCGCAGCTTCCCGAGCACGCGTAAGCTGGCGAAGCGCCTCGGCGTATCGCATACCGCGATTGCCAACAAGCTGCGTGAATACGGTCTGAGCCAGAAGAAAGGCGAAGAGTAGACGCAATCACCGGCGGCTCAGGCGGCCGGTGACAACCGGATGCCATAGAGGCTTCTGCCTGTCGCCGGCTTCTGTATATACTCAGTTTTCTTCATCTTTTTCCAGGAATACGGATGTCAACTTCACCGGGTCATCTGCTTCAGTGGATGAAACTGCTGGGACTCTCTGCCGGACTCTCTGGGGTCCTGTTTGGTCTGCACCTGCCTGCGGCATTGCTGCTGGGGCCGATGATCGCCGGGATAACGTTGAGTCTGCGCGGGGCGAACATTCGCGTTCCGCGCCCGTTTTTTATTGCCGCTCAGGCCATTATCGGCTGCATGATCGCCCGCACGCTGACCCCCTCTATTTTTAGTGTCCTGATCGGGCACTGGCCGCTGGTGCTGCTTATCCTCTTCTCCACGCTTGCCGTCAGCGCGCTGACGGGATGGCTGCTGGTGCGTTATAGCGCGCTACCGGGCGCGACCGGCGCGTGGGGCAGTTCGCCTGGCGGAGCGTCGGCCATGGTGGTGATGGCGCAGGAGTACGGCGCCGACGTGCGGCTGGTGGCTCTGATGCAGTATCTGCGGGTACTGTTTGTCGCGGGTGCGGCGGCGCTGGTGGTACGTTTTGCCCTGGGCGGCGATGCGCAGGCGCTGACCCAGCAGATCGTCTGGTTTCCGCCATTGACGTGGCAGCTGCCGTGGACGCTGCTGCTGACGATGGTTGCGGGATGGCTGGGGCTGAGGATGCGTTTCCCGTCCGGCGCGATGTTATTCCCGATGCTGGCGGGCGCGGTGGTGCAGGGGGAGGGCTGGTGGATGCTGGAACTGCCTGAATGGCTGCTGGCGCTGGCGTATGCTGCCATTGGCTGGAGCGTTGGGCTAAAGTTTAATAAAGAGATCTTCCTGCTGGCCCTGAAGACGCTGCCGCAGATTATCGCCTCCATTATCGGCCTGATTGTGGTTTGTGCGCTGTTGGCGCTGGGCGTGACCCAGGTGCTGCCGCTCGATTTTATGACCGCTTATCTGGCGACAAGCCCCGGCGGGTTGGATACGGTGGCGATCATTGCCGCAGGTACGCGGGCGGATATGTCGTTTATCATGGCGATGCAGACGCTGCGTCTGTTTACCATTTTGCTGACCGGCCCGATGATGGCGCGTTTTATTTCACGTTATGCGCCGCAGAAATAAATAAGCCTCCGCATAGCGGAGGCTTAACGTAGCCGGAAGGCTGGCGGTGACGCCATTTTCCGGGATAGCTTATGGTCTTAGCCTTTCAGCGAAGCCAGGGCCGCATCGTAGTCCGGCTCTTCGGTGATTTCGTTCACCAGCTGGCTGTAAACAACCTGGTCATTTTCATCAACAACGACCACCGCACGCGCGGCCAGACCGGCCAGCGGGCCGGCTGCAATGGCGACACCGTAATCGGCCAGGAACTGCGGTGCGCGCAGCGTGGACAGCGTGACGACATTGTTCAGACCTTCCGCGCCGCAGAAGCGAGACTGAGCGAACGGCAGGTCGGCAGAGATGCACAGTACAACGGTGTTATCCAGCTCGGAGGCCAGTTGGTTAAATTTACGAACCGATGCCGCGCAAACGCCGGTATCGATGCTCGGGAAAATATTCAGTACTTTACGTTTGCCGGCGAACTGGCTCAGCGCGACGTCAGAGAGATCTTTGGCGACCAGCGTAAACGGCTGCGCGGTAGCGCCAGCCTGCGGAATGGTGCCCTGAACAGAAACGGGGTTGCCCTGGAAATGCACGGTTTGTGACATGTTTATCTTCCTGTTTACATATAGTTAACGTCACGGATAGTGTATGACATCCGTTATCGGCACGGCAAATCCTATTTAATGTTTCCCCTGGAGGAACCTGGGAATGCGAAACCTGCGAGTGTACGAAGAAGCCTGGCCGTTACATACGCCTTTTGTGATTGCCCGCGGCAGTCGCAGCGAGGCGAAGGTGGTGGTGGTGGAAATTGAAGAGGACGGCGTAAAAGGCGTTGGAGAGTGCACGCCGTACCCGCGCTATGGGGAGAGCATTGCGTCAGTCATGGCGCAGATCCTCACCATTGGCGAGCAGCTGGAAAGCGGCATAACCCGCGAACAGCTCCAGCATCTGCTGCCGGCAGGGGCAGCGCGCAACGCCGTAGATTGCGCACTGTGGGATCTGCAGGCCCGTCGCGTCGGGAAGACGATTCCGCAACTGCTGGGGATCGGACTCCCCAATCGGGTGGTGACGGCGCAGACGGTGGTGATCGGTACCCCTGAACAGATGGCGGCCAGCGCCGCCGCGCTGTGGGAGAAGGGGGCCAGGCTACTGAAGGTGAAACTGGATAATCATCTGATCAGCGAACGGCTGATTGCCATTCGCAACGTGGTGCCAGAGGCGACGCTGATAGTGGATGCCAATGAATCCTGGTCCGGCGATGGCCTGGCGGCGCGCTGTCAGCTGCTGGCGGATATCGGCGTGGCCATGCTCGAACAGCCGCTTCCGGCGGACGCCGATGACGCGCTGGAAAACTTTATTCACCCGCTGCCTGTCTGTGCCGACGAGAGCTGCCACACCCGTGATAGCCTGCCGCAGCTGCGCGGGCGCTATGAGATGGTGAATATTAAGCTGGATAAAACCGGCGGCTTGACCGAAGCACTGTTTCTGGCGCAGGAGGCCGGGGAGCTGGGGTTTGAACGTATGCTGGGCTGCATGCTTTGCACGTCGCGGGCCATTTCAGCGGCGCTCCCGCTGGCGCCGCTGGCGCGTTTCGCCGATCTGGATGGCCCGACCTGGCTGGCGGTGGATGTTGAGCCGGCGCTGCATTTCAGCACCGGAGTGCTTCATCTCTGAGCGTGCCAGCGCAGCAGATCCATCATCGCCGACAGATGCTTTTCCGTCGCTTCGTCGGCCGAGACGGGCGGAAACTCGGCGGTGATGCAGGGCAGGCCGATATCGGCGCACCAGCTGCCAAAAGAGCCGGGGGTTTCGTAACCGACGCTGCCGACCAGCGGCAGGGCAAAAGCCTCGGCCAGCCACTGTCCCAGCTCGCTGTGGCCGGGATCTTCAATGCAGGCCAGCGGATCGTGGAAGGAGACAACCCATGCCGGGTGGATCTGATGGATCAGCTGGCACAGTGCCTGCGTTTCCGGTTCTGAACCGGGCTTTTCGCCGGTCAGCAGTACCACGTCGCGCTGTTCTGCCGCGCTATTCCAGCGATACACCGTTTCCCCTTCTTTCCAGTTTGCTGCGGGGAAGTTGCGGTTCAGATCGACGCCGCGGGCGTTGGCCCGTAGCCCCAGTTGACAGCCATCGGGATTCACCGCCAGCACGACGTGATGGCGGCGTAATTCCGGCTTCAGGGTACGCAGCGCACAGGAGAGCGTCACGATCGATGAGTTTTCATCGCCGTGGGTACCGGCAAGAATCAGGCCGCTGCGGCTGTCCGCCAGCGGGGCGGGGAACCAGAGCAGCGGCGCGCCAAGATGTGACTGACCATAGCGCTGCGTACCGGGCGGAAAGGCGCCGCGTAGGGGGCGAGGACGGGAAACGGGCATAGGGCATCCTGTTAGCAGGTTATTTTCTGCAGTGTTGTGTAAAAGCCTCCCGGAATCAAATAGTTTCCTGAGGCGGCTAAATCAGTAGACAGGTCAATTTTCTATCACAAGCCGTTTGCAATTTCAGGTGATGAAACAAATAATTATCGCTCTGCCAGCTCTGGTTTTTTTATTTTAAAGGGGATCTCATGAAGTATCCTGTCACATTGACATGCGGCGCGCTGTGGTTAGCCAGCGTTTCTTCTCTTGCCTGGGCGGCGGATGTCCCCCAGGGAACCGTATTAGCCGAAAAGCAGATGCTGGTACGGCATATTAAAGATGAACCCGCATCCTTAGATCCCGCCAAAGCCGTTGGTCTGCCGGAAATTCAGGTGATTCGCGATCTTTTTGAAGGTTTAGTCAACCAGGATGCGAAAGGCAATATTATCCCAGGCGTGGCGACCCGCTGGCAGAGTAATGATAACCGCGTCTGGACGTTTACGCTGCGCGATAACGCGCGCTGGTCCGATGGCTCACCGGTGACGGCAGAGGATTTTGTTTATAGCTGGCAGCGTCTGGTCGACCCGAAAACCACCTCGCCTTTCGCCTGGTTCGCCGCGCTGGCGGGGATCAGCAACGCGCAAAATATTATCGACGGTAAAGCTGCGCCGCAGACGCTGGGCGTCACCGCCGTTGATGCGCGTACCCTGCGCGTGCAGCTGGATAAACCGCTGCCGTGGTTCAGTAACCTGACGGCCAGCTTCGCGTTTTATCCGGTACAGAAAGCCAACGTGGAGAGCGGTGCCAACTGGACGCGTCCGGGCAATCTTATCGGCAACGGCGCTTACGTTTTAAAAGATCGCGTGGTTAACGAAAAACTGGTGGTCGTCCCAAACAGCCACTATTGGGATAATGCGAAAACGGTCATTCAGCAGGTGACGTTTGTCCCGATTAATCAGGAATCCTCGGCAACGAAACGCTATCTGGCCGGCGATATTGATATCACCGAGTCTTTCCCGAAGAATCTGTATCAGAAATTGCTGAAGGATATTCCGGGTCAGGTGTATACGCCGCCGCAGCTGGGAACCTATTACTACGCCTTTAATACCCAGAAAGGTCCTACCGCCGATGAGCGCGTGCGTCTGGCGCTGAGCATGACTATCGACCGTCGTCTGATGGCGGAGAAGGTACTGGGAACCGGCGAAAAACCGGCCTGGCACTTTACGCCGGACGTGACCGCCGGGTTTACACCGCAGCCGTCGCAGATGGAAAGCATGAGCCAGGCCGAGCTGAATGCTCAGGCCAAAGCGTTATTGCAGGCGGCAGGCTACGGTCCCGGTCGTCCGCTGCAGCTGACGCTGCTGTATAACACTTCGGAAAACCACCAGAAAATCGCGATTGCGGTTGCTTCGATGTGGAAGAAGAATCTCGGCGTGGATGTGAAGCTGCAGAATCAAGAGTGGAAAACTTATATCGATAGCCGCAATACCGGCAATTTTGATGTGATTCGCGCTTCATGGGTAGGGGATTATAATGAGTCTTCCACTTTCCTGTCGCTGCTGACCTCGACCCACAGCGGGAATATCTCCCGTTTTAACGACCCGGCTTATGACAAGATTCTGAGCCAGGCGGCGCTGGAAACCTCGGAGAAAGCGCGCAATGATGATTACAATGCGGCGGAAAAAATCATCATGAGTAAAGCGCCTATCGCCCCGATTTACCAGTATACCAACGGGCGGTTGATTAAGCCGTGGCTGAAAGGGTATCCGATTAATAACCCGGAAGATGTTGCCTATAGCCGTACGATGTATATCGAAAAGCACCCGTAATTGTTACCTCAGCACCGTTTAACAGGGCGCGGTTATCCGCGCCCTGTTTTTTGGCAATATTGATGGACTGACGGCACGTGCTGACGTTGTGTCAGAGGGGGGAGACATCTCCCTTTTGCGCAGGCCCATGCTGATCTTGTCGCAGCAACAGTATAAATATCAACATATAGGGGGCTCATTACCGCTATGTTAGCGTCGCGCAGGGGACAGGAGCGGAAGACTATGACTTTTTTAGAGTGTAACCGATATATATTATTAATATGATGTAAAAGCCAGATGCGTCTCTGATTCATCGTTTATTAGCACGGACGCAGGCCATATTATGACTCACTTCTTTTTCTGGCAAACAGATTGGCAAATTTTTGCAGTTCCTGCTTGTTGGCGAGGTTAAATTTATTCATTACATTTCTTTTGTGTGAAAATACTGTTTTATAGTTCATGCTTAATTTTTTGGCAATATCGGAAGTATTTAATCCGATACTGGTGGCATAGAGAATTTTTAGTTGTATCGCGGTGACCGATTTACACTGGCAGTCAAGACACCTTCTGAGGCTACATGATGCTGATTCATCTGTGGTTTTTATGCGGTTAACATCCAGTGCTTTTGCAATGATCTTTTTGATATTGATAAGCAAATCTTTTTCGTAAATAAAAACAGAACCTTTAATACAGTTGGGGAGCGGATTTTTTATAATGGGTCCCTTTTGTGGATGAATGATGAAAATTCTCGCGGCATCACCTCTGTTATTTAGCGTGTCATGACATAAGGAAAACTCTCCCGCGACCATTTCTGTAATGATGATATCGGCGGCGCTGATATTTTTTATATTGTAGGTGAAGTCATAAGTGATGTTTTCATTCTCGGCCATGATATCTTCAATTAATTTTATCATAGCAAGTCTGAAATAAATGTTTTTTATATTAAGTAAAATTTTAGTCATTAGTATTCACAGTCAATAGTCAGGGCAGGATATGATAATGTTGTGTTTTTTATAACTTTTCTTTTGTTAATGCATTGCAGCTAAGATATTTCACTAAGATTATCTTTGCAAGAGGTGTGGCAAAAATGAGATACAGGCTTGCTTTGATAAGAAAAATCCTATTAAACAATGAATTAATACGTTGTAATAGTTTGTTTTGGTTTATTTTAAACAAAATGTCTGCCGCTAGTCAGAGAGCAGTGTTGAGGAAAACAATATTTCTGGGGTTGATAAAAAAATGGGGAGTGAGCGTTATCTTGATTTTATGATTTGTTTTATGAATCGACGGTCAGGCTTAGTCAATACCGGTAAAGATAATGTGCAAGGGCATTGCTGTGGGTAACAATTGTGTCGGAGTGTGAAATAGCATGGGTGATAAATATGCCTGAACTCACTCTGGTCGATGCGACAGGGGAGAATGGATTGCGCCTGTGCCTGGAATACACCGGGATTCTCTTATGACATCGCGAATGGTGTCGCAAGTACCATGCTCTTTCTCATGACGAAAGGAGATAGAAATGGGCACGTTAATGACATCATATAAGACCGGCGACACGGCGTTGACCACTCTGCGGTAAAGTCAGACCGACCTGACTGGATTTGGCCGGCTCTGTCTTGCTAATGTCTCGGGAAGGGGGCGGAGGGATGACACCGGCGGGTGAACTCAGGTGGCCAGCAGCAGACCACCGTGAGGACAAACAGCATTTTAATTTCGCGGCACGGCCTGTCAGCACCAATCATACCGTCGGTGTTGATAAGGTCGCTAAATAACTATCTTGCTTAACCCAAGAGAAATTAAAATCTTATTAATGCAATATTATTAATTGGATTTGCTTATGCGTAATTTTGCTAAAACTCATGACCTGTGCGTTTAAAGCGACGTCAATCTTTGACGCGATATCGCGTTAAACTGGCCATGTCAGACTCTCGATCATTAAGTTAAATTCACTTTAGAAAGTTCACAGATGCGTGCCTCTCCTGTTGTGGCTTTGTTATTAACGCCTTTTTTTGAACGTAAACTGCTGCTTTTTTCTGTCTTTGATATAGGAAACGAGAGAAAAAACAGCAACCAGAAGCAGTACTATAGCTAATACTAAAAAGAATAAGTTTGCCATGTGGTTTAGTCCCCGAGAAGTTCATGGATATTCTTGCTTTTATGAAAGCGAATCTACTCCAGGATTAAGAAAAATCCTAACTAAATATTTTAATGGAATGTGAAAAAAGTTTTTTTAATTCTGTTTGCTCTGTTGGTGCGAGATTTTATGCCAATTGCGCCCCGATGGCGTAGCATTATATGGTCATTGATAATGGATTTTTCGCTCAAAAACATCGGATACACCGTGGTTGGTCTGTGAGGCAGATAAGCAGAAAAAGAGGCCGCTAGCAGGTGATATCTGATTAATAACTCACTGGAAATGGCAATCGTGCGGCGTGGCGGATGCTTTAGTCAAAAATGCGGCTGCAGGCCTCGTGGGAGACCTGCTGAAGTGGACTGTTTAGCACAATACGCGCGTGGATCGCGCGCGACAGCCCTCCGCGAGCGGGTAATGGCGGGCTGTTGATTGGTAAACGCTCACCGGGGGGCTGTGCCCGAATGAGAAATAAAGACGTATGACGTATGCGGATTCCGACCGGCGTCAATCCACGTTATTGAAGTAGTCCCGCGCAACGGCTTCGACGCGCTTAGAATCAATACCGGTTTTTTCGGTAATCAACTCAATGAACTGCTTGAACTTATCGCTCATGACATTGCCGCCGTCCCAATGGGCGACGTAGAAGCGGCACTGATAGCGATAAAAGTGGAGGGTGGTATCTCCTAACGTGTAATACATAAGAATCTCCAGTTCAGTATCTCGGGTACATCGCCGGTATGATGGGGATAGCGATGGCCCATAACGGTCGGTTGCACAAAGACTATCCTCCTCCCAATCGGCGGAAATTTCCAGAGATGCGACTTACTCTTTGCCAATTTTCTGGTCACTTCGTCTGCCGGTGCTCTTGTTTGTGGTGGGCAGGCAGAGGCCATCTGACGAGTGATATATCTTCGCGCGCTGGCCGGTGACCGTCGCTTTGCTTTATCGTCCGGTTTTTCTCACGGTTGCCCTGTAAACCAGAGCTTTCCCTTAAGCAGAAAGAGTCGTTATTAAATCAGAGGGATACGCGGCCAGTACTCCGTTATCACGCCAGCAGCCCTTGATTTCTCTCATCGATTGATAATACTGTATATGTATACAGTGTGCGCCGGGTGACCGGTAGAGATCAAGGGGTGAAAGTCCCCGACCATTGAAGGACCAGCAATCCACAAGGTCCCCGAGTCATGCGTTGCATACCGCGA
>NZ_MTEG01000026.1:0-95121 GCF_002108615.1 Klebsiella sp. YJ
AATTGTTAAAGAGCAGTGCGACGGCGCTGAGCGCTCTGTCGCGAGGTCCCGTATAATACGTTTTCCTCATTCAGAGTCAAGCGTTTATTTTCGCTTTTCTCCGTTGGTGTTCATCTCTGAACCCCGCTGACCCGGCGGCTTGCGTGCCGTTGTTCCGTGTCAGTGGAGGCGCATTATAGGGAGTTCTGAGACGTTGACAAGCCCTGTTTTAAAAAAACTTTTCAACCGTCTCTTTTTTGTGCAAAACGCGATTAAAGTGGCAGTTTTTCCAGCGTCTCAAAGCCATAACGCTGTAAAACGGGCAAAAGTTGTTCAGTTTCGGCCGTCAGCGCCATGCAATAAGCCATATTCGGATCACTGGATTTCGCATCTGGCGCTTCATGTTCCAGCAGCCAGACGGTACGACGCGCAATCGCAGCACCTGAATCTATCATCCGCGTCCCTTCCGGCAGCACCTGCTGCAGCTCTTCCTGTAAGAGAGGGAAATGTGTGCAGCCCAGCACAACCGTATCAGGCGGTTCCGCCATTCGCAGCCACGGGCGCAGAATACGCCGCAACTCCTCCAGCGGGACCGGTTCGCCGTGCAGCTTCGCTTCCGCCAGCTCAACGAGTTCAGCGGAACCCAGCATCTCTATCTTACATTCATTCGCGAAACGGCTTATCAGCTCGCGGGTGTAAGGACGCTTGACCGTTCCACGCGTCGCCAGCAGACCAACAATACCGTTCGCCGTTAAACGCGCCGCGGGTTTAATCGCCGGGACGACTCCCACGACAGGAAAAGCGAATTTTTCACGAAGGGCGGGAAGAGAGACCGTGCTGGCGGTGTTGCAGGCAATGACGGCCAGCGCCAGCGGATAACGTTGTTGAACGGCAGTGACAATTTCGAGCACGCGTTCAACGATAAATTCTTCACTCTTCTCCCCGTAAGGAAAAGCGACGTTATCGAAAGCGTAGATGTAATGCAGATTCGGCAGAAGCTGCCGAATCTCATGATAAACCGACAGCCCACCGACGCCGGAGTCAAACACCAGCACGGTGGGACGTGGATCAGAAGGTGTAGCTGCCAGACAAGTAGTATTCTCGTCCTGCAGTTTGGTAGCCATAAGCTGTCTCGTAATCTTTATCGAACAGGTTAGCTATTTTACCACGAACTGTCAGGTGATCGGTGATCGGATACGCGGCAGAAACATCAACAGTGCTGTAGCTTGGCAAAATGCGCTGCGTATTATTGTACTGAGACGTGTTGTTATCGTAGCGCTTACCGTAATACTGCCACGATACATCCATATCGACGTTGAACATTGTCCAGTCCAGCTGGTACTTCGCCTGTCGCTTAGAACGTCTGGCCAGGACTTCACCATTGTCATCATTACGCGGGTCGACGTACTGCAACGTGACGCGGTGGCTGAAAATGCCGGTATCGATATTACCGGTCCACTCAACGCCTTTAATGGTTGCGGCATTGATATTGTCATACTCACCTTCATAGGTGACAGGATCCGAGTAATAGGTAATCAGATTGGTGATCTTGTAATGATACGCAGACAGGCGCCAGTCCAGCGGCCCGGTGAGACCGTCAAGCCCGGCTTCCCATTGTTGGGACTCTTCAGGCTTCAGGTTCGGGTTTGAACTGATACCAAAACGGGTCGAACCAAACTGCTGTCCCAGCGAAGGCGCGAGGAAGCCGGTACCATAGCCGAGGGTTACGCGATAGTTTTCCACGAATTCCCAACCGGCGGTGGTCTGCCAGGTCCCGTGCCAGCCAAACTGCTCGTCATGGTCTTCGCGACCGGACGCTTCAAGCGTAACATCGCCAAACTGCTGCTGACCGGTCAGATACAGGCCGGTGTTATCACGCTTGTAGGTATCCGATATGACCGTATCCGACGAGGTCAGCCGCTGCTGTTGCCAGTCGACGCCGGCGCTCACCGAACCGTGGCCAACAATAACGTTATTTCCCCACTGCAGGTTACGCTGAGTCATCCGATCGAGCGTCGTACCATCATTGTAACGGCCGTATATGCTGCTGTAGTTGTAGTCTTTGACCTTCTGATAGCTGGCAATCAGTTGTGAAGAGTAGATCCCGGAGCTGAATGTCAGGCCCGCGTCCCAGCTCTGGTTATAGAGCTGCTCTTCATCTGCACTGTAGGCAGGGCTGTATGGCGGGCTGCCCAGATCGTAATCGCTATTATTGGTATAGCTACGCCCACGGAAGAAACCGTTCAGGTTATCGTTAAATTTATGTTCAAGACCGCCCCAGAACGCTTTGCTGCGGAAACCATCGCGATCCTGATCGTGAGACCAGCTCGAGTCAGGCTGAACGTTAAAGCCCTTATTGCCCTCATAGGAACCGGCGACCGTCGCCACCGTATCACCGAAGCGATGGCGAAGCGTGCCGTCGTATTGCTGATAGCCTTCAGAACCGACGCCTGCGGTAATCTTAGATTCTTCTTTATCAGAGTGGGTGATGACGTTAATTACGCCGCCCATCGCGCCGGAACCATAAATAGCCGAACGCGGGCCGCGGATGTATTCCACGCGTTGTACCAGAGAAAGCGGTATTTGATTGAGGTCAGGATTGTTTGTAATACCGGGGCGCGGCATGGGAACGCCATCGATCAGCACCAGAACCTGCTTGGCCTCGGTACCGCGGACAAATAAAGAAGAGCTCTGTCCCATTCCCCCGTTCTGGGCAATATCCACCCCCGGCAGTCGACGCATAACGTCATTCAAATCCTTCGCCTGCCAGCGATCGATATCTTCGCGGGTGACCACATCGGTCGGTGCAAGAACCGTATTGACCGGCTGTTGAAAACGATTTGCTGTCACCACTAACGTATCTGAATTGCTGTCTTGCGCCCAGCCAGAAAATGCCGTGACGGAGAGAGCCGTCATCAGCGAAGCTTTTTTAATCATTGTAAAAGCATCCGTAACATATAAAGGATGCCGCTGGTTTCATCAGTAGCACGCGATGATAGAAACCAAATGCGACGTATTCCGGCAGGTCTTCGGGCTTGGGGCGTGTTATGGATGAGGACTTCCCACCTGATATCGGCAGTGTCTGCATAATGCGTTCATCCCACCTTCCTTACCGCTGCGCGTCAGCCCCAGATTTACACTGGGTTCCCTTTTAACTCACAGGACCGGTTACACAATGCTATAATTAGAAACATATAGATGTCCAGACTTCTATAATTATATTTGATCCCTTATCCGGGCTGGACATCCCCTACGCTTTCCCTACAATCCCCGCGTACTTATTTTATTCAGGATGCATCATGACCCCAGAACACCTTCCGACCGAACAATATGAAGCGCAGCTGGCAGAAAAAGTCGTCCGTCTGCAAAAAATGATGGTGCCTTTTGCCGCGCCGGTTCCGGAGGTGTTTCGTTCGCCGGTGAGTCATTATCGTATGCGTGCTGAATTCCGCCTGTGGCATGACGGTGACGACCTGTACCACATCATGTTCGATCAGCAGACGAAATCCCGGATTCGCGTCGATAGCTTCCCGGCGGCAAGTGAGCTCATCAATCAACTGATGGTCGAGATTCTTGACGGCGTGCGCGATAACCCGGTTCTGCGCCACAAACTATTCCAGGTCGATTATCTGACGACCATGAGCAACCAGGCCGTGGTATCGCTGCTGTACCACAAAAAACTCGACGATGAGTGGCGTCAGCAGGCCGAGATTCTGCGCGATGCGCTGCGCGCGAAAAACCTCAACGTGCATCTGATTGGCCGGGCCACCAAAACCAAAATCGAGCTCGATCAAGATTACATCGATGAGCGTCTGCCGGTTGCCGGCCGCGAAATGATCTATCGCCAGGTAGAAAACAGCTTCACTCAGCCGAATGCCGCCATGAATATCCAGATGCTGGAGTGGGCGCTGGACGCCACCAAAGAGGCGACGGGAGATTTACTGGAGCTGTACTGCGGCAATGGTAACTTCTCGCTGGCCCTGGCGCGCAACTTCGATCGCGTACTGGCAACGGAAATCGCCAAACCGTCGGTCGCGGCGGCGCAGTACAACATTGCGGCTAACCATATTGATAACGTGCAGATTATCCGTATGGCGGCGGAAGAGTTTACGCAGGCCATGAACGGTGTACGAGAGTTTAATCGCCTGCAGGGTATTGACCTGAAAAGCTATCAGTGTGAGACGATTTTTGTCGATCCGCCGCGCAGCGGGCTGGATAATGAAACGGAGAAGATGGTGCAGGCGTACCCGCGTATTCTGTACATCTCCTGTAATCCGGAGACCCTGTGCCAGAATCTGGAAACCTTAAGCCAGACTCATGACGTCACGCGTCTGGCGCTGTTCGATCAGTTCCCGTACACCCATCATATGGAATGTGGCGTACTGCTCACGAAAAAGTAAGCACCAAACACCCGGCAACGCAATGTTTGCCGGGTAACGAGGCTTACTCTGCCGCCGTATCCTTACGGTTACGAATCCGGTAGCCGATCCAGAACACGGTAATCACCGACAGCACGGCCGGGAAGAAATTGGAGCCGATATCCGGATATTCCGCACGTACCACGGTGCTATACAGCAGAACGCCGAGAATAAAGCAGGCCGCCGCCAGGCCAGGCAAGCCCACGGGCATACTGCGGTTCTGGTAGCGCTGATGCAGACAGTAAACTGTCAGCAGCAGAGACAGCACCGGGAAGATGGAAAAGGGAACAATCGAGCTGAACAGCGCGGCGAAGGTTCCATTAATGGATAAACCAGCGATCAGCGCCAGCAGCAGCGTACCTTTATCTTGAACTGAGTGTTTCATTGCTCGTCCTTCACGTTATTCGGAATGATGTGACATTTTTTCTTGTTCGCGGCGATACCAGTAATACGCGCCTTTCGAGATCATTCTGAGCTGCAGTACCAGTCGCTCTTCCAGCTGCCGGCGCTGTTCAGGACTGACGTCCAGCGCCTCAGCGCCGGCGCTGAAAACGATAGTGACCATAGCTTCAGCCTGCGCTTCGGTAAAGGCGCGCGGCATATGGTTTTCGATTTCTAAATAATCGGCAAGTTCCGCGATGAAATGTTGAATTTCACGCGCCACGGCGGCACGAAACGCCGCGGATGTGCCAGAACGTTCCCGTAACAACAGACGGAAAGCGTTTGGGTTATTACCTATAAATTCCATGAACGTGGAAACCGAGGTGCGAATCACGCTGCCGCCTTTGGCGATACGCTGCCGCGCCTGGCGCATCAGCTGGCGTAGCATGAGCCCGCTCTCGTCGACCATCGTCAGACCGAGTTCGTCAACATCGCGAAAATGGCGATAAAAGGACGTTGGTGCAATCCCCGCCTCGCGCGCTACTTCGCGCAAACTCAAGCTGGCGAAACTCCGCTCAGCACTCAGCTGGCTGAATGCGGCTTCGACCAGCGAACGTCGGGTTTTCTCTTTTTGTAGTGCTCTTACGCCCATCACGATGTCTGAATCCTTCCAATAGACCTGTTGGCACTATACCAGAGATTAAAACTAATCGGTTTAGCCAGGTTTGTGAATGATTGTTTACGAGCCGAATCTGCTTTTATGCCGCAAAAAAGCACAACGATAATTGGGTTAAAGCCCGGCGAATGTTATCATCGTGTTTATTTTATGTATAAAACAGGTGAGTAATGCCATGTCACACTCTTGGGATTATGATGCAATAGTGATTGGTTCCGGTCCTGGCGGTGAAGGTGCTGCGATGGGACTGGTTAAGCAAGGAGCGCGCGTCGCCGTTATTGAGCGCTATCATAACGTCGGCGGCGGCTGTACCCACTGGGGTACCATCCCGTCGAAAGCCCTCCGCCATGCCGTCAGTCGTATTATCGAGTTTAACCAAAACCCCCTCTACAGCGACCATTCCCGTCTTCTTCGTTCTTCCTTCGCCGACATTCTTAACCATGCCGACAGCGTCATTAACCAGCAGACCCATATGCGTCAGGGTTTCTATGAGCGCAACCACTGCGAAATATTGCAGGGCAACGCGCACTTTGTTGATGAACACACGCTCGCCCTGGAATGTCACGACGGTACCGTCGAGACGATCACCGCCGAGAAATTCGTCATCGCCTGCGGCTCCCGTCCGTATCATCCGGCTGATGTCGACTTTTCCCACCCGCGCCTGTACGACAGCGATTCTATTCTCAGTCTGCAGCACGAGCCCCGCCACGTCATTATCTACGGCGCCGGGGTGATTGGCTGTGAGTACGCGTCCATTTTCCGCGGTATGGAAGTCAAAGTGGACCTGATAAATACCCGCGATCGTCTGCTGGCATTCCTCGATCAAGAGATGTCCGACTCCCTCTCCTATCACTTCTGGAACAGCGGTGTGGTTATTCGCCACAACGAAGAGTACGAGAAGATTGAAGGCGTTGATGACGGCGTGATCATGCATTTGAAATCGGGTAAAAAACTGAAAGCAGATTGCCTGCTGTACGCCAACGGGCGTACCGGTAACACCGATTCGCTGGCGCTGGAAAATATTGGTCTGAAAACCGATAGCCGCGGCCAGCTCAAGGTCAACAGCATGTATCAGACCGCGCTGCCGCATATCTATGCCGTAGGCGACGTCATCGGTTATCCAAGTCTGGCATCAGCCGCTTACGATCAGGGTCGCATCGCCGCGCAGGCGCTGATTAAAGGTGAGGCTTCTGCCCATCTGATTGAGGATATCCCCACCGGCATCTACACCATCCCGGAAATCAGCTCCGTCGGTAAAACGGAGCAGCAGCTGACTGCCATGAAGGTACCGTACGAAGTGGGTCGCGCGCAGTTTAAACATCTGGCACGGGCGCAAATCGTCGGCATGAGCGTGGGCACGCTGAAGATCCTGTTCCATCGGGAAACGAAAGAGATCCTTGGGATTCATTGCTTTGGCGAGCGCGCGGCCGAGATTATTCATATCGGCCAGGCGATTATGGAGCAAAAAGGTGGTGGCAACACCATTGAGTACTTCGTCAACACCACCTTTAACTACCCAACCATGGCGGAAGCCTATCGGGTTGCTGCGTTAAATGGCTTAAACCGCCTGTTTTAACGCTTTGTCGAAATGGCCATCCATGGTGCTGCGGATGGCCTCCGCCAGATGTTCGTAGCGGCTGCGCAGCGGGGAGCCGGGGCGGTAAACTAACCCGATGGTTCGTCTCGGTTCCGGCTTAATGCACGGAATATAGACCACGCCATCGCGTTTTCTCTCCTGCGGCACCGCTAACGCCGGCAGCAGCGTGATACCGCTACCTGCGGCCACCATGTTGCGCAGCGTTTCGAGGCTGGTCGCGCGGAAATGCGTATCTTCATCCGCACCGGCCTCAAAACAGAACCCCATCGCCTGATCGCGCAGGCAGTGGCCATCTTCCAGCATCAGCAGTTTTTCCCCGGCCAAATCGGACATCGGCACGCGATCGCGATTTGCCCACGGATGATCTTCGTAGATTGCCAGCATCATCGGCTCGTCAAACAGCGGTACCTCGATAAAGGCCTCGCTCTCTTTCACCAGTGCGAGGATCGCGCAGTCAAGCTTACCGCTGTCCAGTTGAGCCAGCAGCTGATGCGTTTGGGCTTCATGCAGGTACATTTCCAGCTTTGGAAACGTCTGGTGTAGCATCGGTATGATTTGTGGCAACAGGTAAGGGCCAATGGTCGGAATCAGGCCAATATGCAGCGGCCCGGACATGGTCTCACCCTGTTG
This sequence comes from Klebsiella sp. YJ, assembly GCF_002108615.1. Taxonomy (NCBI): domain Bacteria; kingdom Pseudomonadati; phylum Pseudomonadota; class Gammaproteobacteria; order Enterobacterales; family Enterobacteriaceae; genus Klebsiella; species Klebsiella sp. YJ. The sequence continues at coordinate 7,682 of NZ_MTEG01000026.1, forward strand.
ACTTGCCATTTCCTTGAGCACTTTGACTTCGCGTAACACGGTACGCGCCTGATCCACCAGCAACAGTCCGGCCTGGGTAAACAGCACCTTACGGCTGGTGCGCTCCAGCAACATGACCCCAAGTTCATCCTCCAGCTTACGGATTTGTCCGCTAAGCGTGGGTTGGCTGACGTGGCAGGAGTCCGCCGCGCGCCGGAAGTGGCGGTGCTCGGCTAGCGCAACCAGGTATTCAAGATCGCGAATATTCATTATTCATCCTCCGTCGCCATGATAGTTCATGGCGATAGATAGCATAGCAACGAACGATTATCCCTATCAAGTTTTCTGTTCAATAATAAACCCAGAAACGAGGCGAAAGTCAGAAAATCACGACATTGCCTCAGCATATTCCCTGACCAGATAACTAAAGCCAACGTGAACTTTTGCGGACCTTGTGTCCGCTTTTTTTTTGCATAAAAAAGCCCGGACATAGCCCGAGCCTCTTTTCTCACTCATCCCGCTGGAATCATCCAGGGGCGGCGAGGATTTACACCAGACGCTGTTTCGCGTCAGCAATCGCCTGGGCAACCTGCTTCGGCGAAACGCCGCCTTTTGCCGAGCGCTTATCCAGACAAGATTGCAGCGACAGAATCGGATAGACATCGTCGGCAATCACGCCGCTAAACTTCTGCAGGTCGGCCAGCGCCAGATCTTCCAGCGGCTTGCCCTGGGCAATCGCTTCAACAACCGCTTCCCCGACAATATGGTGCGCTTCACGGAACGGCACCCCTTTCGCAACCAGATAATCCGCCAGTTCGGTCGCATTTGCGTAGCCCTGCTGCGCCGCCTCTTCACAACGCGGACGCTTGACCTGAATGCCATCCAGCACCAGCGCCGCCATATGCAGGCAATCAAGCCAGGTATCGAGCGCGTCGAACAGCCCTTCTTTATCTTCCTGCATATCTTTATTGTAGGCCAGCGGCAGACCTTTCAGAGTCATCATCATCCCGGTCAGGGCGCCCTGAACGCGGCCACATTTTCCGCGGATAAGTTCGAGCGCATCCGGGTTCTTTTTCTGCGGCATCAGCGAGGAACCGGAGGTGACGCGATCGGATAACTCAATAAAACCGGCTTCGCCCGTATTAAAGAAAATCAGATCTTCGGCGAAACGTGACAGGTGAACCATGCCAATCGACGCATCGGAGAGCAGCTCCAGTACGTGGTCACGGTCAGAAACGCTGTCCAGGCTATTGCGGGTCGCCGACGCAAAGCCCAGCCAGTCGGCCAGCTGCTCGCGATCGATATCATAGGCGGTACCCGCCAGCGCACCGCAGCCCAGAGGACTGACGTCCAGACGCTTGAGGGTATCCTGCAGGCGGCTTTCATCGCGCGCCAGCATCTCAACGTAGGCCAGGCACCAGTGGGCGAACGTCACCGGCTGCGCACGCTGCAGGTGGGTATAACCCGGCATAACGGCATCCTGGTTGTTCTGCGCCGTATCCACCAGCGCGCTTTGCAGCTGGCGGTTCGCAGAAAGCAGCTCCGCGACGGTATCTTTACACCACAGCTTCAGGTCGGTTGCGACCTGATCGTTACGGCTACGACCGGTATGCAATTTTTTACCCAGCTGGCCCACTTTGTCGATCAGTTTACCTTCCACCCAACTGTGGATATCTTCCGCATCGCTTGCAAGAATTTGCTGCGGATTTGCCCGCACCTCTTCCAGCAGCACGCTTAATGCCTCTTCCAGCTGCTGCTGCTCAGCGGCACTCAGAACGCCCACCGTCACCAGCGCTTTAGACCAGGCGACAGAGCCAACGATATCCTGCTCCGCCAGACGATAGTCAAAGCGCAAAGAGTCGTTGAACTGCTTGAACCGCTGATCTGCTGCCTGAGTAAAACGCCCGCCCCAAAGTGCCATAACCATTTCCTTAAATTCGTTTAGTTCTGCCGGGTGACGCTTCGCTAACCCGACCTACAGTCTTGTAGGCCCGGCAAACAATACGCCGCCGGGCATGAAATATTAAGCCAGAATACGCGTGCCGATAGGCGTGCCATTAAACAATGCCGGCAGCTGTTCCGCGTGGCGCCAGGAGGCGATATCCACCGGACGGCCCAGCGTCCGCGCCGCATCCAGCGCGGCATTCACCTTGACGATCATGCCATCAGTGATAATGCCTTGTTCGATCAGCTGCTCCGCCTTCGCCGCGGTCATTTCCGCGATGCGCTGGCCTTTACCATCAAGAATACCGCTGACATCGGAAAGCAGAATCAGATCCGCGCCAAGGGTCGCCGCCAGCGCAGTGGCCGCCTGGTCAGCGTTCACGTTCATCAGTTGCCCTTCATCGGTCACGCCGATCGAACTGACCACCGGCAGGTAGCCGCCCGCCAGCAGCGTGTTAATCAGCGCCGGCGATCCCGGCTGCGCCAGGCCAACGTGGCCCAGCTCTTCATCAAGCTGAGTGACCTTCACGCTGTCACCATCGCCAAGGAACAGGCCAACGGACGCAATATGGTGTTTCTTCGCCCATGCCAGCAGCGTCTTATTCGCAGTTCCCGCCAGCGCACCGGTAATAATGTCGATCTGATCCGCAGGCGTCACCCGCAGACCGTTTTTCTTGTTCACCGGCAGGTTGAGTTGCTTCATCAGCTCATCCACCACACAGCCGCCGCCGTGCACAATAACCAGCGGGCGATGATGCGTTTCACGATAATTGACCAGCGCGGTAAACAGACGCTCCAGCGCTTCTTCGCTGTCGAGTAAAACGCCGCCGAGTTTGATAATTAATGGGTTCATCATCACACCTTAAATAAGAGACTGCGTTTCAGCGAAGCCGAAACGAATATTCGCGCACTGGACTGCCTGCGCCGCCGCGCCTTTCAGCAGGTTATCTTCCGCCGCCACCACGATAATATGCTGGTCCTGAACCGCAAAACCGATATCACAGAATGGCAGACCTACGACGTTTTTCAATGCGGGCACGCCTTTATCGTATAAACGTACCAATGGCTTATCGGCATACGCCTGCTGGAACACTCCGGCAACCTGCTCTTTGCTGACGCCTGGCTTCAGGCGGCAGGTAATGGTTTCCAGAATCCCACGTTTAAAGTTGCCGAGATGAGGCGTAAAAATCACCTCTGCGCCAAGATGGGTCGAGATTTCCGGGTGATGGCGATGGTTGAACACACCATACGGCTGCAGGCTGACTTCACAGAAGCTATTGCCGATGGCCGCTTTACGACCCGCACCGCTGACGCCGCTGGTCGCGTTGATCACCGGCCACTGGCTAAGATCCAGCAGGTCCGCATCGATCAGCGGCTTCAGCGACAGCTGAGCCGCCGTCGGATAGCAGCCCGGTACGGCGACCAGATTCGCCTCTTTCAGTTTGTCGACGCTCCACTCTGCCAGGCCATACACCGCCTGCTCAAGCAGGGCCGGATGCTGATGAGTAAAGCCGTAATATTTTTCGTAGAACGCAGCGTCGTTTACGCGGAAGGCGCCGGATAAGTCGAATACCACGCAGCCTGCGGCAAGGAACTGCGGCGCCAGATCGTGGCTCACTTCATGGGCGGTAGCGAGGAAGACGACATCCACCCCGGCGCTAAATTCGCTGATATCTGACATCGGCTGCAGCGGTAAATCCACAATGCCTTTCAGCTGCGGATGCAAATCGGAAATGAATTTCCCTGCATCATTGCTTTGCGCGGAGACCGTCAAAGCGGTTATGGTCATATGAGGATGGCGATTTACATAGGTCACTAGCTCTGCGCCGGCATAACCGCTGGCACCCACAATCAGCGTCTTCAACATCGGGGCTCTTCACCTTCTTACGTCATATTTGTCCAGGAAGCATTTCTCTTCCTCACCCTGTTAAGCCGTAAGCACTTTCCCTACACTTTATGGGTTTTCTTACGCTCAACGATAATGTATTTTTATTCACTAATACTGCATGAATATTGATACTATCATGACCCGAGGTGTGTCAACAATGAAAAACAATTTACCACCCTTTATCGAGATTTACCGCGCATTGATCGCCACACCTTCTATCAGCGCAACCGAAGAGGCGCTGGATCAAAGTAATGAGACTTTAATCAATTTACTCGCCGGCTGGTTCCGCGAAATTGGCTTCAATGTCGAAGTGCAGCCGGTGCCGGATACGCGCAACAAATTCAATATGCTGGCCAGCACCGGCCACGGCGCTGGCGGCCTGCTCCTCGCCGGACATACGGATACCGTTCCTTTTGATGACGGCCGCTGGACCCGCGATCCTTTCACCCTCACCGAGCACGAAAACAAGCTGTACGGCCTCGGCACCGCCGACATGAAAGGCTTTTTTGCCTTTATTCTTGATGCCCTGCGCGATGTCGATGTCAGTCAGCTGAAAAAACCGCTCTACATCCTGGCTACCGCCGATGAAGAGACCAGCATGGCCGGCGCCCGTTACTTTGCCGAAACGACCCTGTTGCGCCCGGATTGCGCCATCATCGGTGAACCCACCTCACTGCAGCCGGTACGCGCGCACAAAGGCCATATGTCCAACGCCATCCGTATCCAGGGGCAGTCCGGCCACTCCAGCGATCCGGCGCGCGGCGTCAACGCCATTGAGCTGATGCACGATGCCATTGGTCGCATCATGCAGCTGCGCGACTCGCTGAAAGAGCGCTATCACTACGATGCTTTCACCGTACCGTATCCGACGCTCAACCTCGGGGCTATCCATGGCGGCGACGCCTCAAACCGCATCTGCGCCTGCTGCGAGCTGCATATGGATATTCGCCCGCTTCCGGGCATGACGCTCAACGATCTCAACGGACTGCTGGATGAAGCGCTGGCACCGGTTAGCGAGCGCTGGCCGGGTCGCCTGACCGTCTCCGAGCTGCATCCGCCGATTCCGGGCTACGAATGCCCGCCGGACCACCGGCTGGTTCAGGTTGTTGAAAAGCTCCTCGGCGCACAAACTGAAGTCGTGAACTACTGCACCGAAGCGCCGTTTATCCAGACACTCTGCCCGACGCTGGTTTTAGGTCCTGGCTCCATTAACCAGGCCCACCAGCCGGATGAATATCTGGAAACCCGCTTTATCAAGCCGACCCGTGAGCTGATTACGCAGGTTGTCCACCATTTCTGCTGGCACTAAAGCCTGCGGATCCCGCCTCTTTTCCTGGGGCGGGACGGTGATTCTGGTCACATTTCCATAAGCAACGCTTATCAAGCGACGTCTGAGTTAAATTTCGCAAATTGCCGCCATTTATTCGTTTGCTGAAGCGATTTCGCAACAATTGACGTGGGGGTTTTTACGTGGCTTTATAAAAGACGGCTGCTTATCCGCCGCTCAACGTTGCAGAGTGCCGGGTATAACAAAATAAAATGAGATGGGGTGTCTGGGGTAACATGAACGAACAATATTCCGCTTTGCGTAGTAATGTCAGTATGCTCGGTAAGGTGCTAGGCGATACCATCAAGGATGCACTGGGAGAGAACATTCTTGATCGTGTCGAAACTATCCGTAAATTGTCCAAGTCTTCTCGCGCCGGCAATGAAGCCAATCGCCAGGAATTGCTCACCACGCTGCAAAACTTGTCCAACGACGAGCTGCTGCCGGTCGCTCGCGCCTTCAGCCAGTTCCTGAACCTGGCGAATACGGCGGAGCAGTACCACAGTATTTCGCCAAACGGCGAAGCGGCCAGCAATCCGGAAGTGATTGCCCGCACCCTGAGAAAACTCAAAGACCAACCCCATCTCAACGAAGATACCATTAAAAAAGCGGTGGAGTCCCTGTCTCTGGAGCTGGTATTAACCGCTCACCCCACCGAGATCACCCGCCGTACGCTGATCCACAAAATGGTGGAAGTGAACAACTGCCTGAAGCAGCTTGATAATAAAGATATCGCGGATTACGAACACCATCAGCTGATGCGCCGTCTGCGCCAGCTGATCGCCCAGTCATGGCATACGGATGAAATCCGTAAGTACCGCCCGACCCCAGTTGATGAAGCGAAATGGGGGTTTGCCGTAGTTGAAAACAGCCTGTGGGAAGGGGTACCAAACTACCTGCGTGAGCTGAACGAACAGCTGGAAGAGAACCTCAACTATCAGCTGCCGGTTGACTTTGTACCGGTGCGCTTTACCTCCTGGATGGGCGGTGACCGCGACGGTAACCCGAATGTGACCGCCGATATCACCCGTCAGGTGCTGCTGCTGAGCCGCTGGAAAGCCACCGACCTGTTCCTGAAAGATATTCAGCTGTTGATTTCCGAACTGTCGATGGTCGAATGTACCGACGAACTGCGGGAGCTGGCCGGCGCGGAAGGCGCGCAGGAACCGTACCGTTATCTGATGAAAAAACTGCGTACCCAGCTGATGGAAACGCAGGCCTGGCTGGAAGCTCGCCTGAAAGGACAGAAGCTGCCGAAACCTGCCGGCCTGATTACCCAGAACGAACAGCTGTGGGAACCACTTTATGCCTGCTATAAGTCGCTGCAGTCCTGCGGCATGGGCATTATTGCCAACGGCGAACTGCTCGATACCCTGCGCCGCGTGAAATCGTTCGGCGTACCGCTCGTGCGTATCGATATTCGTCAGGAAAGCACCCGCCATACCGAAGCACTGGGGGAGATGACCCGTTATCTCGGCATTGGCGATTACGAAAGCTGGTCAGAAGCCGACAAACAGGCCTTCCTGATCCGCGAACTGAACTCCAAACGCCCGCTGCTGCCACGTCAGTGGGAGCCGAGCAATGAAACCCGCGAAGTGCTCGACACCTGCCGGGTGATCGCCGAAGCGCCGCACGGATCCATCGCCGCTTACGTGATCTCCATGGCGAAAACGCCATCCGACGTGCTGGCAGTTCACCTGCTGCTGAAAGAGTCCGGTATTGGCTTCGCCCTGCCGGTTGCGCCGCTGTTTGAAACCCTGGACGATCTGAACAACGCCAATGACGTCATGACCCAGTTGCTGAACATCGACTGGTACCGCGGCTTTATTCAGGGCAAACAGATGGTCATGATTGGCTATTCCGACTCAGCGAAAGACGCCGGCGTGATGGCCGCCTCCTGGGCGCAGTATCAGGCACAGGACGCGTTGATCAAGACCTGCGAAAAAGCCGGTATTGAACTGACGCTGTTCCACGGACGCGGCGGCTCTATTGGTCGCGGCGGCGCCCCGGCGCACGCGGCGCTGCTTTCTCAGCCCCCGGGAAGCCTGAAAGGCGGCCTGCGCGTCACGGAACAAGGCGAGATGATTCGCTTTAAGTACGGTCTGCCGGAAGTCACCATCAGCAGTCTGTCGCTGTACACCAGCGCCGTGCTGGAGGCCAACCTGCTGCCGCCGCCGGAACCCAAACCGGAATGGCGTCACATCATGGCCGAGCTCTCCGACATTTCCTGTGAAATGTACCGCGGCTACGTGCGTGAAAATAAAGACTTTGTCCCTTATTTCCGCTCCGCGACGCCGGAGCAGGAACTGGGTAAACTGCCGCTCGGCTCGCGTCCGGCAAAACGTCGCGCTACCGGTGGCGTCGAGTCCCTACGCGCCATTCCATGGATTTTCGCCTGGACCCAGAACCGTCTGATGTTGCCGGCCTGGCTGGGCGCAGGTACCGCGCTGCAAAAAGTGGTCGAAGATGGCAAGCAGAGCGAGCTGGAAACCATGTGTCGCGACTGGCCGTTCTTCTCTACCCGTCTGGGCATGCTGGAAATGGTGTTCTCGAAGGCTGACCTGTGGCTGGCGGAATACTACGATCAGCGTCTGGTGAAACCGGAGCTATGGGAACTGGGCGCGGAGCTGCGTGAGCTGCTATCCAACGGGATCAAAGTGGTGCTCGATATTGCAAACGACTCCCACCTGATGGCCGACCTGCCGTGGATCGCCGAGTCTATCCAGCTGCGTAACATCTATACCGACCCGCTGAACGTCCTGCAGGCAGAACTGCTGCATCGTTCACGTCTGGCGGAAGAAGAAGGTAAAGAGCCGGATCCGCGCGTTGAACAAGCGCTGATGGTCACGATTGCGGGCGTTGCCGCAGGTATGCGCAACACGGGCTAATTTATTAGCCGTTCCCGGTAAGACGATATTTACCGGGAAAAAACCGGATCGCGCCTGATCCGGTTACCCTTTCCCCGGTCAGCCTCACGCGACCGGGGATTTTTATTAATGGTGCAGCATTTCGTCGACAATCTGCTCTTTATGCAGAGCATAAGGATAATAGGTCGGCCAGTTGTCCATCTCCTTCAGTAACGCCTCCTGCGAGTCATTGCCCATAAAGATATGGAAATGCTGTGATTTGCGCGGTCCGATAATATGATCGCTGAACTGAACAAATTTCGGCGCTTTTGATTCCGCCTGCTGGCATTCGAACAGATAGCGCACGCCTTTCTTGCCGGAAGCATAGGTCAGGATCTTATAGCCGGAATAGGTGTATTTACAGGCATTAACGGTTTTGCCAACGTGAAACTCCATCACGTTATCTTCGATCCCAATCTGGTCCACATCGGTGGCATAGCCTTTCTTATAATATTCCCGATATTCCGCCACGCTCTTGCCGCCCGCTTTTTTGGCTTTTTGCTCCAGCACCGGATCCAAATCCCCATTCAGCAGATACGGATTCACCGACTGCCAGATCCCATCCCAGTCGCTAAGCGTCCGATCCTTAACGTCCGCATCGGCAAAAATACCTTCGCTGGCCTTAACCTCCGCCTCCGTTAACGCGGGGCCATGGCTATGGTGGCCGTGGGCGGAGGTCTGAGCACTGGCTAACAGCATGCCAACACCCAGCGCAAGGGCAGAAATCATTTTGGTCATCACTCTCTCCTGAGTTAACATTTGCAATGTTATGTTACGATATAACATATCATATATAAGCTGCAATATGATTTCCCCTCATTGCCCACTGACTTTTACCCTTTTCGCGCTGTCCGGTATGATAAAAATGTGGCGCCTTCTACGGAGCAAGAATGGATACCGATCTCAATCAACACATCGACGCGTTAATCAAAAGCCCGGCGACGATCCGGCAGATCCGATTTGCCACCGACGGCCGCCCGGCATCCGGTAACGTGCAGAGGGCGGATTTCCCACGCCTCGAAATCATGCTTGATGGCCAGCTTCACGATCCCGGCATCAAAGCCGATCCGCCCGTGCTGTCCCGGCACGACGTGCTGTTTATTCACGCCGGCGGATGGCATTGTCCCCGTTGGCAGTCGCCCTGTACCGTCCTGAGCATTGTGTTTGGCAAGCAGCAGTTAGAGCTCGCCCTGACGCGCTGGAACGGCAGTATGTTGAATGTTGAGGATAAGCTTCAGGTACCGCGCCGCGGCCCCCGGACAGGCTCCTTCCTGCTCCAGGCGCTCAATGAGATGCAGATGCAACCGCAGGAACAGCACACCGCGAGATACATCGTTATCAGCCTGCTGAGCCACTGCGCCGATCTGCTTGGTAGCCAGGTGCAAACCGCCTCCCGAAGTCAGGCGCTCTTTGAAGCGATCCGCAAATATATCGACGCTCGCTTTGCCGAACCGTTAACCCGCGAATCGGTGGCACAGGAATTTTATCTCTCACCAAACTATCTCTCCCATCTGTTCCAGAAATGCGGGACCATGGGGTTTAACGAGTATCTGAATCACATCCGACTTGAGCAGGCCCGAATGCTGTTAAAAGGCCACGACATGAAAATCAAAGATGTCGCTCACGCCTGCGGTTTTGTCGACAGCAACTATTTCTGCCGTCTGTTTCGCAAGAATACCGAGCGTTCCCCCTCCGAGTATCGCCGCCAGTATCACAGCCAGCTGACGGAGAAACCGCGCTAAGCAGAAACTAGATTTTTGTAAGTAAGCCATCGCGTTTTTACGATCCTTCTGCCCAGGCTCGCCAGATATAGCTGGAAAATGTGATCTAAATCATCCTTACCCGCAATGCGTACATTTATCCAGTTTTTGGCAAATTTGTCATCTGGCGACCCGCCGAGGAGAAGCCGTATCCTTACCTCAACATCACTAAATTGAGAATTGAGGAAAGGCTATGGAACTCTATCTGGACACCGCGAACGTAGCAGAAGTTGAACGTCTGGCACGAATCTATCCGCTGGCCGGAGTGACCACCAACCCGAGCATTATCGCCGCAGGCAAAACGCCGATCTGGGATGTTCTCCCGCGTCTGCAAAAGGCCATCGGACCTGATGGCACGCTGTTTGCCCAGACGATGAGCCGCGATGCTGAAGGCATGGTGGCGGAAGCCAAACGGCTGAGCAACGCCGTTCCGGGCATCGTGGTTAAAATCCCGGTCACCGCTGAAGGCCTCGCCGCTATCAAATTACTGAAGAAAGAAGGCATCCCGACGCTGGGTACCGCGGTCTATAGCGCCGCGCAGGGGCTGCTGGCAGCGCTGGCGGGCGCAAAATATGTTGCCCCTTACGTCAACCGCGTCGATGCCCAGGGGGGGGACGGTATTCGCATGGTGCAGGAGCTGCAATCCCTGCTGGAGCAGCACGCGCCGGGGAGCAAAGTGCTGGCCGCCAGCTTTAAAACTCCACGTCAGGCGCTGGATTGCCTGCTGACCGGCTGTGAAGCTATCACCCTTCCCTTAGACGTAGCGCAACAAATGCTCGGCACCCCCGCGGTAGAGTCAGCCATAGAGAAGTTTGAGCAAGACTGGAATAACGCTTTTGGCAATCTGAACCTGTAACCCGATTGTCGCGTCGCCAGAGGGCGGCGCCACGATCAACCAGGAGGAATAGAAATGGATCGCATTATTCAATCCCCAGGCAAATATATTCAGGGCGCGAATGCTATCACCCGCCTTGGCAACTATCTCAAACCGCTGGCCGAACGCTGGCTCATTGTTGGCGACAAGTTTGTGCTGGGTTTTGCCGAAGAAAAGCTGCGAAAAAGCCTGGCCGATGCGGGTCTGGCTGCTGAAATCGTGCCGTTTGGCGGTGAATGCTCGCATAATGAAATCAATCGCTTACGCGAAATCTCCGGCGCTGCCCGCTGCAATGCCGTGTTGGGAATCGGCGGCGGAAAAACGCTGGATACCGCGAAAGCATTAGCCCACTTTATGAATCTTCCGGTAGTGATTGCCCCGACCATTGCCTCAACGGACGCCCCCTGCAGCGCCCTCTCCGTTATCTATACCGACGAAGGCGAGTTTGACAGCTATCTGATGCTGCCGCGCAACCCGAACATGGTGATTGTCGATACGCAAATCGTCGCAGGCGCTCCGCCGCGCTTGCTGGCAGCGGGTATCGGCGATGCGTTGGCTACCTGGTTTGAAGCCCGCGCCTGTTCACGCAGCGGCGCCACGACAATGGCCGGAGGCAAATGCACTCAGGCGGCGCTGGCGCTGGCTGAGCTGTGCTACAACACGCTGATTGCAGAAGGTGAAAAAGCGATGCTGGCGGCGGAGCAGCATGTCGTCACGCCGGCGCTGGAAAAAGTTATCGAAGCCAACACCTATCTGAGCGGGGTGGGTTTTGAAAGCGGCGGGCTGGCAGCAGCGCATGCGATCCATAACGGCCTTACCGCCATTCCGGACGCGCATCACTACTATCACGGTGAAAAGGTCGCCTTCGGGACGCTGACGCAGCTGGTGCTGGAAAATGCCCCGCTGGAAGAGATTGAAACCGTCGCCGCGCTGTGTCACAGCGTCGGGCTGCCTGTCACCCTGGCACAGCTGGATATTAAAGGAGATATTCCCGGCAAAATGCGTACCGTCGCGGAAGCAGCCTGCGCAGAGGGAGAAACTATCCACAATATGCCCGGCGGCGCGACCGCTGATGAAGTCTACGCCGCGCTGCTGGTCGCCGATCAGTACGGGCAGCGTTTTCTGCATGAATGGGAATAAGCATAATGGCCCTCGATGAGGGCCATTTTTTATACCGCCGGACGCACGCCCAGGGTGTGACAGATGGCGTAGCTCATCTCGGCACGGTTCAGCGTGTAGAAGTGGAAATCCTTCACCCCTTCACGGCTTAAAATTTTCACCATGTCCATCGCAATGTTGGCACCGACCAGCTGGCGAGTTTCCGCATCGTTATCCAGACCCTCGAACATTTTTGACATCCACGTTGGAATACGCACGTTGGTCATGTCGGCAAACTTTTTCGCCTGTTTGAAGTTAGAAACCGGCAGGATGCCCGGGATAATTTCGACATCGATCCCGGCAGACACGCAGCGATCGCGAAAGCGTAGATAGCTTTCAACGTCAAAGAAAAACTGGGTAATCGCGCGGTTCGCGCCGGCTTCGACTTTCCGCTTCAGGTTCAGCAGATCGGCCTGCGCGCTTTTGGCTTCCGGGTGAACTTCAGGATAGGCCGCAACGGAAATATCAAAATCTCCGACCTCTTTCAACAGCGTCACCAGGTCCGCCGCATACATATCAGGCTTACCGCTACCCGGCGGCAGGTCACCGCGCAGGGCAACGATGTGGCGAATACCGTTGTTCCAGTAGTCTTCGGCGATCGCGCGCAGTTCATCGCGGCTGGCGTCAATACAGGTCAGATGCGGTGCCGCTTCCAGACCGGTACGTTCTTTAATACCCTTAATGATGCTATGGGTACGATCGCGCTCGCCGGAGTTGGCGCCATAGGTCACCGAGACAAACTTTGGCTTCAGGCTGCTTAAGCGATCGATGGACTTCCACAAGGTTTGCTCCATTTCACTGGTGCGCGGCGGAAAGAATTCAAAGGACACGTTAATCTGGCCCTGCACTTCTGCCAGGCTCTGATTCAGGGCTTCCCGCTGATTGGCGTGAAAAAAGCTCATACCTTACCTCATCAATCGCATTTTATTGTTTGTTGTGTTGCGAACTTCTATACGTTTAGACGTCCAGATGTAAAAATGACGGAAAAGAGAGCGGGCGTCAATAGAAAAATCAGCGTAAAGAGTGAGGAATATTCAGTGAAGATGAGATTAACTCATGTCGCTCAACGCTAAGATAATGATTCCTCAATAAACGGCAGCAACCACGCGCGCAAAGCTTCATCTTCCGGTCGCGTCAGTAATCCCAGCGACAAACGCAAGCGAGTCTCCTCCAGCGGATGAAATACCACCCCCTGACGCTGTATCGCGGCAAATGACGCCGGCAGCAAAATCATCCCTTCTCCGCGTGCGATGCGCGCCAACAGGACGTCATGCTCAGCAGGCTCCTCCACATACGCCGGCACGTAGCCAATACGGTCAAAAATACGCCGGGTTGCGTCAAAAAAGGCCGGATTACGTTCGCGCCTGAACCAAAACAGCGGCCGATGATTCAGGTGTTTTAAGACCAGCCGGGGGATTGCGGATTCCGGCCATGACGCGGGTAGCGCCGCAATCAGCGCTTCATGATAGGGCAAAGGAGAAAGCGTTAACCCATCGGCGTCCAGCGGCAGCGCAACCAGCGCAGCGTTCAGCTTGCCATTGCGCACTTGCCGGGCAAGGACAGGCGACGAGTGGCGAAGGAGGGAAAGCGCACGGGCCTGGCGACCCAACGCCGATTCCAGAGACGCAAAAATACCCTGCTCAAAGGCGGTCGTCAGCCCCAGACGTAAGGGCTGCTGCCGGTCATCGGACAGCTGGCCTAGCGCACTCAGCGTCGTCTCCTGCAGCGCCAGAAGCGGACGAATAAGCTCCAGCACCCGCTCACCCTCTGCGGTAAGAATCAGCCCTTTGGTATGGCGGACAAAGAGCGTCACGCCCAACAGCGTTTCCAGATGACGGATATGGCGGCTCAGCGGCGGCTGTGAGATGAACAACCGCTGCGCCGCCCGGCTGATATTATTCTCTTCCGCCACCACGGCAAAATAGCGCAGCAGGCGAATATCAAGAGTCTGTAAGCGTGAACTTGTCATACCTGAAAGGTATCACGAAAAGGGTATTACTCAAGTCCGATCAACGCCTCTAACCTTCTTCCCAACCCACCATCATTATGAGGAAAGATCATGACATCAGAGCGTTATACCACCGGCCTGGACATGTTGCAGCGCGTTGACGGTAAAGGCGGCGATGCCGTCGTCAAAAGCCTACAGGCCATCGCCCCGGACTTTGCCCGCTACCTGATTGAATTCCCGTTTGGCGATATTTACGCCCGCCCGGGGCTCGATTTACGCAGCCGTGAAATCGCCACCATTGCCGCCTTAACCGCGCTGGGCAATGCCGCACCGCAGCTAAAAGTACATATTGCCGCCGGGTTGCACGTCGGTTTGTCGCAGGAGGAGATTATCGAAGTCATCATGCAGATGGCGGTGTATGCCGGATTCCCGGCGGCCTTAAATGGCCTGTTCGCCGCCAAAGAGGTCTTTGCGGCGCATTGATACTCCGAGACCAGACGCCGGTCTGGTCTCGGGCAGAGGCAGGATTAGAGCAGCTGCGCCAGGCGGTTAATATCCGACTGAATGGCACCAGCGGTCACGTCGCGGCCGGCACCCGGGCCGCGGATGACCAGCGGATTATCGCGGTACCAGCGGCTCTCGATGGCAAAGACGTTATCGCACGGCAGCAGCGCCGCCAGCGGATGCTCCTCGCGGACGGCTTCAACGCCAACCCGCGCTTTTCCGTTGGCATCGAAACGCGCCACGTAGCGCAGAACCAGCCCCAGTTCACGAGCGGCCTCCAGACGTTGCAGCATCTGTTCGTTCAGCTCTTCGCCATTCTCAAAGAAGTGATCCACAGAGCCCTCTTCACAGTGCGCAGGCACCAGCGATTCCACCCGCACCTGATCGGGCTCGATGTCATAACCGGCTTCGCGCGCAAGGATAACCAGCTTACGCATCACGTCTTTCCCCGCCAGGTCAACGCGCGGGTCCGGCTCCGTCAGCCCCTGCTGCCAGGCCTGATCGACCAGATCGGTAAACGGCACGGTGCCGTCAAACTGCAGGAACAGCCAGGAGAGCGTGCCGGAGAAAATACCGCTCAGCGCCAGAATGGTATCGCCGCTGTCAATCAGGTCGCGCACGGTATGGTTCACCGGCAGACCCGCGCCGACGGTAGCGTTGTACAGCCAGTGACGGCCCGTTTTCTCGAACGCATCGTGAATCTGACGATATTTGTCGCTGCTGCTGGCACCGGCCAGCTTATTCGCACTGATGACGTGGAAACCATGGCTGGCAAAATCGAGGTACTGATCGGCCAGCTGCTCGCTGGCGGTCACGTCCAGCACCACTAAATCATCATACGGATGAGCGCGCATCCACAGGAACAGCGACTCTTCGTCCTGCTCAACGGCTTCATCGTTGAAAAAGGCCAACGCGCGGCTGGCATCCAGACCGTCGTAGTTAAGCAGGCTGCGGCGGCTGTCCACCACGCCAGCGAGGACAAACTCAAAGCCGGTGCGGGCTGAGAGCGTGCTCTGTTCACGGGCAAACAGCTCCAGCCAGCGCGAGCCGATATTGCCTTTACCAAACAGGACCAGGCCAATACGTTTTTCTGCCCGGAAGAGAGACTGATGCAGGCCCTGAATCAGACTTTCCGTCGGGCCTGCGCGCAGCACCGCCACCAGGCTAATCCCCTCTTCAGACTGCCAGGTAAACTCGACCGGCTGCCCTTTCAGCTGCTGCCAGAAACGGTGGCAGTGCAGCGGGTTACGGCTGACGCCAGCCCCGACCATTGCCACCAGCGCCAGTTTCTGACGCAGACGCAGCTCGCCCGGCAGACCGGCTTCATCGAGCAGGCGCAGCGCGCTGTCGGCCACTTCCGAGGTATAGCAGAACTGCAGCAGCTTACGGTCGGCATGTACGCCAACCGCCAGCGGGCGCAGCTGGGCGCGTTTAAAGATAAGATCCAGCTCCTTGTGCGCCAGCTTGAAATCCTGACCGGCGGGCACCTGGAACTCAATCAGGCAGACATCATCATGGCTGGTGACAATACGCGCGCCGGTGCCAGACGCCAGCACGCGCTCAATGCGCGTGGAGCCTTGCTCAGGCGTGTAGCTACAGCGCAGCTGCAGATCGATATCGCTACCGGAGACCGGTTGAAGGGTGCGGGCGTGCAGGACCGGAGCCGCCAGACGCGCCAGCTCGCTGGCTTCATCCAGGCGCAGCAGCGGCAGCAGGCACGCATCCTTCACTTTACGCGGATCCGCGCTGTAGACCCCGGCCACGTCGCTCCAGATAGTGACGCGCGAAGCTCCGGCCAGGGCGCCAATTTGGGTAGCGGAATAGTCAGAACCATTACGCCCCAGCAGCACGGTTTCCCCGGCGCTGTTGCGCGAGATGAAGCCGGTCACCACCAGACGTTTGTTGGGATGTTGCGCCATCAGCTGTTGCAGCAGCGGATAAGACAGACCTTCATCCACCTGCGGCTGCGCAGCACGTTCGGCGCGCAGGAAGCTACGTGCGTCAAGCCATGCCGCTTCCAGTCCCAGCTGGTTGAGCACCGCTGCCATCAGACGCGCAGACCACACTTCGCCGTGGCCGACCACTTCGGCATATACCGCATCGGTCACGCCGCTATCCAGCAAGCCGGCGAGACGCTCGAGGTCGTGAATAAACGATGCGATCAGCGTATCCGCCGCTTCTGCCGACAGCAGGCTGGCGATCAGCTCCATATGGTAACGGCGCAGCGACTGCTGTACCTGATGCGCAGAAAGGCGATCGGTCTGGCTGAGCTTCAGCCAGCTAATCAGCTGATTGGTGGTGCTGCCCGCGGCGGAGACAACCATCATGTCCCCGGCCTGCGAGTATTCCGTCATGATCCCCGCGACGCGCAGGTAACATTTCGCATCCGCTAAACTACTCCCACCAAATTTGTGCAGCTGACGACCCTTCGCCCCTGCCTGCGCATTCACACTCATGTTTATTCCTCGTTTGCTGCCCGGAAGCCATTTTCCAGGTCGGCAATTAAATCTTCACCATCTTCAATACCGGTCGAAATACGCAGAAGCGTTTCTGAAATCCCCGCCGCCGCGCGCGCCTCAGGTGCCATACCTGCATGGGTCATCGTCGCAGCGTGCGAAATCAGACTTTCTACGCCCCCCAGCGATTCGGCCAGCGTAAACAGCGATAATCCGCTCAGAAAACGACGCAGCGTCTGCTCATCGCCCTTCAGCTCAAAGCTTAACATCGCGCCAAAACCTTTTTGCTGACGGGCAGCAATCTCATGCCCCTGATTTTGCGGCAGAGACGGATGATACAGTTTTTTCACCAGCGGCTGGGTTTTCAGATAGTCGACAATCGCCAGCGCATTGCGCTGTGCGACTTCCATACGCGGAGAGAGCGTACGTAAACCGCGCAGCAGCAGGTAGCTGTCAAATGCGCCGCCGGTCACGCCGATATTATTCGCCCACCATGCCAGTTCGGTGACAACCGCCGGATCTTTCGCAATCACCACCCCGGCCACCACGTCAGAATGCCCGTTCAGGTATTTGGTGCACGAATGCAGCACCAGATCGGCTCCCAGCGCCAGCGGATTTTGCAACGCCGGACTCAGGAAAGTGTTATCCACCACGCTCACCGCCCCCGCTTCACGAGCCAGCGTGCAGATTTTCGCAATATCCACCACCCGCAGCAATGGATTACTTGGGCTTTCGACCAATACCAGCTTCGGTTTTTCAGACAATGCCGCACTCAGCGCCTGTTCATCGTTCTGATCGACAAACAGAACCCGATAGCAGCCGCGCTTCGCCAGGCTATCAAACAGACGATAGCTGCCGCCGTAGCAGTCGTGAGGCGCCACCAACAGATCGCCGGGCTTCAGGAATACGGTTGTCACCAGCAGAATCGCCGACATGCCGGTATTGGTCAGAACGGCGCCCGCTCCCCCTTCCAGCTCCGCCAGCGCGCGCTGTACCACATCGCGGGTAGGATTACCGCGGCGGGAGTAGTCATGGGCACGAGGTTCATTAAAGCCGGTGAAGTTGTAGGTACTGGAAAGGTGAATCGGCGGGACAACGCAACCGTATTGTTCGTCGTCATTTAAACCGCTACGCACTGCGATGGTGGCCTGTTTACGCGTCATGTTGGGCAGTTCCTGGGCTGAATCGGTGAAAAGTCAGGCACCAGAGTAATCATTGTCACAATAGACGTCAATACATCTGGACATCTAAACTTCTTTGCGTATAGATTGAGCAAATAGAGAATAGCCGTTAAAATTATATGCATTAGCGCATCTCTGCAGGGGCTTATCGGGTGTCAGAACGCCCCCTCTACGGTAAACTACGCGCAATTATGGCCCGGACCCTGGGTTCTGGCCCTTAACTAATGACTAGAGGATTAAAGGTATCTCATGGCTGAATGGAGCGGCGAATATATCAGCCCATACGCTGAGCACGGTAAGAAGAGTGAGCAAGTAAAAAAAATTACGGTATCCATTCCTCTGAAGGTGTTGAAGATCCTCACCGATGAACGCACGCGTCGTCAGGTCAACAACCTGCGCCACGCCACCAATAGCGAACTGCTGTGTGAAGCGTTCCTGCATGCATTTACCGGTCAACCGTTACCCAACGATGAAGACCTGCGTAAAGAGCGCAGCGATGAGATCCCGGAAGCGGCGAAACAGATTATGCGCGAGATGGGTATCGACCCGGATACGTGGGAATACTAAGTCAATAAAAAAGGGCGGAAGTGACCTTCCGCCCTTTTTACGTCTCTTCCCGCCCACCCTGAATTTGCATCCAGGGCATAGCGACAGAAACAAAAAAAGCCGCCCGTGGGCGGCTTTTTCTTCCGGCAACTTACTTGCTGGTGCCTGGAACGCTGAAGCGCTTGTTGAAGCGGTCAACGCGGCCACCGGTCGCAACATCACGCTGCTTGCCAGTGTAGAACGGGTGGCATTTACCGCACACGTCGAGGTTCAGGTCGTGACCTACGGTAGAACGGATTTTCATGACATTACCGCAAGAGCAAGAAGCAGTAATTTCTTCGTATTTCGGATGAATATCTTTTTTCATGGGAGAACCTCAGTTAAGGCCGCGTCGCTCTTCCAGCCCTAACGCCAGACACCACGCGATGTTAATAATTTCCCGGCGCAATTCCGCTAAACGCAATCCCCGGGTAATAGATTCTGATGCTGCACGAAGCGCACCAAAGGCGGCGAATCATACAGAATTTGACCAGCATATGCAAACTGATCCGCGAGCCCTTATCACAATGTGTATACTAACCGGCCAGATTTCAAGTCAGGAAGATGACATGCCCGTCGCCCACGTTGCCCTGCCCGTCCCGCTGCCCCGTACCTTTGACTACCTGCTACCTGAGGGAATGCCGGTCAAAGCAGGCTGCCGCGTGCGCGTGCCGTTCGGTAAGCAAGAGCGTATTGGGATTGTGACCGCCGTCAGCGAACGCAGCGAACTGCCGCTGGATGAGCTCAAGCCAGTTATCGACACGCTGGATGCCGAACCGGTATTTTCTTCTGCCGTCTGGCGACTGCTGCTGTGGGCGGCCGACTACTATCATCATCCTATCGGCGATGTGCTGTTCCACGCCCTGCCGATCATGCTTCGCCAGGGGAAACCGGCCAGCGCAGCGCCGCAGTGGTACTGGTTCGCTACCGAACAGGGCCAGGCTGTCGATATCAACAGCCTCAAACGCTCCCCGAAACAGCAGCAGGCTCTGGCCGCACTGCGTCAGGGGAGGATCTGGCGTCACCAGGTTGCGGAGCTGGAGTTTAACGATGCGGCGTTGCAGGCTCTGCGCGGGAAAGGACTTTGCGAGCTGGCAAGCGAAGCGCCCGCCCTCACCGACTGGCGAACCCACTTTGCGGTACCCGGCGAACGGCTGCGCCTCAACACCGAGCAGGCCACTGCCGTCGGGGCGATTCACAGCGCATCGGACCGTTTTTCAACCTGGCTGCTGGCGGGGATTACCGGCTCCGGGAAAACGGAAGTTTACCTCAGCGTACTGGAAAATGTGCTGGCGCAAGGCCGACAGGCGCTGGTGATGGTGCCGGAAATTGGCCTGACGCCGCAAACCATCGCCCGTTTCCGTCAGCGATTTAACGCCCCGGTTGAAGTCCTGCACTCCGGCCTTAACGACAGCGAACGTCTTTCCGCGTGGCTGAAGGCCAAAAATGGCGAGGCGGCCATCGTCATCGGCACGCGTTCCTCGCTGTTCACGCCATTTAAAAACCTGGGCGTGATCGTTATCGATGAAGAGCACGACAGCTCCTATAAGCAGCAGGAAGGCTGGCGCTATCACGCCCGCGATCTGGCGGTCTGGCGCGCCCATAGCGAACAAATCCCGATTATTCTTGGCTCGGCAACCCCGGCGCTGGAGACCTTATACAACGTTCGTCAGGGAAAATATCGCCAGCTGAAGCTGACAAAGCGTGCGGGTAACGCCAGTCCGGCGCAACAGCACGTGCTGGACCTGAAAGGACAGCAATTGCAGGCAGGACTCTCCCCGGCGCTGATTGCCCGCATGCGTCAGCACTTGCAGGCCGATAATCAGGTGATTCTGTTTTTGAACCGCCGCGGCTTCGCTCCGGCGCTGCTGTGCCATGACTGCGGCTGGATCGCCGAATGCCCGCGCTGCGACAGCTACTACACCCTGCATCAGGCGCAGCATCATCTGCGCTGCCACCACTGCGACAGCCAGCGCCCGATTCCGCGTCAGTGCCCCTCCTGCGGCTCGACGCATCTGGTGCCGGTCGGGCTGGGGACCGAGCAGCTGGAGCAGGCGCTGGCGCCGCTGTTCCCCGGCGTGCCGATCTCACGCGTCGACCGGGATACCACCAGCCGTAAAGGCGCACTCGAACAGCACCTCAGCGATATCCATCGCGGCGGGGCGCGTATTCTGATCGGCACACAGATGCTGGCTAAAGGTCATCATTTCCCGGACGTTACCCTGGTGTCGCTGCTGGATGTCGATGGCGCGCTGTTTTCCGCCGATTTCCGCTCGGCAGAACGCTTCGCTCAGCTCTATACCCAGGTCTCTGGCCGCGCAGGACGCGCGGGTAAACAGGGCGAGGTGATTTTGCAAACCCACCACCCGGAACATCCGCTGCTGCAAACGCTGTTGTATAAAGGCTACGACGCCTTTGCCGAACAGGCGCTGGCCGAAAGGCAGACCATGCAGCTACCGCCGTGGACCAGCCATGTCCTGATTCGTGCCGAAGACCATAACAACCAGCAGGCGCCGTTGTTCCTGCAGCAGTTGCGTAATTTACTGCAGGCCAGTCCGCTGGCCGATGACAAACTGTGGGTGCTGGGCCCGGTTCCGGCACTGGCGCCCAAACGCGGGGGCCGCTGGCGCTGGCAAATTCTGCTCCAGCATCCTTCCCGCGTTCGCTTGCAGCATATCGTCAGCGGTACGCTCGCCTTGATCAATACGCTGCCGGAAGCGCGCAAGGTAAAATGGGTTCTCGACGTCGATCCTATTGAAGGTTAAGCCTTCTCTTGCGAGACGGATCGAAAAAATTCAACGGCCATCACGTTTTTCATGAAAATTCTGTAACTCTCTACATCGACTATCTGCTAAAAATGTTGCTGATGTCAGATCGCAAGGGATGTGTCTGCGCCAGTCAGCGAGGAGAAAACAGGTGAAGCCCAAAAAACAGGTGGTTGCCGCCACAATGAAAGACGTCGCCCTGAAGGCAAACGTTTCAACGGCAACCGTGTCCCGAGCGTTAATGAATCCGGATAAGGTTTCTCAGACTACCCGTAACCGGGTGGAGCAGGCGGCGCTTGAAGTCGGCTATTTGCCGCAGTCGCTCGGACGCAATATGAAACGTAACGAATCGCGTACGATTCTGGTCATCGTACCGGATATTTGCGATCCCTTTTTCAGCGAGATTATCCGCGGCATTGAGATTACCGCGGCGGAACAGGGATATCTGGTGCTGATCGGCGACTGCGCCCACCAGAACCGGCAGGAAAAGACCTTTATCGACCTGATCATTACCAAGCAGATCGACGGTATGTTGTTGCTAGGCTCCCGCCTGCCGTTTGACGCAGGCGTGGAAGAGCAGCGCAATCTACCGCCGATGGTGATGGCGAATGAATTTGCGCCGGAGCTGGAGCTGCCCACGGTGCACATCGATAACCTCACCGCCGCATTTAATGCCGTGAATTATCTGCACGAACTGGGTCACCAGCGTATTGGCTGTATCGCCGGCCCGGAAGAGATGCCGCTCTGCCACTATCGTCTCCAGGGCTATGTGCAGGCGTTGCGTCGTAGCGGGATCACCATCGATCCGCACTATATCGCTCGCGGCAACTTTACCTATGAAGCAGGGGCCAGCGCGCTGGAACAGCTTCTGGCGCTGCCGGTGCCACCAACCGCGGTCTTCTGCCATAGCGATATTATGGCGCTGGGGGCGCTGTCGCTGGCAAAACGTCGGGGCCTGAAGGTACCTGACGACCTGTCGATTGTCGGTTTCGATAATATCTCTTTATCCGAATTTTGCGATCCGCCATTGACGACCGTTGCGCAACCGCGCTTTGATATTGGCCGCGAAGCAATGCTCCTGTTACTGGATCAGCTACATGGTCACAATGTGAACAGCGGTTCACGATTGCTGGACTGCGAACTGATCGTTCGCGGCAGTACACGCAAAATCAGAGCATAACCATCAGGTTTTCGGGCCTGCTCTTCTGGTCAAAGGCCCGCCGCTTAAGTAACATGGCGGACTGACGAACGAATAAAACAGCGAAACGATAGTGGCACAACGAGATTATGTACGCCGCAGCCAACCGGCTCCTTCGCGGCGCAAAAAGGGTAATACCCGAAGCTCAAGGAATAAACAGAGCAGCCTTCCGGCGGTTTCACCCACTATGGTTGCGATCGCGGCGGCAGTGCTGGTGGCCTTTATCGGTGGGCTGTACTTCATCACGCACCATAAAAAAGAAGAAGCGGAAGCGCTGCAAAACCGTCAGGTGGCAGGTAATGGCCTCCCGCCGAAACCGGAAGAGCGCTGGCGCTATATTAAAGAGCTGGAAAGTCGCCAGCCAGGCGTCCGTGCACCTACTGAACCGACGGCCGGCGGGGAAGTCATGAAACCCGAGCAGTTGACCAACGAACAGCGCCAGCTGCTGGCACAAATGCAGGCGGATATGCGCCAGCAGCCGACCCAACTGACCGAGGTGCCGTGGAACGAACAAACCCCGGCTCAGCGCCAGCAAACGCTGCAGCGTCAGCGTCTGGCGCAGCAACAGGTACAACAACAGCAGCAGCAGGCTCAACAACAATGGGCGCAAACCCAGCAGCAGGCGCCGGTGCAGCAACAGCCGCGCGTGCAGCAGCGCGTGGCAGAGCAGCAGCCAAAGCCGGTACAGCAACCGAAACAAACCGCCTCGACGCAGCAGCCGTATCAGGATCTGCTGCAGACGCCTGCGCATACCACCGCACAGCCTAAAACCCAGGCGGCTGCGCCGGTCGCTCGCGTTGAAGAGGCGCCGAAAGCAGCGGCGGAGAAGAAAGACGATCGTAGCTGGATGATTCAGTGCGGCTCCTTTAAAGGCGCAGAACAGGCGGAAACCGTTCGGGCGCAGCTGGCGTTTGAAGGGTTCTCCTCACGCATTACCACCAACAATGGCTGGAATCGCGTGGTCATTGGGCCGCTGAAAGGCAAGGAGAGCGCCAACGATATGATCACTCGCCTGAAGATGGCCGGACACGCAAACTGCATTCGTCTCGCCGCCAGGGGTTGAAACCCTAAAAATCCCCCCCATCTATAATTGCATTCTGCCCCGCGTGAAGCGCGGGGCCCCTATTCCGCTTTTGTAACCAAGGGGTCTGCTCGTGACAACAATAGTTAGTGTTCGCCGTAACGGCCATGTGGTTATTGCCGGTGATGGCCAGGCCACGCTTGGCAATACCGTCATGAAAGGTAACGTGAAAAAAGTGCGTCGTCTCTACAACGACAAAGTGATCGCGGGCTTCGCCGGCGGCACCGCCGACGCCTTCACGCTGTTTGAACTGTTTGAACGTAAACTGGAAATGCATCAGGGCCACCTGGTCAAAGCCGCCGTGGAACTGGCGAAAGACTGGCGTACCGATCGGATGCTGCGCAAACTGGAAGCTCTGCTGGCCGTGGCGGATGAAAACGCTTCGCTCATCATCACCGGTAACGGTGACGTGGTGCAGCCAGAAAACGACCTGATTGCTATCGGCTCCGGTGGTCCCTACGCTCAGGCCGCTGCCCGCGCTCTGCTGGAAAATACCGATATGAGCGCACGCGATATCGCAGAGAAGGCGTTGAATATTGCAGGTGATATCTGCATTTATACCAACCATTTCCACACCATCGAAGAATTAGCCTCTAAAGCGTAAGGATCTCCCATGTCTGAAATGACCCCACGCGAAATTGTCAGCGAACTGGACAAACATATTATCGGTCAGGACGCGGCGAAGCGTTCTGTCGCTATCGCGCTGCGTAACCGCTGGCGCCGTATGCAGCTGAACGAAGAGCTGCGTCACGAAGTCACGCCGAAAAACATTCTGATGATCGGTCCGACCGGTGTGGGTAAAACGGAAATTGCCCGTCGTCTGGCGAAACTGGCCAACGCGCCGTTCATCAAAGTTGAAGCCACAAAATTCACCGAAGTGGGCTATGTCGGGAAAGAAGTGGATTCGATTATCCGCGACCTGACCGATGCGGCGATCAAAATGGTCCGCATGCAGTCCATCGATAAAAACCGCTATCGCGCGGAAGAGCTGGCGGAAGAGCGCATTCTTGATGTGCTGATCCCGCCGGCAAAAAACAACTGGGGCCAGGCTGAACAGCCTCAGGAACCGTCTGCTGCACGTCAGGCATTCCGCAAAAAACTGCGTGAAGGCCAGCTCGACGATAAAGAAATCGAGATCGACCTCGCCGCCGCACCGATGGGCGTGGAAATCATGTCCCCTCCGGGCATGGAAGAGATGACCAGCCAGCTGCAGTCGATGTTCCAGAACCTCGGCGGCCAGAAGCAAAAACCGCGCAAGCTGAAAATCAAAGACGCAATGAAGCTGCTGATCGAAGAAGAAGCGGCGAAGCTGGTCAACCCGGAAGAGCTTAAGCAGGACGCCATCGATGCCGTTGAACAGCACGGTATCGTGTTTATCGACGAAATCGACAAAATCTGTAAGCGCGGCGGCAACAGCTCCGGCCCGGATGTCTCTCGCGAAGGCGTACAGCGCGACCTGCTGCCGCTGGTCGAAGGCTGCACCGTGTCGACTAAGCACGGGATGGTGAAAACCGACCACATTCTGTTTATCGCCTCTGGCGCATTCCAGGTGGCCAGTCCGTCTGACCTGATCCCTGAACTGCAGGGCCGTCTGCCGATTCGCGTCGAGCTGAAAGCGCTGACGACGGAAGATTTCGAGCGCATCCTGACCGAGCCGAACGCCTCCATCACCGTCCAGTACAAAGCCCTGATGGCGACCGAAGGCGTCAACATCGAGTTTACGGAAGACGGCATCAAGCGTATTGCGCAGGCGGCATGGCAGGTTAACGAAACCACCGAAAACATCGGTGCACGTCGCCTGCACACCGTACTGGAGCGTCTGATTGAAGACATCTCCTTTGACGCCAGTGAAATGGGTGGTCAGAGCATTATTATTGATGCCGAGTATGTCGGTAAGCATCTGGATGTGCTGGTGGCGGATGAAGATCTGAGCCGTTTTATCCTATAATCCGGTTCAATGTATTTTCATCACAATCGATGGGGCTATATATAGCCCCATTTTTTTGGCCAGGAATTATGACTGAACAACCGATAAACCGAACCCAGGCCTGGCTGGAAAGCCTGCGGCCAAAAACGCTACCGCTGGCCTTTTCCGCCATTGTTGTCGGTACGACGCTCGCGTGGCAGCAGGGGTACTTCGATCCCTGGGTCGCGCTGCTGGCGCTGATCACCGCCGGCCTGCTGCAAATCTTATCCAACCTGGCCAACGATTATGGCGATGCCGTTAAGGGCAGCGATAAACCCGACCGTATCGGGCCGCTACGCGGCATGCAAAAAGGGGCCATTACCCAGGCGCAGATGAAACGCGCGCTGATCGTTACCGTGGTGCTGATTTGCCTCTCTGGGCTGGCGCTGTTGTTCTGCTCCTGGCAGACGATGGCCGATTTTATTGGTTTCATGGTGCTGGGGAGTTTAGCGATTATCGCCGCGATCACCTACACCGTCGGCACCCGGCCCTATGGCTATATCGGCCTTGGCGATATCTCGGTGCTGGTGTTCTTTGGCTGGCTTAGCGTCGCAGGGAGCTGGTATCTCCAGGCCCACACGATTGAAGCAACCATTTTCCTCCCCGCCACCGCCTGTGGTCTGTTAGCCGCCGCGGTGCTGAATATCAATAATCTGCGCGATATCGACAGCGACAGAGAGAACGGCAAAAACACGCTGGCAGTACGTCTGGGGCCGCTCAACGCCCGCCGCTATCACACTTGCCTGCTCATCGGCGCGCCGCTGTGCCTGGCGCTGTTTACTCTGATTTCTCTGCATAGCCCATGGGGTTGGCTGTTCCTGCTCGCCACGCCTCTGCTGGTGAAGCAGGCGCGATTTGTGATGCGCGAGCGCGAGCCGATGGCGATGCGCCCGATGCTGGAACGCACGGTGAAAGCCGCGCTGTTGACCAACCTGCTGTTTGTCATTGGGATTATTTGCAGCAAGCTGGTGGGTTAACTGACAAATATCAATTAACAATTGATGATTTTGCCAACAATACGATTCGCGAGATATACTAAAATCTCTCGCAGCAACTGAACGTTAAGCCTATGAAATACGATACTTCCGAGCTTTGTGACATCTACCAGGAGGATGTCAACGTAGTGGAACCTCTGTTCTCCAACTTTGGGGGGCGGTCGTCGTTTGGTGGACAAATCATCACGGTGAAATGTTTCGAGGATAACGGGTTGCTATACGATATGCTCGAACAGAACGGCCGTGGTCACATCTTGCTGATCGATGGCGGGGGTTCCGTCCGACGCGCGTTGATTGACGCTGACCTGGCGCGTCTTGCCGTACAAAATGAGTGGGAAGGGATTGTCGTCTATGGCGCGGTGCGTCAGGTTGACGACCTTGAAGACCTGGATATTGGCATCCAGGCGCTGGCCGCCATTCCCGTGGGGGCCGCTGGTGAAGGTATCGGCGAAAGCGATGTACGCGTCAATTTCGGCGGTGTGACCTTCTTCTCCGGTGACCATCTGTATGCCGATAATACCGGGATCATCCTGTCCGAGGATGCACTGGATATCGAATAGCCTGCCCACTAATAAAAAAGGCCTTCTCTCTGAGAAGGCCTTTTTGTTTGTGTCACGCCAGAATTAGTACAGTTTCTTCGCGCAATCCAGCCAGTCATTTTTGAACGGACGCTTCATGTTCTCGATAGCGTCGATGATGTCGTGGTGCACCAGCTTCTCGTTCTGAATACCGACGCAGCGGCCACCAAATCCCTGCTGCAGCAGTTCAATGGCGTAGGCGCCCATGCGCGAGGCCAGAATACGGTCATAAGGAACCGGGGAACCGCCGCGCTGAATGTGGCCCAGAACGGTCGCACGGGTTTCACGGCCGGTTTCTTTCTCAATGTAGTGCGCCAGCTCGTCCACGTCGCACATATGTTCGGTAATGGCCACGATAGCGTGTTTCTTACCTTTGGCGATGCCCGCTTTGATTTCAGCAACCAGATCGTCACGCGTGTATTCCACTTCCGGCACCATGATGAATTCACAGCCGCCGGCAATCGCCGCAGCCAGAGTCAGGTCGCCGCAGTAACGTCCCATCACTTCAACAACCGAAATACGCTGGTGGGAAGAAGAGGTATCGCGAAGGCGGTCAATGGCTTCCACCACGGTGCTCAGCGCGGTAAAGAATCCGATGGTGTAGTCAGTGCCTTTGATATCGTTATCGATGGTGCCAGGCAGGCCGATGCACGGGAAGCCCATCTCAGTCAGGCGCATCGCCCCCATGTAAGAGCCATCGCCGCCAATAACGACCAGCGCATCCAGGCCACGCTTTTTCATGTTCTCGAGCGCCACGGCGCGAATATGCTCTTCGCGGAACTCCGGGAAGCGTGCTGACCCGAGGAAAGTGCCGCCGCGGTTGATCATGTCAGAAACGCTATAGCGGTCGAGCTGAACCATGCGATCTTCATACAGGCCGAGGTAACCGTCATAGATTCCAAAAACTTCCAGACCTTCCGTTAATGCTGCGCGCACAACGCCGCGAATTGCTGCGTTCATGCCCGGAGCATCACCGCCACTTGTCAATACACCGATTTTCTTAATCATGACTACCTCTGAACTTAGGAAGCAAAAAATAATCCTGTTGCCTGAAGCGCTCCTTCACCAGGAGTGCACGACGATAATTGCAATAGTATATCAAACGCTTCTGGCTGAATTGATTCAGGTCAGACCAAATGGCGGTAATTTATACAAAAAATGCCGATCTGCCCCACACTTTTACATCGAGTTTACAGACTATAACCCAAAGCTCAAAAAACGCCCTGCCGCGCCAGCGGCACCACAGAACAGGGATCCTGATGGATAATGACATCAGAACCCGGGAAACGGTGCAGAATCGCCTGCTCCACCTGATCGGCAATAACGTGTGCCTGAACCAGCGGGAGGTTATCTTCCATTTCCAAATGTATTTGAATAAAGCGAGTCGGCCCTGACTGCCGCGTCCGTAGATCGTGTGCCCCGCTGACGCCTGGCCATTCGGTCACGATATTGATAATTTCCTGACGTTCCTCGTCAGGAAGCGCGCGGTCTAATAACGACTGAATGGCGTCATAACCCATACGCAGAGCGCTATATAAAATATAGATGCCAATCCCGAGAGCAAACAGCGCGTCGGCACGATGCCAACCATACCAGGAGAGACCCAGCGCCACCAGAATTGCGCCGTTCATCATAACATCAGACTGATAATGAAGCATATCTGCTCGCACCGCCTGACTTTGCGTTTTTCTCACCACCCAACGCTGGAACGTTACCAGCACCAGCGTGCTGACCAGCGCGATCAGCGTCACGGCAATACCGACACCCGCCGCCTGCATCGGCTCCGGACGCGCCAGGTGCTGAATACCGGTCAAAAACAGAAACAGAGCCGACCCGGAGATAAACATACTTTGCGCCAGCGCGGCCAGCGATTCTGCCTTACCGTGGCCAAAAGTATGTTCCTCATCAGCGGGTTGAAGCGAATAACGCACGACCAGCAGATTCGTTAACGAGGCGGCAATATCCACCAGCGAGTCCACAAGCGCAGCCAGAATACTCACAGACCCGGTGTACCACCACGCAAAAATCTTGATCAAAAGTAACGCGGACGCCATCACCGTCGCCGCAATAGCCGCACGGCTCACCAGCCGCCCATAAGATTGATTCATACATGCTCCTTTTCGGCGATGCGCTTAGTATAACCTGAACTTTTGTCGCCACGAGGAGCAAGGCGGGAGTCGTTTCGCTGAATGACAGGCAAAAAAAACCCCCACATCATGTGGGGGAAGACAGGGATGGTGTCTATGGCAAGGAAAACAGGGTCTACTACTGGGGTTGCACGGTATTGCTACTACTCGACAGCATGGTTGCTGAACCTTTTTGCATCCTTGCAACCTCACGCAACTGATCCATTCGTTGCTGGTGTTTAGCATTAAGAACCGCTTGCTGCTCCGGCGTTAACAGGTGGTACATCTGGTTGCGAACCTTCGCCATTTCAATCTGGCGGGTAACCTGTTCCTGCGCCATTTTATTAGCCTGAGCGCGCACAGCGTTTTCATCAAAATTTTCTGCGGTGACAAGACGATGCATTGTCTCCATTTCGCTAACATTAATGGGTTGCCTGTCATGGCGTGCCCGTTGCATAAGATCTCGTAACTGCTGGCGTTGCTGTTCGGTTAAACTTATGCCGTCAAACATATGACTCTGGCTGGTGCGCTGCGCCCCGTCGTCTCCAGGGAGCCAGTTAACGCTGGTAACGACTTCAGCGGCTTGGCTATATGCACTTAGCGCCAGCGTTGAGGCCATGACGGCAGCAATAACATTGCGCATCACATACTCCCAATACGTTTGTGTCTGTGTAGCGATTCAACGAGATACAGTCTACGATTCGGGCTGCAAACATGCGTCAGGGGGTGTAAAACAACGTAAAGTCATGGATTAGCGAGCCTTGATGACGTAATTTCTGCCTCGGAGGTATTTAAACAATGAATAAAATCCTGTTAGTTGATGATGACCGGGAGCTCACCTCCCTGTTAAAAGAGCTGCTCGATATGGAAGGATTTAACGTGCTCGTGGCCCATGACGGGGAACAGGCGCTGGCCCTTCTGGACGACAGCATCGATTTACTTTTGCTTGATGTGATGATGCCGAAGAAAAACGGTATCGATACGCTTAAAGAGTTACGTCAGACACACCAGACCCCGGTTATCATGCTAACTGCCCGCGGCAGCGAGCTGGATCGCGTTCTCGGCCTCGAGCTGGGCGCCGATGATTACTTGCCTAAGCCCTTCAACGATCGTGAGCTGGTGGCGCGTATACGCGCGATTCTGCGCCGTTCTCACTGGAGTGAGCAGCAGCAAACCACCGAAGTCGGTTCCCCGACGCTGGAAGTTGACGCCTTGAGCCTCAACCCCGGCCGCCAGGAAGCCAATTTCGATGGTCAGACCCTGGAGCTGACCGGCACGGAGTTCACCCTGCTCTACCTGCTGGCGCAGCATCTTGGCCAGGTTGTTTCTCGTGAACATCTGAGCCAGGAAGTATTGGGAAAACGCCTGACGCCGTTCGATCGCGCCATCGACATGCATATTTCCAATCTGCGTCGTAAGCTGCCGGAACGCAAAGACGGCCATCCGTGGTTTAAAACCCTGCGTGGACGCGGCTACCTGATGGTTTCGGCTTCATGATAGGAAGTTTAACCGCACGCATCTTCGCTATTTTCTGGCTCACGCTGGCGCTGGTGTTGATGCTGGTTCTGATGTTGCCCAAGCTGGACTCGCGCCAGATGACCGAACTGCTGGAGAGCGAACAGCGTCAGGGCACCATGATTGAACAGCACGTCGAGGCCGAACTGGCGACCGATCCCCCCAATGACCTGATGTGGTGGCGTCGGCTGTTTCGCGCTATCGATAAGTGGGCTCCGCCGGGACAGCGTTTACTGCTGGTCACCAGCGAAGGCCGCGTGATCGGTGCAGAACGCAACGAAATGCAGATCATTCGTAACTTTATCGGCCAGGCCGATAATGCCGATCATCCGCAGAAAAAACGCTACGGCCGTCTGGAAATGGTCGGGCCGTTTTCCGTCAGGGATGGGGAAGATAATTACCAGCTCTATCTGATCCGCCCTGCCAGCACCTCCCAGTCCGATTTTATCAACCTGCTGTTCGACCGCCCGCTGCTCCTGCTTATCGTCACGATGCTGGTCAGTTCGCCGCTGCTGCTGTGGCTGGCCTGGAGTCTGGCCAAACCGGCGCGCAAGTTGAAAAACGCCGCCGATGAGGTCGCGCAAGGCAACCTGCGTCAACATCCGGAACTGGAAGCCGGCCCGCAGGAGTTTTTAGCCGCCGGGGCCAGTTTTAACCAGATGGTCACGGCGCTGGAGCGCATGATGACCGGTCAGCAGCGTCTGCTGTCCGATATTTCCCACGAGCTGCGTACGCCGCTTACGCGCCTGCAGCTGGGCACGGCCTTACTGCGCCGTCGCAGCGGCGAGAGCAAAGAGCTTGAGCGTATTGAGACCGAGGCCCACCGGCTGGACAGCATGATTAACGACCTGCTGGTGATGTCGCGCAATCAGGCGAATAACGCGCTGGTCAGTGAAACGGTGAAAGCCAATCAGCTGTGGGGCGAAGTGCTGGATAACGCGGCGTTTGAAGCCGAGCAGGTTGGAAAATCCTTCACCGTCGAGTATCCGCCGGGCCCCTGGCCGCTGTACGGCAATCCTAATGCGCTGGAAAGCGCGCTGGAAAATATCGTCCGTAACGCGCTGCGCTACTCGCACACCAAAATTTCGGTCAGTTTTTCGGTGGATAAAGACGGCATCACGGTCAACGTCGATGATGATGGTCCGGGCGTCAGTCCGGAGGATCGCGAGCAGATTTTCCGTCCGTTCTACCGTACCGACGAGGCGCGCGATCGCGAGTCCGGCGGCACCGGTCTGGGGCTGGCGATTGTCGAGGCCGCGATTCAGCAGCATCGCGGCTGGGTCAAAGCCGATGACAGCCCGTTAGGCGGTTTGCGGCTGACCATCTGGCTGCCGCTGTATAAGCGCACCTGATCGCTCTTCTCCGGCTTATGCTGCGCTTCGCCGGGCTACAACAACCGTCCACAGACGGGTAGCCCGGACAGGCGCAGCGCGCCGCTTCCGGGATAATTCGCAGCCAGCGCCTCCGGCGATATCGGCGAACTATTTCCCCCACAATCTCCGCGAATTGTCTTCGATCTGCCCGCTCAGACGCCGTTTCTGCAGGGTACGGCTCCAGCTCGCCGACAGCCCCGCCGCCGAGAGCAGGCGATGGTATTGTTCGTCATCGAACGGCATATGCCAGGCAATGGCGCCCGCCTCATGGACGCTCACGTCGCTGAGTCGGGAAACCAGCTCCAGCGGCGCATCGCCGGATACCAGCCCGCCCGCCACGACCCGATACAGCCAGCCGGTTTTACCGCTGTTCTGCATGAGCTGCGCCATATCGCTGACAGCAAAATGATAGTTAAGCTTGAAGCACGGTGAACGCGGCTGCGTCACCTGAATCAGCGCCTCTCCCCAGCGGAAGATGTCGCCGATACAGACGTCGTTTTCCGTTAGCCCTTCGGTCGAGAGATTCTCGCCAAACGCCGGGGCGCAGAAAAGATCCGCCTGCTGCGGAAGTTCAAGAGCCCAATGGGCGTAGTGTTCACGGGGATAGTGGCACAGCGCGCGGTCCGGCCCGCCATGTATTTTCTTCTCCGCCTGTTCATCGCCCTCCAGCCCCAGTTCGCCGAGGGTCAGTTCACCGTCGACCTGAATTTTACCGATGGCGCTTGGACGGCTGCCGTCGTAATCCTTTACCTTGCCCACAAAGACATTCACCGGATAGTGCATCGCTGCTCCTTTGCTGCGGATATAAAAAAAGCGAGTCATCAGACTCGCTTCTCGTTCAGCACAATGCAACCTTATTTTTTGGCGGCAAAACGCGCTGCTGCTTCGTCCCAGTTAACCACGTTCCAGAACTCTTTGATGTAGTCCGGACGACGGTTCTGGAATTTCAGGTAGTAAGCGTGTTCCCAAACGTCCAGGCCCAGAATCGGGAAGCCGGAAGCGCCGGAGATAGCTTCGCCCATCAGCGGGGAGTCCTGGTTAGCGGTAGAAACCACGGCCAGTTTGTCGCCCTTCAGCACCAGCCATGCCCAGCCAGAACCGAAACGGGTCGCAGCTGCTTTTTCAAACTCAGCTTTGAAGTTATCAACGGAACCGAAATCACGTTCGATAGCGGCTTTCAGGTCGCCCTGCAGGGTAGTACCGGTTTTCAGGCCTTTCCAGAACAGGCTGTGGTTAGCGTGGCCGCCCGCGTTGTTACGCAGTACGGTTTTTTTGTCAGCCGGCAGCTGATCCAGTTTAGCGATCAGTTCTTCAGCAGACAGGTCAGCAAATTCCGGCAGGCTTTCCAGCGCAGCGTTGGCGTTGTTAACGTAGGCCTGGTGATGTTTAGTGTGATGGATTTCCATCGTCTGCTTATCAAAGTGCGGTTCCAGGGCGTCATAAGCGTACGGCAGGGCTGGCAGTGTATAACTCATAATCATCTCCATTATTGTTAAGCGGCAGGAAGTGTTAATGCCGAGTAAGCAGTTGGTTCATTATAGTTAATTAAATGATATTGAAAACGCTTATCAATGCCGTATTTTTAATAAGGTTATAACCACAGGGTATACCTGCATTTTTGTGAGCTGGAACAAGTAATTAAGTTTTTGGTTGCCAGAGTTCAGCGTCACATGGCAACAGCCTGAAGGCGAGAAAACTGACCGATTTTTACACTCATCGTGTCGGAAGAAGATTTATCCGATAAAAAAATAGATGAGGATAAAATCAATGAATCACGCGATTACGATGGGTATTTTTTGGCATTTGATAGGTGCGGCCAGTGCAGCCTGTTTCTATGCCCCGTTCAAACAAGTTAAACAGTGGTCATGGGAAACCATGTGGTCAATCGGCGGGATTGTCTCCTGGCTGATTCTTCCCTGGGCTATCAGCGCGATGCTGCTGCCTGATTTCTGGGCCTATTACCGTTCCTTCAACGCCTCCACGCTGCTGCCGGTGTTTCTGTTTGGTGCGATGTGGGGGATCGGCAATATTAACTACGGCCTGACCATGCGCTACCTCGGCATGTCGATGGGGATCGGTATTGCCATCGGGATCACCCTGATTGTCGGTACGCTGATGACCCCGATTATCAACGGGCAGATCGATGTGCTGCTGCATACCCAGGGTGGCCAGATGACGCTGCTCGGCGTGCTGGTTGCGGTGATTGGCGTGGCGATAGTCACCCGCGCCGGCCAGCTGAAAGAACGCAAGATGGGCATTAAAGCCGAAGACTTCAATCTGAAAAAAGGGCTGATGCTGGCGGTGATGTGCGGCATTTTTTCTGCCGGGATGTCCTTTGCGATGAACGCCGCCAGACCCATGCATGATGCCGCGGCGGCGCTGGGGGTTGACCCGCTGTATACCGCGTTGCCCAGCTATGTGGTGATTATGGGCGGCGGCGCGCTGGTCAACCTTGGCTTCTGCTTTATTCGTCTGGCTAAAGTCAAACACCTGTCGATCAAAGCCGACTTCTCGCGGGCAAAACCGCTGATCGTCGCCAACGTGCTGCTGTCGGCGCTGGGCGGCCTGATGTGGTATCTCCAGTTTTTCTTCTATGCCTGGGGCCACGCCAGTATTCCCGCGCAGTATGACTACATGAGCTGGATGCTGCATATGAGCTTCTATGTGCTGTGCGGCGGGCTGGTCGGGCTGGTGCTGAAAGAGTGGAACAACGCCGGGCGTCGTCCGGTCAGCGTGTTAAGTCTGGGCTGCGTGGTGATTATCATCGCCGCCAATATCGTTGGCCTCGGAATGGCCAGCTAACGCCCTATGCGGCAACGCGACTGCGTTGCCGCCACTGCCCAGGGGTCATGCCAATTTCACGATTAAAGACGACGGAAAAGTAGTTGCTGTCTTCAAATCCGCACTGCATCGCAATGTCACCAATCAAGCGCTCGGTGTGCTGCAATAAATACTGCGCGTGGCAGATACGCAGCTGACGCAGGTAATGGTTGATCGTCATCCCGGTCTGCTGGCGAAACTGCTGACGCAGCGCACGCTCGCCACACCCTTCCCGCTCACAAAACAGCTCGAGAATAAAAGGTCGGTTCAGGCTGCCGGCCAGTTCGGTCAGCAGCTTATCGAGGAGCGTTTCGCTTTGGGTCGCCGCCCGGTTATCGGTCGCATAGCGGTGGCGATGAAGAATCAATACCAGCTGCGCAAACAGCAGCTCGGCCATGTTATTAGCCTGCGCATCGCCGCGGGCGCTCTCCTGCTCCAGTTGAGTAATCACCTGGCGAACCTGGGCCATACCAGAACTGCCGATCCGCCAGTGCGGCATCCACGACGTCCCAAACAAACCGGGAATATGGGCCGCCCAGTCAAAGTTAAGCCGCAGACGATCCGGGCAATAGATGACGTTTTGCAGAACTAAATCATTCACCGAGGCGTAGGAGTGTTTGTCTTCGGCGCGAATATAAAACAGATCGCCACGGGTAATGCGCCATGGGCGATCGTTCAGGACATGCAGGCCATTTCCCCGCCATACCAGCACCAGTTCGCAGAACTCGTGGGTATGCTCGGCGAAGACATTTTGCGGATAACGGTCGGCAACCGCTACCGCCTGAGAAGGAGAGGCAAAAAACTCATCTTTGCGCAGAATCAGCTGACCAGCCACTACCAGAACTCCACCGCCAATAACGGTTTATTATTCGCGTTTTTGCTCGCTAAAACGTTGACTGCTCTCGCGTTACTGAAGAATGGCGTCCCGTCCCTGGCGAATATCGCGCGGTGACCAGGAAAACTCGCGGCGAAAAAGCGTTGAAAAGTGGTTACTGTCGCCGAAACCGCAGCGATAGGCGATATCCGTAATGCTCTCATCGCTATGGCGTAGCAGGTGACGCGCCTTCATCAGTCGCACCCGATTGAGGTAGCGCTGCGGCGTCAGGCCGGTCTGTTGCTTCAACTGGCGATGTAACGTCCTCAGCGACAGGGAAAACTTAGCCGCCACCTCCTCCCAACAGACCTCCTCGGCGAAGTGATCTTCCAGCCAGGCCATCAGCTGATTCAGCCGCGCTTCGTTGCCAACCGCCCCTTCCGCGAGGCTGCTTTTACGCAGCAGGACCAGCAGTTGCATAAAGAGAATCTCCCGTCCGGCGAGCGTATGCATATCCGGTTCGAGACCGATATCTTCCATTTGTCCGACGATCTGCCGTACCTGCTGCAGCACGGTCTGGTTCACCCGCCAGTGAGAAAGGTAATTTCCCTCTTGCTCCTGCGGTAACAGCTGATTGACGCCATTCAGAAAGCGAAAGGCATCCGGCGCGCGGTAGAGCACGTTCGTCAGGCATAAATTGTCCGTATGTTCATAGAGATGACGATCGTGATCGCGAATAAAGCACACCGAACCGCCGCTGATGGTATAGGGCTGGCCGTTAAACACATGAATCCCCGTACCGTGCTCAACGATGACGATTTCATGGAAATCGTGATGATGTTCCGGGAACGCCGCCTGAGGGAGACGTGGCTCAATGGCCACAGCAGAAGTCCCGGACTTAAAGAAATCCACGCTGTGCAAGATGGTCATAACGGCGCCCTCGAAATGAGAAATGTTATCAATCAGTGTCACAAATAGTAATTAAGGGTCCGCAATCCGGCCTTCAATTTTTGACCGCAAAATTCGTAAAACCTGCCGCTTTTTCAAGAAACAGCCGGAAAGATCGGGAACTGCGGACAACATCACATCCTCTTCCCTGACGCTCATGAAGAGAAACTGTGACCTCCCTCACGGTCATCTTTGCTTTCTTGCCAGCCGCCTGTTTTCCCTGTCAGTGGCAAGAAGGTGCGCGATTCACGACTTTTTTAGACTGCTGACAATGATTTTTACAAGGATCTCCCCATGAGCTTTCGTCATTGTGTAGCCGTTGATTTAGGCGCCTCCAGCGGGCGGGTGATGCTTGCCAGCTATGAATGCGGACCGCGTACGCTAACGCTGCGCGAAATACACCGCTTTACCAATAGCCTGCAAAAGGTGGATGGCTACGACTGCTGGGATGTCGACCGTCTGGAAGGCGAAATTCGCCGCGGGCTGGTGAAGGTCTGCGAGCAGGGTATCCTCATCGACAGTATCGGTATTGATACCTGGGGCGTGGATTATGTCCTGCTGGATAAGCACGGCGAACGCGTGGGCCTGCCGGTCTCCTATCGTGACTCACGTACCCATGGCCTGATGCACCATGCCGAAGAGCAGATAGGCCGCGCCGAGATCTACCGCCGTAGCGGCATTCAGTTTATGTCCTTCAATACTCTTTATCAGCTCCGCGCGCTGGTTGAACAGCAGCCGGAGCTGGTCAGCCAGGTTTCGCATGCGCTGCTGATCCCTGACTATTTCAGCTTTCGCCTCACCGGCAATCTGAACTGGGAATACACCAACGCCACCACCACCCAGTTGATCAATATTAACAGCGATAGCTGGGATGAAGAGCTGTTGAACTGGAGCGGAGCGCCGCGCGAATGGTTCGGTACGCCGACGCATCCCGGTAACGTGATCGGTCACTGGATATGCCCGCAGGGCAACGCCATTCCGGTAGTGGCCGTCGCCAGCCACGATACCGCCAGCGCGGTGATCGCCGCGCCGTTGGCCAGCAAAAACGCCGCGTATCTCTCTTCCGGCACCTGGTCGCTGATGGGCTTTGAAAGCAAAACTCCCTACACCGGCAGCGACGCGCTGCAGGCGAATATCACCAATGAAGGTGGCGCCGAAGGGCGCTATCGGGTGCTGAAAAATATCATGGGCCTCTGGCTGCTACAGCGGGTGCTGAAAGAACAAAACATCAGCGACCTGTCGGCGCTGATCGCCCGTACCGCTCCTCTTCCGGCCTGCCGTTTCGTCATTGACTGCAACGACGAACGCTTTATCAATCCGGCCAATATGAGCGCCGAAATTCAGTCCGCCTGTCGCGAGTCCGGGCAGCCGGTTCCCGGCGATGACGCCGAACTGGCGCGCTGTATTTTCGACAGCCTGGCCCTGCTCTACGCCCGCGTACTCCGCGAACTGGCCCAACTCCGCGGCCAGCCGTTCAGCCAGCTGCATATTGTCGGCGGCGGCTGCCAGAACGCGCTGCTTAATCAGCTGTGCGCCGACGCCTGCGGCATCACGGTGGTTGCCGGGCCCGTAGAGGCCTCTACGCTGGGCAATATCGGCATCCAGCTGATGACCCTGGACGAATTGAATAACGTCGACGATTTCCGTCAGGTGGTATGCCGCAATGCCGCGCTTACCACCTTTACCCCCAATCCTGAACATGAAATTGCCCGTTTCGTGGCGCAGTTTCAGCCACAACAGACTAAGGAGCTTTGCGCATGACCACTCAACTTGAACAAGCCTGGGATATTGCTAAACAGCGCTACGCTGCCGTTGGCGTGGATGTCGAGGAGGCCCTGCGTCAACTGGACCGGCTACCCGTTTCGATGCACTGCTGGCAGGGCGATGACGTCGCCGGCTTCGAAAACCCGGAAGGGAGCTTAACGGGCGGGATTCAGGCCACGGGGAACTATCCGGGCAAAGCCCGGAACGCTGG
This sequence comes from Klebsiella sp. YJ, assembly GCF_002108615.1. Taxonomy (NCBI): domain Bacteria; kingdom Pseudomonadati; phylum Pseudomonadota; class Gammaproteobacteria; order Enterobacterales; family Enterobacteriaceae; genus Klebsiella; species Klebsiella sp. YJ. The sequence continues at coordinate 46,346 of NZ_MTEG01000026.1, forward strand.
CGAGCTGCGCGCCGACCTTGAGCAGGCGCTGAGCCTGATTCCGGGGCCGAAACGCCTGAATCTGCACGCGCTCTATCTGGAATCAGACACGCCGGTGGCGCGCAATGAAATCAAACCACAACACTTCCGCAACTGGGTTGAGTGGGCCAAAACCAATAAGCTGGGGCTGGATTTTAACCCCTCCTGTTTCTCCCACCCGCTGAGCGCCGATGGTTTTACTCTGTCGCATGCCAACGATGAAATCCGCCAGTTCTGGATCGATCACTGTAAAGCCAGCCGCCGTATCTCGGCCTGGTTCGGCGAGCAGCTGGGCACCCCCTCGGTGATGAATATCTGGATCCCGGACGGCATGAAAGATATTACCGTTGACCGCTTTGCCCCGCGTCAGCGTCTGCTCAATGCGCTGGATGAGGTCATCAGCGAAAAACTCGACCCGGCGCATCATATCGATGCCGTAGAGAGCAAATTGTTCGGTATCGGCGCGGAAAGCTACACCGTCGGCTCCAACGAGTTCTACATGGGATATGCCACCAGCCGCCAGACCGCACTGTGCCTCGATGCCGGCCACTTCCACCCGACGGAAGTCATCTCCGACAAAATCTCCGCCGCCATGCTGTATATCCCTCGGCTGCTGCTGCACGTCAGCCGTCCGGTGCGCTGGGACAGTGACCACGTCGTGCTGCTGGATGACGAAACCCAGGCGATCGCCAGCGAAATCATCCGTCACAACCTGTTCGACCGCGTGCACATCGGTCTCGATTTCTTCGACGCCTCGATTAACCGCATCGCGGCGTGGGTGATTGGCACCCGCAACATGAAGAAAGCGCTGCTGCGCGCCCTGCTGGAACCGACGGAACAGCTGCGCCAGCTGGAAGCTGACGGTGACTACACCGCCCGTCTGGCCCTGCTGGAAGAGCAGAAGTGCCTGCCATGGCAGGCCGCCTGGGAGATGTACTGCCAGCGTCATGATACCCCGGCCGGTAGCCAGTGGCTGGATAGCGTGCGGGCTTACGAAAAAGCGGTTCTGAACCAGCGCAGATAATGCCGGATTTTCCCCGGGTCGCGGCTGACGCCTTACCCGGGCTACGGATCGGCGAATTCTGCTCATCCGGATAAGCCGTTTACGACGCCATCACAGGACCTACGGCAGATAAACACCCTATTTACGGTGAGGGCAATTCCCGCACCAAATGAACAGGAATACAAGACTATGCAGAACATCATCAACGCCTGGTTCGTCCAGGGCATGATTAAAGCCACCTCCGATGCCTGGCTGAAGGGCTGGGACGAGCGTAACGGCGGTAACCTGACGCTGCGCCTCGACGAAGCGGATATCGAACCGTTCGCGGCCGATTTTCACGCTAAGCCGCGCTACATCGCCCTCAGTCAGCCGATGCCCACGCTGGCGAACCAGCCGTTTATCGTCACCGGCTCCGGCAAATTTTTCCGCAACGTCCAGCTCAATCCTGCGGCCAATCTCGGCGTGGTGAAGGTAGACAGCGATGGTGCGGGATACCACGTGCTATGGGGACTGACGGACGATGCGGTGCCGACCTCTGAATTACCGGCGCATTTTCTCTCCCACAGCGAACGCATCAAGCTGACCAACGGCAAAGACCGCGTGATCATGCACTGCCACGCCACCAACCTGATTGCCCTGACCTATGTACTGGAGAACAACAGCGATCTGTTCACCCGTAAACTGTGGGAAGGCAGCACCGAATGTCTGGTGGTCTTCCCGGACGGGGTCGGCATTCTGCCGTGGATGGTGCCGGGTACCGATGAAATTGGCCAGGCCACCGCCCAGGAAATGCGCAAACATTCGCTGGTGCTGTGGCCGTTCCACGGCGTCTTCGGTAGCGGCCCGACGCTGGACGAAACCTTCGGTCTCATCGATACCGCCGAGAAGTCAGCCGAAGTGCTGGTGAAAGTCTATTCGATGGGGGGCATGAAACAGACCATCACCCGCGAAGAGCTCATCGCCCTGGGCAAACGCTTTGCGGTACAACCCATGCAGTCCGCGTTAGACCTGTATCAATAACAACATCGCGCCCCGCTCACCGAGACGGGGCGAACTCTGTCACCTGCAAATCATTCCCCGAGTAAGTCGCACTGCAGGAAGGGGGCGGAGTCCACGGATGGACGGGTCGTACAAGCCAACGCATCTGTCATGTGCATGACAACGGGAATCTAACTCAATCATGTGGAGTAAAAGCAATGAAAACAAAGACAAGCTTGATCCTCACCGTTGCCATTATGGCGTTGTCCGGTTCTGCTTCCGCGGAAGTGAAAATCGCCCTCGTGGCGAAATCGTTGGGAAATGGATTCTTCGAAGCCGCGAACGTCGGCGCCCAGGAAGCGGCCAAAGAGTTAGGCGATGTGAAAGTGATTTATACCGGCCCAACCACCACCACGGCAGAAGCGCAGATCGAAGTGCTGAACGGATTGATCGCCCAGGGAGTGGATGCGATCGCTATCTCCGCCAACGATCCTGATGCCGTGGTCCCGGTACTGAAAAAAGCCATGCAGCGCGGTATCAAAGTCGTCTCCTGGGATTCCGGCGTAGCGCCGGCGGGTCGGCAAATCCATCTCAACCCCTCCAATAATGCCCTGATTGGCGAAACCAACGTCCGGCTCGCCGCCGAAGCGTTAAAAACGCTGAATGTCGATAAAGGCGATGTGGCCGTGTTAAGCGCCACGCCGACCTCGACCAACCAGAATATCTGGATCGAGGAGATGAAAAAGGTGCTGCCAAAGTACCCGTCCGTCAATCTGGTCACCGTGGCCTACGGTGACGATCTGTCGGATAAGAGCTACCGCGAAGCGGTGGGCCTGCTGAAGTCGTATCCCGATCTGAAAGTGATCGTCTCGCCTTCTTCGGTCGGGATCGTTGCCGCCGCGCAGGCGGTCAAGGATCAGGGCAAGATTGGCAAGGTCTACGTGACCGGGCTCGGGCTGCCGTCTGAAATGGCCGGGGCGATTAAATCCGGCGCCAGCAAAAGCTTCGCTATCTGGAACCCTATTGATCTGGGCTACGCCGCCACATATCTGGCCGACGATCTGGTTAAAGGGACAGCGAGTAAAACCGAAGCCAGTATGGGCAAGCTGGGTAAAGTACAGCTGGATGCCGACGGCAACGGCGCGATGGCCGAGCCGTTCGTTTACGATGCCAGCAACATCGATAAATTCTCAAAAATCTTTTGACCCCGTTCCCCTCACCGATTCAGGGAGGGGAAAAACTGGAGAATTATCATGATGGCATCCACTCCTCTGCTGTCGCTTAAGGGCATCACCAAGGTTTTCCCCGGTGTGCATGCCCTTGAGAACGTACAGCTCGATCTCTGGCCCGGCAAAGTGACCGCCTTAATCGGTGAAAACGGCGCCGGCAAATCCACGCTGGTCAAAGTCATGACCGGTATTTATCAGCCCGAAGAGGGCGAGATTCTCTATAAAGCGATCCCTATCCAGCTGCCGAACCCGGAGTCGGCGCATAAGGTGGGGATCACCGCGATTCATCAGGAAACCGTGCTGTTCGACGAGCTGTCGGTCACCGAAAATATTTTCGTCGGCCAGTATCTGCATACCGGCCTGCTGAAGAAACTCGACTGGCCCGCAATGCACCGCAAAGCCCGCGAAATTCTCACCCGCCTTGAGGTGCAGATTGACCCACGCGCGACGCTGAAAACCCTCAGCATCGCCCAGCGTCATATGGTGGCGATTGCCAGGGCGCTCTCCTTCGACGCCCAGGTGGTGATTCTCGATGAACCCACCGCCGCCCTCTCGCAGCATGAGATTCTGGAGTTCTATCAAATCGTTGAACGTCTGAAGCAAGACGGGAAAGCGATTTTGTTTATCTCGCATAAGTTTGACGAAATTTTCGAACTGGCTGATTACTATACCATTTTGCGCGACGGCGTCTTCGTCAGCTCCGGCGCGATGAGTGACATTACCGAAGAACGGATGGTGGCGATGATGGTTGGTCGCGCCATCACCCAGACCTACCCGAAAGTCGAGTGCACGCCAGGCGAAACGGTCCTGGAGGTGAAGAACCTCTGTCATCCCACCGAGTTTGCCAACATCCATTTTTCGCTGCGTAAAGGTGAAATTCTGGGCTTCTACGGCCTGGTCGGCGCCGGGCGAACCGAGCTGATGCAGGCGCTCTCCGGGGTATCTCGTCCCGCGAGCGGAGAGATCGTGCTGAACGGTAAAACCATGCACTTCCGCCAGCCAGCGGACGCCATCCGGGCGGGTATTGTCTGCGTGCCGGAAGAGCGGCAGAAGCAGGGGGCGATTATTGCCCTGCCAATCGCCCAGAACATTAGCCTGCCGCAGCTAAGTCAACTCAACCCCAATGGCGTATTGAACGCCACCCGCGAATGGCAGCTGGCGAATAAGTATGCCTCACGTCTGCAGGTCAAAGCGTTTAACTGGCAGCAGACGGTAGAAACCCTCTCCGGTGGCAATCAGCAGAAAGTGGTGATCGGCAAATGGCTGGCCACGCACCCGGAGGTGATCATCCTCGATGAGCCAACCAAGGGGATCGACATCGGTTCAAAAGCGGCGGTGCATCAGTTTATGTCCGAACTGGTAGGCCAGGGGCTGGCGGTGATCATGGTGTCGTCGGAGCTGCCGGAAGTCATGGGGATGGCAGACCGCATCATCGTGATGCATGAAGGGCTGATGGTGGCCGAATATCGCGCCGGGGAGGCAACGGCGGAAACCATCGTCAGCGCCGCCAGCGGCCTCGGTCGGGAGGCAGCATAATGGGGCGACAACTGCTTAAACACCGTGAAGCGCTGCTGGCTGTCGTCATCATTATGATGATCGGCGCTATCGGCAGCCGGGCGCCGTCATTTATCACTCCCGGTAATCTGGTGGAGATGTTTAACGACACCGCCATTTTGATCATCCTTGCCCTCGGTCAGATGATGGTGCTGCTGACCAAAGGCATCGATCTGTCGATGGCCGCCAATCTGGCGCTGACCGGGATGATTGTCGCGCTGCTCAACGCCCACTATCCCGAGGTACCGGTTTGGGCGTTGTTGGTTCTGGCAACCCTGCTGGGCCTGCTGATGGGGATGATCAACGGCCTGCTGGTATGGCGGCTCGGCATCCCGGCCATTGTGGTCACCCTCGGTACCATGAGCATCTACCGCGGCATTATCTTCCTGCTTTCCGACGGCGGCTGGGTCAACTCGCACCAGATGAGCGCCGATTTTCTCAGCCTGCCGCGCGCCTCGCTGCTTGGGCTACCGCTGCTGAGCTGGTGCGCCATCGCCGCGCTGCTGCTGGTGGGCTACTTTCTGCGTTACAGCCGTACCGGCCGGGCACTGTATACCGCAGGCGGCAACGCTACCGCGGCGTATTACACCGGGATTAATGCGGGGAAAATGCAGTTCATCAGCTTCTGCCTCTCCGGCGCGCTGGCGGGCTTTTGTGGCTACCTGTGGATCTCGCGCTTTGCCGTCGCCTACGTTGACGTTGCCAACGGTTTTGAATTACAGGTCGTGGCCGCCTGCGTGATTGGCGGCATCAGTACGATGGGGGGAACCGGGCGCGTCATCGGCTGCCTTTGCGGCGCGCTGTTCCTCGGCATCATCAATAATGCGCTGCCGGTAATTGGTATCTCACCGTTCTGGCAAATGGCGATCTCCGGCGCGGTCATCGTTATCGCGGTGGTGCTCAATGAGCGCGGCAACAAGCGACACGGGCGGTTAATTCTGCGCAGTGCGGTGGTTGCCGCGCAAAAACAGACGGTGAAATCATGAGTAAAATAATGACTCCGGAAGAGATGATCAACGTCGCACCTGCGCCGTCACCGCTGCGCCGCCTGCTGTGCTGGGAAGGATTTTTACTCGCGGTCACGGTGGTGGTTTTCGTGGTCTGCGCGCTGGCCTCGCCCTACTTCCTCAATATCTGGAATCTGTCGGATGCCACCTTTAACTTTACCGAGAAGGCGATTGTGGTCCTGCCGATGGCGATGTTGATTATTGCCCGGGAAATCGACCTCTCGGTCGCCTCCACCATGGCGCTGAGCTCAACGGTGATGGGCTTCTGCGCGGCGGCGGGGATCGATACGCCGCTGCTGGTCGTCGTCGGGCTGGGGGTGGGTCTGCTGTGCGGTCTGTTTAACGGCCTGCTGGTCACGCGCCTGAATCTGTCGTCGATCGTCATTACCATCGGCACCATGAGCCTGTATCGCGGTATGACCTACATTCTGCTGGGCGACAAAGCGCTGAACCACTATCCGGACAGTTTCGCCTGGTTCGGCCAGGGCTATGTGTGGGGCGCGCTCTCGTTCGAGTTCGCGCTGTTTATTCTTCTCGCCATCGCCTTTGCTTTCCTGCTGCACAAAACCAACTTTGGCCGCCGTACCTACGCCATTGGCAATAACCCGACCGGCGCCTGGTTTTCCGGTATCAACGTGAAGCGCCACAACCTGGTGCTGTTTGCGCTGGTCGGGCTGATGTCCGGGTTAGCCGCCGTGCTGCTGACCTCCCGACTTGGCAGCACCCGCCCGACCCTGGCGATGGGCTGGGAGCTGGCGGTCGTGACGATGGCGGTACTCGGCGGCATCAATATTCTCGGTGGTTCCGGCAGCATGGTGGGGGTGATTATCGCCGCCTTCCTGATGGGGCTGGTGACCTTTGGCCTGAGCCTGCTCAACGTGCCGGGCATTGTTATGTCAATCATCATCGGCGCGATGCTGATTGTGGTGATCTCGCTGCCAATTATTACGCGGCGAGTGATGCAGCGAAGACGGATCTAATGCCGGACGGCGCTGCGCCTACAAGAGAACAGGCCCACGCAAGCGCAGCGCCGCCGGGCATAAAAATCACGGTAATTAAGGAGAATTATGATGAGTTTTATGTTGGCACTTCCCAAAATCAGCCTCCACGGCGCGGGCGCTATCGGTGATATGGTCAAGCTGGTGGCGAATAAACAGTGGGGCAAAGCGCTGATCGTCACCGATGGCCAGTTGGTCAAGCTCGGGTTGCTGGACAGCCTGTTCGCCGCGCTGGATGAGCAGCAGCTGTCTTATCATCTGTTTGACGAGGTCTTTCCCAATCCCACCGAGGCGCTGGTACAACAAGGCTATGCGGCGTATCGGGAGGCCGGGTGCGATTACCTCATCGCCTTTGGCGGCGGCAGCCCAATCGATACCGCCAAAGCGGTAAAAATCCTCACCGCTAACCCGGCGCCTTCCACCGCTTACTCCGGCGTCGGCAAGGTGAAAAATGCCGGCGTACCGCTGGTGGCGATTAACACGACGGCCGGTACCGCGGCAGAGATGACCAGCAACGCTGTGATTATCGACTCCGGGCGTCAGGTCAAAGAGGTGATTATCGATCCGAATATTATTCCGGATATTGCGGTGGATGACGCCAGCGTAATGCTGGATATTCCGCCATCCATCACCGCCGCAACCGGGATGGACGCTCTGACCCACGCCATCGAAGCGTTTGTTTCCGTCGGCGCCCATCCGCTTACCGACGCTAACGCGCTGGAGGCCATCCGCCTGATATCCCGGTGGCTACCGAAGGCCGTTGAGGACGGGCATAACCTCGAGGCGCGCGAACAAATGGCATTCGGCCAGTATCTGGCGGGCATGGCATTTAACAGCGCCGGACTGGGGTTGGTCCATGCGCTGGCGCATCAGCCAGGCGCCACCCACAATCTGCCGCATGGCGTATGCAATGCTATCCTGCTGCCGATCATCGAAAATTTTAACCGCCCGAACGCCATCGCTCGCTTTGCCCGCGTGGCGCAGGCCATGGGCGTGGACACCCACGGTTTGAGCGATGAAGCCGCCAGCACAGAAGCCATCAACGCGATTCGCGCACTGAGCAAACGGGTCGGAATCCCGCAAGGTTTCAGCCAGCTTGGCGTCACCAAAGCCGATATCGAAGGCTGGCTGGATAAGGCGCTGGCTGACCCCTGCGCGCCATGCAACCCGCGCAGCGCCAGCCGCGATGAGGTCCGTGAGCTCTATCTGGAGGCCTTATGATCCGCAAAGCCTTTGTCATGCAGGTCAATCCCGACGCGCATGAGGAGTACCAGCGTCGCCATAATCCCATTTGGCCGGAGCTGGAGGCGGTACTCAAAGCACAGGGCGCGCATCGCTACGCGATTTATCTCGATAAAGAGCGCAATCTGCTGTTCGCCACGGTGGAAATTGAATCTGAGGAGCGGTGGAATGCGGTCGCCAGTACCGATGTCTGCCAGCGCTGGTGGCAACATATGCGCGATGTGATGCCTGCCAATCCGGACAACAGCCCGGTGAGCGCGGAGCTCAAAGAGGTGTTTTATCTCGCTTGAATCGCCCGGAAACCGGGTATAAAAAACGACGCCGCGGGTCACTGCGGCGTCGTGCCTGGCGCTCGGCCACGCCGGGTTATGGCTAACTGCACGATCAGGTCGTCATCGCCTTGCCCTCTACGCTACCCTGGGGGGCTTTACCTGATAATGTGATAGCCGAGATAAGCGTGACCACCAGCGCTATTCCGCCAAGGATCATATAGGTGTCCTGGAAGCCAATCCGGTCATACATGTTGCCGGCAAACGCGGAGAGGAAAATCGCCGCCACCTGTTTGGCAAACTGAAAACCGACCAGGTAGATCGTCGCCGACAGGCGAGTATCGAAGACGCCGGTGATGTATTTAAATGCCCCCACCAGCAGGAACGGAACCTCGAGCGCATGGAGCATTTTCAGCGCCACCACTTCAGCGGCCGTCGTGGCAAACGATGAACCGATCATCCTTGCCGCCATCACCATCCCGGCAATCAACAAGGTATTTTTGGCGCCGATACGGTTAATAATCCATGGTGAGCAGAACATGATAATAGCATTGCAGATCTCCCCGGCAGTGGTGGCAAAACCAAACGCCCTCGTGCCTGCCTCCGGGGTGGTAAAGAAGGATTTAAAGAAGGTGGCGAACTGCTGATCGAACACGTCATAGACACAGGCCACGCCAACCACATACAAAATAAACATCCACATTTTGCGCTGGCGGAACATGCGCACCGCGGTTTTCAAATCCACAGCGGAACGATTGGCCCCCAGGGAGCCCAGCACCTGGGTCGCCTGACTGGCCTGCGGCTTAGCTATCGCCACCAGTACCAGCAGCAGCAAGGCCGCGACCGATCCCATCCAGAAAACCCATTCCGGGTTGACGCTAAACAACATGCCTGCCGTGGTCGCGCACAGCGCCCATCCCAGGCAACCGAAGGTACGCGCTTTGCCATACTCAAACCCGCTATTCCGGCTGACGCGCTCGATGTACGCCTCCATCGCCCCGGCGCCCGCGGAAAACACAAAGCCGATATAGGCACCGCCGCTTAACGCACCGACCCAGATATTGGTTTTCAATAACGGAGCAAACACGTAGAGGAAGAACGGCGCAATCAGCACCAGCAGGACGGAGACGACCCACATCAGATGCTTCTTTAGCCCCAGCTTATCCGAGATAACGCCCAGCACCGGCTGAAAACAGATCGCAAACAGAGACAGGCTGGAAAACACAATACCGGTCTCGGTTTTGTTCAGTCCGATAACGTCCGATAGCCAGATCGGCAGAAACGGAAAACAGGTGGCCATGATGAAAAAGTAGAGAAAGAAGAACAGCCCGAAAATCCAGAAGTTAGGGTTGTTTTTATGGGTACAGGCGGTCGGGTTCATTTTTATATTCCTCAATAAGGGCCGCCGGGCGGCCCATTGCCATCACACGCGTTGCAGACCAATCAAAATGGCGCTTTCCGGGTCGAGAATCGGCAGCGCCAGTCCCGCCTGTTGCAACCACTCGCCGCTTACCGTCTGCGGTGAGGTCATCCACGCCGGCAGCTTGCGCATGGTGTGACCGCCCTCCCCCGTTATCTGAATATTCGGGTGATCAAGGAGCGTAATGTGATACCGCGCCCCCGCCTCCAGGCCCGCGATGCGCAGCGGCGCCATCAGGCTGTAATCCGGCATCGCCAGTTGGCTCACCAGAAACAGCGCCTGCCCCTTATCTTCGCTGACCACGCCGTGTGCGAGGGTAGTAGTGTCCGGCATATCCAGCCGCCACTGCACGCCATGGTGAATCACGTCGCGCCACTGCTTATGCAGCGCCGCATACTTGCGGTAGCCGGCACGCTCCTGTTCATCGGCGCTCACCGGATCCAGCTCCAGCCCCATATGACCAAACAACGCGGTCAGGCCGCGAAAAGCGATACTGTGCTGGCGGAAGGTGGCGTGACAGTGACGGTTGCCGATATGGGCCCCCATCACTTCCGGCGGGAAGAAATAGCTCATGCCGCGCTGGATGGTATTACGCTCCAGCGCATCGTTATTGTCTGAAGCCCAGAAGCGGTGGCTGCGTTTAAGCACCTCGTAATCAATGCGTCCGCCGCCGGAAGAACAGGATTCAAACTCGATCTGCGGGAAGCGGGCCACTAAGGTATCCAGCAGGCGATAAAACTGACGGGTTTGCGCGTCGGCCGCCGCTTTGCCGTTATGCGCCGGCTGCACCAGCTCGCGGTTCATATCCCACTTCACGTAATCAACCGCATGTTCGCCCAGCAGCCAGCTCATCCGCTCCAGCAGATAATCGAACGCCTGAGGGATATTCAGGTTCAGAACATACTGATGACGTCCGGTCGGCGCCTTATAGCCCGGCAGCGCCAGCACCCAGTCAGGATGCGCGCGATATAAATCGGAGTTCGGGTTAATCATTTCCGGTTCAACCCAGATGCCAAACTCCATGCCCAGCGACTTCACATGCTCAATCACCGGCGTCAGACCATTGGGATACTTCTTCTCATCGAGATACCAGTCGCCGAGCGCCGCCCAGTCGTCGTTGCGCCCTTTAAACCAGCCGTCGTCAATGATAAATCGCTCGACGCCCAGCGCCGCCGCCTCATCCGCCATGCGCATGATGTATTGCGGATCATGGTCGAAGTAAATCCCTTCCCAGGTATTGAGATGCACCGGTCGCGGCTTATTGTCCGGAAAACGAATGATCTGCTCACGCAGATAGCGGTGGAACTGCTGGCTCATACCGTTCAGCCCCTGAGCGGAATAGCTGGCATAGAGGCTGGGTGTCCACAGCGTTTCCCCTTCCGCGAGCGCCATTTCGCCCGGCAGATACAAGGCTTCCGCCTGCAGGTAGCGGCGGCCGTCGGTTTTCACCTCCGCCCGCAGACGGTGGTTACCGCTCCAGCCCAGATGCACGCCCCAGACCTCTCCCTCCATTTCGCAAAACGCCGGGCTACCGGTAATCAACGCCGGAAAATGTTCATGGGAGGTGCGTCCGCGGCGATTTTCCAGCACAAAACTGTCGTGCTCAAGGGTCAGACGATGCGGCTGAAATTCGCGAATCCAGCGGCCGTGGAACGCCATAACTTCGCGGGCACGTTCGGCAACCGGGAGCGTCACGGCCAGGCGATCGACCTGCCAGGGCTGCGAGCGAAGATTGGTTAAGCCATGTCGGACGCGCAGGACGCCGCTGCTATCGAGCTCAATCTCGCTATCCAGACGCAGACCGGCCTGCTTGTCTTCGCTGGTCAGCGTTAAGCGCTGCCCCTCGTGGAAAATCCCGGTAGTCACAAAGACCGGCGAACCATCCAGGCCCTGACGATGCCCTTCAATTCCCGGCGCGCCGAACAACCCGTGGCCCAGCTCGGCCATCAAGGTGACCGGCGAGTCAACATCAAGGCGACCGTTGGCGATCGGGCGAGCAAGTGTGTCAGCATCCTGCGGCGAAAAGTGCGCTAAATGCGGCCCCCAGTAGATAATTTCGGCGAACGGCTGGGTTTTGATCACCACATCAACCGTGGCGCTTTGCAGACGTAAAATCGAATCAGACATCAGACATCTCCACAACAAGGAATGTCTTACTGTTGATCCGAAACGTTTCGGGTAACAACCAAAACGTTTCGGATCCGTGATCGAGTGCAGAAATTAGCGTTGTAGAAAGACGATCAGGCGGTTTCGCCAGGGATGAATTCAGGTTGCCAGAGCACCTGTAAAGAGGAGAGATCGTCACCGGCGATCAGCCGCCGGACCATCTCTGCAATCTGCCGGCCGACGCCCTGACGGGTGGACTGAACCACCGCAGCGACCGGAGTATCGATAATGCTGTCCTGCGGCAATCCGTCATAAACCACTAATGACACGCGGCTATCGCCGGTCAGGCGACCCAGCTGCGAGAGCGCCATCGCCGCGCCGTCGCCGTGGGTATTGCAGTCAGTGACGATCGCCGTCGGCGGCTCCGGCAGGCGCAATAGCTCCAGCGTAGCCTGGTATCCGCCGCGTCGGGTGGGCGACACGCTACGCAGCCAGCTATCGGACAGACCCGCTTCACGCAAGGCGTCCAGGTAGCCGTTACGCCGCTGAATGATAAACGCCTGGCTGTTGTTTTCCCCCAGCAGGGCGATGCGCCGATGGCCCTGGCTGATTAAGTGGCGGGTCGCGCGATACGTCCCGGCATAATTATCGAAATCAAACCAGGCGTAGGGCTGCGGCAGGCGGCTGCGACCAAGAGCGAGGAACGGGAACCCGGAGGAGAGCAACTGCGTCAGACGCGGATCGTCATCGAGCGTGTGCGCCACGATCAGCGCATCGACTCGCCGGCTTTGCACCATGCGCATATAGCCATGTTTATCCGCCTGCTCATCATCCGCGATCAGCAGCAAATCAATTTCATAACGCGCCAGCTCATGGCTAATCTCCCCGACCATCTCGAGAAACACCGTGTTATTCAGCGGAGCCGGACGTACGGGGAACACCAGACCCACGGCATCGATTTTGCCCATTTTAAGACGCCTGGCAAAGGTATTGGGCCGATAGCCGCGGCGTTTCGCTTCTGCCTCGACGCGGGCTCGCGTCTCCTGCGACACGTCATCATAGCCGTTTAATGCCCGGCTGACGGTGGTGACCGAGATCCCAAGTTCTTTAGCAATGGCTTTCAGCGACATATGTATCCCTGTCTTCGCGGAGAATGCGGCTAGTTTCCCGCAATACGGAGATGGCGTCCAGCAACAGCGACGGCGCCTGTGTCCTCGCCATCCCGTTAGTTTTGTTCAGCAACCAGTATCGCCTGGGTATCCGGTTCCAGCGCCTGGAAAACATGTTCCTGATCCGCCGGATAGCAGATGTAATCCCCTTCACCTAGCTCTTCCGGCGCTTCGGTCAACCCGACCCGCGCGCGCCCCTGAGTAATAATAATATGCTCAACCGAACCCGGTGGATGGGGGTGAGAAATTCGGTCAGCGCCTGGCTGCGTCAGTAATAAATAGATATCGCGGCGCGCACCCGGCGGACAACTCGCCAGCAAAATAGCCTGGTAATGGGCCTGTTCGGCCACCACTTTGGTTCCTTCTCCGCGACGCAATACCTGTGTCTTTTGCGCCTGCGGCTCCAGCAGCTGCGCAAAAGGGATATCCAGCGCGACGCAGAGGGCCCACAGGGTCTCCAGGCTAGGATTACCGTTGCCCGATTCCAGCTGCGATAACGTTGATTTAGCAATACCCGCCCGGCGCGCCACTTCCGCCAGCGACAGCCCGGTACGTGCACGTTCACGTACCAGACTTTTGGCAATCAGGCTAATTGGCTGTGTCATACACGGCTCCACGTTTTTTATATCGAACGATTCGTTCGTCTTGAAAATCGATACTGATGCGTTCATTATAATGGAAATTCGTTCGATATGGCTAAATAGTATGAAGCAGCACCTCTCCTGTCTCAAAGCAGACACTATCAAAGCGATAGCGTTAGTGTGCCTGGCAGTCGGCATCGTCGGCATGTCCTACGGTTCGCTGGCGATAGCCTATGGCTTCCCGGTCTGGGTTCCGTTTGCGCTCTCCCTTTCGGTACTGGCAGGCGCCTCAGAATTTATGTTTATCGGCATTATCGCCAGCGGCGGGAACCCGCTAGCCGCTGCGGCGGCAGGCCTGCTGGTCAACGCCCGTCATATTCCGTTCGGCGTCACGGTGCGCGACCTGGTCGGCAAACGCGGCGTCAGCCTGCTGGGTTGCCATATTATGAATGATGAGAGCGTGGTGTTCGGGCTCTCGCAAAAAACGCCGGAACAGCGTAAAGCCGCCTACTGGCTGTGTGGCCTCGGCGTGGCGATGATCTGGCCCGCCGGGGCACTGCTCGGCGCCATGGTCGGCAAGCTGTTACCCGACCCGGAAACCATTGGTCTGGATGCGGTATTCCCGGCTATTTTGCTGGCGCTGGTCATTCCGGCGTTTAAGAATCGCACCACCTTAATTCGCGCCTGCAGCGGCGCGGCGCTATCCCTTGCCACCGTTCCCTTCGCTCCGGTGGGTTTGCCGGTGCTGCTCTCTCTGTTTGGTTTGATGACGAGGAAAAAATAATGGCTGATATCACGCTGTTCATCGTCGGCATGGCGATTTTATCGGCAGGAACCTATTTGATGCGCCTGGGCGGGGCGAAGCTCGGCAGTCGTTTAGCGCTTTCTGAACGATCTCAGGCGCTGCTTTCCGATGCGGCAACGGTGTTGCTGTTTTCTGTGGCCCTGGCGACCACCTTTTATGAAGGTGAACATTTTGCTGGCATGGCACGAGTGCTGGGCGTCGGTTTCGCCGTTTTTCTTGCCTGGCGCAAGATGCCGCTGATCGTGGTGATTATTTCGGCGGCGGTGGTCACGGCGCTGCTGCGTCTGGCCGGACTTTCGTAGGCCGGACAGGCGTAAGCGCTATCCGGCAATCAGACGCTCCGTCAACCTAGCGTCTGCTTAATCCACGCCGATAGCCTGACAATATCCAGCGGTTGCTGTTGATCCACCGTGAAGACCGGGCCAAATCGCATCGGCTCAGCCCGTTCAGCCAGCAGGGCAAGTTCCGGCAGATATTCTTCTCCGGGGTGGCCCGCGCGGCGCTCCTGCAGGCGCGTGGCATAGCGTGACACGGCAAGCTCAGGGGAGATTTGATTCCAGATCTCAACCACTTTCTCAACCCCCGCCTGATGCAGCAACCGCTGCAGAGTTTCCCGGGGCTGGAAACCGAACCAGGCGTCGATTAACCAGATAACGTTGGCTGGCGAATTCCCGATGATCGACCAGATAACCTCGTAGGCCGCGCATCCCAACTGACGGTTAAAAGGCCGATCGATGTCGGTAAAGCACGCCATAAACGGCTCTTTAATCTCATCGATGGTCAGGAGCGGCAGGCCAAAGGTTTGCGATAGCGCCTGGGTTATCGTGCTCTTTCCCGAAGCGGGGATGCCGTTAATTAAGATCACGGTTTTACAGCCTGCAGTGAGATGTCTGTTCATAACAACGCAATCACCTCTTCTCTGGTACTGGCGGCGCGAAGCCTGGCCATGGTTTCGTTATTGTCCAGCAGCGCAACAATCGCCCGAATTCCCTCTTCAATATGCGCATTACTATCCTGAGCGCCGAACATAATGACGATATCCGCCCTGTCGCTTCCGGCAAATTGAATCGGTTTATCTAATACCACCAGACTGAAGCAGTTTCGCTTCACCCCGCACTCCGGTCTGGCATGGGGAATGGCAATCCCCTCTTCGAATACGTAATAAGCTCCATGATTGAGAGTATTATCAATAACCGCTTTACTATAACTCTCAGAGATATACCCGTTCGCCACCAGGGGACTGGCGGCAAGCTCAATCACCTTGCGCCAGTCAGACTCCATCACGCCGACCTGAATCGCATCGGCCTCAATCAGCAAATCTTTTATGGTCATTACGCCTCCCTAGATATTACGGCGAATAATATTGCGTAACTCATCAATACGAATAAATAGTGCGTCGATATCCTGACGATGTATTTTGCTTTTAGCATACACCGATAGCGCCCTGTTATACTTCAGCATCAATGCCTTCTGGATTTCACCATTGCCAGGCTCGCCCTGCAGTTCATTTTCCAGCGTCTTTATTTCCTCAGCCAGCTCACGGGACAGCCGATCATAATCCTGCGGCGGATGATTCTCTTTTTTCCACAACGCTTTCAGTGATTGAAACATAATCTTCTCCCGCCCTGACGGGTGCAGGGCTAACCTGGTAATAACAATCTATTATTGCGGTTGGACTATTTAAATAATTCCATTTTTTCCATCAGCACCTGCGTGACCGCATTATTGGCGGGAATTAAAAACTTACGCACGCTGTCATTAACCTTGCCTTTTTCAAAAGTGGTTTTACATTGGTCAACCCACTGCACGTTCATTTCTGTGCCCACATTGACCTTATTAATCCCTTCAGTCACCGCTTTACGCATATCCTCATCACTGACGCCGGTACCGCCGTGCAGCACCAGCGGAACGCCCGTAGCCCGGCTAATCTCCTTCAGGCGCTGATGCTGGATCTGCGCCTTTCCGGTATAAAGGCCGTGCACCGTGCCGACGGATACAGCCAGCATGTCAACCTGGGTCTCATTTACAAAGCGCGTGGCGTCTTCGACGGTGGTAAAACAGATATCCTCTGCGGCAACGGCTTTACCATCTTCTGAACCCCCGATGGCGCCCAGCTCCCCTTCAACGGTGATATTCCGCGGCCGCGCCATTTCCACCACAATCCGCGTATTGCCGATATTTTCTTCGAGCCCCAGGTGTGAACCGTCATACATAACCGATGAAAATCCGGCATTCATGGCCGTTTCAATCGCACTAATATCAGAACAGTGATCCAGATGCAGACAGGTTGGCACATTTTCACTTTCCGCCAGTGAGCGGACGGCATCCACCAGTAAACGATAGCCAAGATATTCCGCCGTACCGGTCGAGATTTGAATCATTAAAGGGCTATTGCTCTTTTGCGCAGCTTTAAAAAAAGCCGGTAGCATTTCAATACAGTGCAAATTAAATGAGCCAATAGCTTTGTAATTTCTTTGCTGGGCGACTTTCAGAATATCGTTGAAATTATACAGACTCATGAATATTTTCCCCTTTAGGCTTAGATGATGTACCGTTTACGAACCATGCCAGTGCGGCGACAAAAACAATAAACAAGGCGACAAATAACCAGTTATTCTGCAAGGCATGGCCTAATACCAGCCCTGAACTAATGACATCTGAATCACTGAATGTGACGCCGGTAAAACCGTAGCTTTCAAGCATCGGTACCAGAATGGCAGGCAGGAAAGTAATAAACAGACCGTGAACCACGCCGCCAATCATTGCCCCGCGACGCCCCCCCAGCGCATTACCAAAGACGCCCGCCGTACCGCCGGCAAAGAAGTTGGTTAACAGTCCCGGGAGGATCATCGCCAGACCAAACATCGGGAAGACCAACATGCCGATGATCGAACCCACGGTAGTCGCCAGGAATCCCACGATGACCGCGTTCGGGGCATAAGGGAACAGTACGGGGCAGTCCAGCGCTGGTTTCGCATCCGGAACAATACGCATGGCAATACCGCGAAAAGCCGGGACCAGTTCATTCAGTAATAAGCGCACGCCGCTGTAGAGGACAAAGACCCCTGCCACAAACTGAACAGACTGCATAAAGGCATACATCATGTAGTTCACGCCGCCGGAAAACTGGGCGATATACTCTGGTCCGGCCGCCAGCGCCGGAATCAGGTACATGGGGACCATCACCACCGCCATGGCGAGATAGGTATCCTGCAGAAACTTGAAGTTATCAGGCAGTTCAAGATCTTCAGTGGAACGGGAGCCTTTACCCACCACTTTGGCCACCGCTGCCTGGACTAAATATCCGATGGTGCAAAAATGGCCGAGAGCCACATCGTCAGAATCGGTAATGCGTCTGACCACCGGCTGCGCTAATGCCGGCATCAGTACCGCCATGACGCCGCCAAAGATACCGCCGGTCAGGATCAGCGGCAGCCCGGTCAGCCCGGCTTTGTAGCCAATCACCGTGCCAATCGTCGCCATCCACAGCAGCGCCTGCCCAGTGAGGAAGATATATTTCAGCGGCGTCAGGCGGGCGATAATAATGTTAACGGCAAAGATCACCATCAGCGTCAGCGCCACTTCAGAACCCAGCTCCCGATTCGCCAGACCGGCGATAGCGGCGACATCGGTGATGTATCCTTTCATCCCGAAACCGTGGGTGAAGATATCGTTAAGGAAGCTCAGGGTGGCGACAATAATATTAATGCCGGCCATCATAATTAAGAACCCGAGCAGCGTTTTAAATGTCCCCTCTACTGTTTTACCCACTGACTTCTTCTGTAAGATCAGACCCAGCATGGCAATAAACGCGATTAATATCGAAGCCTGGCCGAGCAAATCTTTTACAATAAACTCGATAAAGCTATTCATGATCGGCCACCTTCAGATTACGCTCCTTCAGGAATGAGACGATTTTTCGCTCAATTTCATCTTTATCCGTCAGCTTGTTGAGGACCACCACTCGTTTTATTTCCTCTTCAGTAGCGTCGGCAGTTAATATGTCGGCAAATGTTTTTTGCGTCAGAATAATGTCAGATTTAAATGCTCCAGCTTCAGATACGGTGGTATGTTCAATATGTGCAGGAATTTCCAGCTTCTTTAATACTGCTTTCGCCGTCATTTCGATGGCAAAGCTTGAACCGAGGCCGCAGCCACATACGCAAAGAATTTTCAGCATGTAGGGTCTCCTCAAATAATATTGAGTTGTTTGGCAAGTTTATAATGATGTCCTTCGATATCTACCAGACGTTTTTTCATACTGACTAAGTCAATTGGAATAGGTTTATTGCTTGAATTTATAATAATGGCTTTATTTTTCATTCCTGACTGAATACAGCGAACAACTTCATTCGCCATGATCGTGCCCTGGTAAATTTCTTCGCAGGTCGGGTCGCCGCTGCGCAGTCCATAGCCGATGATGGTTTTACGGATGCGGACACCGATACGTGGCTCAAGCTGCTTGATCATCGTATCGATAGCCCCTTGAAACCCAGGTGAATACTCCCTGGTGTAACCTTCAGAGCAAAGTATCACCACGCTGTTTTGCTCGCGAAGCTTGCCTCTGACGCGCTCAGCCAGATCCTCTAATGACATCTGTGCTTCCGGGATCAGCGCAATATCGGCATTACTTTTAATCGCTGACTGCAGCGTTAGCTCTCCACAATACCCTCCTAATATTTCAACCATAAACACCCGTCCAGGTAATGCCCTGCCGGTATTTCTTAAACGAGAAACCTCCTTGATAATTTGTTCGCAGGCTGTAGAAAATCCGATAGTATAATCACTACCGTATACATCGTTATCGATAGTCATCCCGACACCGAAACAGTTAATATCAAATTCGCTAAGCGTATTAAGGAACTGTAGGCTACCATCACCACCGGCCATAATAAGTACATCAAGGCGCAGTGACTTAATTTTCCTGGCTATAGTTTCATACTCATTTCTCAGCAATTTGCGAGTGGTTCGGCCGGACGTAATAACAGGCAGTGAACAAATAGAGAAATCGACAAGATCCCGCCAGGCGATGTCCTGGTGATTTTTATCGAGCAGCCCAGGTATTCCACCATTAAAAATGGTGATCTCCGCTCTCGCGAGTTTCGCAACCTGAAAAATGAAATTATTAATTCCAGACACATCGCCACCGCTAATAACAATACCGATTTTCATGGTCACCACCGTCATATTTGCTTGCCCACATTTATCCCTAAGTTCAAGACCTGGATTTGCAATCAAGATCACATAATTATGATTAATTTATCCGTTGTAACGATTGACAGATATAAATATGGAGTGTTTTTTGTGATGAACATCTCACTTAAAAGATGAGATCGTCTTAACAGTTATTTTTAAATAACGTTATTATTCATTAGGTTAAATATTGAGAGGAGAGCGCGTCATTTTGCTTGCCAGAGGCTTAACCTCGTTGCCAAAAGCAAAGAAGAGAAACGTGATAAACACCACATTTTTTTGAGGAGAAGTGGAGGCGTTGGGTGGAGGGATTTCACGATGATGAAAGCACAAAAACAAAAAAAGCGCCCGCAGGCGCTCTTTCGACGGTGGTGCCGGTTTTATTTATTCAGTTCTGCCGTCATATGCACGCGGTTACCGGTGAAGGCTTCGGTGATGGTGTAAGAAGAAGCACCGGCGGCCTGAGCCTGAGCGGCGATTTTCGCTTCCGCGCCGTCCATTGTAGAGGAGGTTGCGCTCACTGACTGTGCAGCGAAAGAACCGAAGGAAGCGGTAAGAGCGATAACTGCAGCAAAAGTTTTGATGCTTTTCATGATGTAAATCCTTCATTAAGTTGTTTGGGTAAGGCGTTTTGCCTTGATGTGATAAATAGTAGACCTCACAACCCACAACTAAAAGCGGAAGGATTTGCTCTCATCATTCAAAAAAATTGACTTATTTTTAACCTGCGATCAGCCGCTGCGGATGGGTATAAACCGTCGCCCTGCCCGGGCGGCAAAAGCCCACCAGCGTCAGGTTGCAACGTTCCGCGACCTCCACCGCCAGTGCAGTGGCGGCGGAAACTGCAAACAGAATTTCCACCCCGCACATTGCCGCCTTCTGCACCATCTCGTAGCTGGCGCGGCTGGAGACTAACGCCGCTCCGCATTGCCAGTCATCGCCCTCTTCTACGCGCCGCCCCAGCAGTTTGTCCAGCGCGACGTGACGCCCGACATCCTCGTGTCCGCCCGCCAGCTCACCAGACGGACGCAGCCACGCTGCCGCATGGGTGCAGCCGGTGATATGGCCAATCGGCTGAACATCACGAAGCTGCTCCAGCGCGCGATCGAGATTCCCCAGGCTAAAGGTTTGCGTGAAAGGTAAAGGTTGCACCGGCTTGCCGATATCGTTGAGCTGCTCAACGCCGCAAACGCCGCAGCCGGTACGCCCGGCCAGCGCGCGACGGCGCTCTTTCAGCCCCATAAAACGACGGCTGGAAAGTTCAATCTGCACTTCCAGACCGTTGCAGGCCTGCACCACCTCCATCCCGTAGATCTCGCGCCGGTTTTCAATAATCCCTTCGGATAATGAGAAACCGACGGCAAATCGTTGCAGATCCTTGGGAGAGGCCATCATGACAACGTGTGAGATACCGTTATAGACCAGCGCCACAGGAACCTCTTCGGCTAATTCGTCAGACTGCGGATGTTGCAAATCATCGCGCTTCCAGAGCGCGACCTGACGACATCCTGTGATGCTTGTCACATTTTCAATTTGTTCGGGAGGGTTCTTATTCACTTTGTCTTAACCGTATTGGAACAGGCATACACACAATGTGGTATTCTTTGCATACCCCTTCAAGTGAAAGGGTGATCACCCCCCAATTCTGAACCTTTGCGGCGCTTACCGCAAAGTAAATAACTACATGTGACAATGTCGATACAAGGAGTGAACCATGCAGGTCAGCAGAAGGCAGTTCTTTAAGATCTGCGCTGGCGGTATGGCAGGCACAACGGCTGCAGCGCTGGGTTTTGCCCCAGGCGCCGCGCTCGCGGAAACCCGGCAATATAAGCTGCTGCGTACCCGTGAAACCCGTAACACCTGTACGTACTGTTCTGTCGGTTGTGGGCTGTTAATGTATAGCCTCGGCGACGGTGCGAAAAACGCCAAAGCATCCATCTTTCATATCGAAGGTGACCCTGACCATCCGGTCAACCGTGGTGCGCTCTGCCCGAAAGGGGCGGGTCTGGTCGACTTTATCCATTCCGAAAGTCGTCTGAAATTCCCGGAATATCGTGCGCCAGGCTCCGACAAGTGGCAGCAAATAAGCTGGGATGAAGCGTTCGATCGCATCGCGAAGCTGATGAAAGAAGACCGCGATGCCAACTTTATCGCCAAAAACGACGCCGGCACTACCGTCAACCGTTGGTTGACCACCGGGATGCTGTGCGCTTCAGCCTCCAGTAACGAAACCGGCTATTTAACGCAGAAATTCACCCGCGCGCTCGGTATGCTCGCGGTCGACAACCAGGCGCGCGTCTGACACGGACCAACGGTAGCAAGTCTTGCTCCAACATTTGGTCGCGGTGCGATGACCAACCACTGGGTTGACATCAAAAACGCCAACCTGATCGTGGTGATGGGCGGTAATGCCGCTGAAGCGCACCCGGTAGGGTTCCGTTGGGCGATGGAAGCCAAAATTCACAACGGCGCGAAGCTGATTGTTATCGACCCACGCTTTACGCGTACCGCGTCGGTAGCCGACTTCTATACCCCGATTCGTTCCGGGACTGACATTACCTTCCTGTCAGGCGTTATCCTGTACCTGCTGAATAACGAAAAATTCAACCGCGAGTACACCGAAGCCTATACCAACGCCAGCCTGATTGTGCGTGAGGATTACAGCTTCGACGACGGGTTGTTCAGCGGCTATAACGCGGAAAAACGCAGCTACGATAAGACCAGCTGGAACTATGAGCTGGACGAAAACGGCTTCGCCAAACGCGATACCTCCCTGCAACATCCGCGCTGCGTATGGAACCTGCTGAAACAGCACGTTTCCCGCTATACCCCGGACGTCGTGGAAAACATCTGCGGTACGCCGAAGGCCGACTTCCTGAAAGTCTGCGAGTACATCGCCGAAACCAGCGCACCGGATAAAACCGCGTCATTCCTCTACGCGCTCGGCTGGACGCAGCACTCTATCGGCGCGCAGAACATCCGTACCATGGCGATGATCCAGCTGCTGCTCGGCAACATGGGGATGGCCGGTGGCGGCGTGAACGCCCTGCGCGGTCACTCCAACATCCAGGGGCTGACCGACCTGGGGCTGCTGTCGCAGAGCCTACCGGGTTATATGACGCTTCCGAGTGAGAAACAGACCGACCTGCAAACCTACCTGACCGCCAACACGCCGAAGCCACTGTTGAAAGATCAGGTGAACTACTGGGGCAACTACCCGAAATTCTTCGTATCAATGATGAAGGCCTTCTTTGGCGATAAAGCGACGGCGGAAAACAGCTGGGGCTTCGACTGGCTGCCGAAGTGGGATAAGGGCTACGACGTCCTGCAATACTTCGAGATGATGCACCAGGGCAAAGTGAACGGCTATCTGTGCCAGGGCTTTAACCCGGTGGCCTCATTCCCGAATAAAAACAAGGTGGTCGAATCGCTGTCGAAACTGAAGTTCCTGGTGACCATCGATCCGCTCAACACCGAAACGTCCACCTTCTGGCAAAACCACGGTGAGTCGAACGATGTCGATCCGGCGAAAATCCAGACCGAAGTGTTCCGTCTGCCCTCCACCTGCTTCGCCGAAGAGAACGGTTCTATCGTCAACTCCGGGCGTTGGCTACAGTGGCACTGGAAAGGCGCGGACGCCCCGGGGATTGCGACCACCGACGGTGAAATTCTGGCCGGTATCTTCTTACGCCTGCGGAAAATGTACGCCGAAGAAGGCGGCCCGACGCCAGAACCGGTGCTGAATATGACGTGGGACTACTCCACGCCGCACGAACCGGCTTCGGAAGAAGTGGCGATGGAGAGCAACGGTAAGGCGCTGGCGGATCTGACCGACCCGGTCACCGGCGCGGTAGTGGTGAAGAAAGGCCAGCAGCTCAGCTCCTTTGCGCAGCTGCGCGATGACGGCACCACCTCCAGCGGCTGCTGGATCTTCGCCGGGAGCTGGACACCGGAAGGCAACCAGATGGCCCGCCGCGATAACGCCGATCCGTCAGGGCTGGGTAATACGCTGGGCTGGGCCTGGGCGTGGCCGCTCAACCGCCGTATCCTGTATAACCGCGCCTCGGCGGACCCGCAGGGTAAACCGTGGGATCCGAAGCGTCAGATTCTGAAATGGGACGGCGCCAAATGGGCCGGTATGGATATTCCGGACTACAGCGCCGCCGCACCGGGCAGCGATGTCGGGCCGTTCATCATGCAGCCCGAAGGCATGGGTCGCCTGTTTGCTCTCGATAAGATGGCGGAAGGTCCGTTCCCGGAACACTATGAGCCGTTTGAAACGCCGCTGGGCACCAACCCGCTACACCCGAATGTCGTCTCTAACCCGGCCGCCCGCGTCTTTAGCGGTGACCTGGAACAGATGGGTAAAGCGGATAAGTTCCCGTACGTCGGTACCACCTACCGTCTCACCGAGCATTTCCACTACTGGACCAAGCATGCGCTGCTCAACGCCATCGCCCAGCCGGAACAGTTCGTGGAAATCGGCGAGAAGCTGGCGAATAAGCTCGGCATCGCGCATGGCGATACCGTTCGCGTCTCCTCCAACCGCGGCTATATCAAAGCCAAGGCGGTGGTGACCAAGCGTATTCGCACGCTGAAAGTGGACGGTAAGGATATCGATACGATCGGTATTCCTATCCACTGGGGCTATGAAGGGGTGGCGAAGAAAGGCTTTATCGCCAACACGCTGACGCCGTTCGTCGGCGATGCGAACACGCAAACGCCGGAGTTTAAAGCCTTCCTCGTGAACGTGGAAAAGGTGTAACGGAGACGACTTATGGCTTATCAATCGCAAGACATCATTCGTCGTTCCGCGACTAACGGTTTCACTCCCGCGCCTCAGGCGCGGGACCACCAGCAGGAAGTCGCGAAGCTAATCGACGTCACCACCTGTATTGGCTGTAAAGCCTGTCAGGTCGCCTGTTCAGAATGGAATGACATCCGTGATGAAGTCGGCAGCAACGTCGGGGTGTACGATAACCCCGCGGATCTGACCGCCAAATCCTGGACGGTAATGCGCTTCTCGGAAGTGGAACAGAACGACAAACTGGAGTGGCTGATCCGTAAGGATGGCTGTATGCACTGCGCCGATCCGGGCTGCCTGAAGGCCTGTCCGTCGGAAGGGGCAATCATTCAGTATGCCAACGGCATCGTCGACTTCCAGTCCGAACAGTGTATTGGCTGCGGCTACTGCATCGCCGGCTGTCCGTTTGACGTCCCCCGACTCAACCCGGAAGACAACCGCGTCTACAAATGTACGCTGTGCGTAGACCGCGTCACCGTGGGCCAGGAACCGGCATGCGTGAAAACCTGTCCGACCGGGGCGATTCACTTTGGCTCCAAAGAGGACATGAAGGTGCTGGCCGGCGAACGCGTCGCCGAGCTGAAAACTCGTGGATATGACAATGCGGGCCTGTACGATCCGGCTGGCGTAGGCGGAACGCACGTGATGTACGTACTGCACCACGCCGACAAGCCGAATCTGTATCACGGCCTGCCGGAAAATCCGGAAATCAGCGCCACCGTGAAGTTCTGGAAAGGTATCTGGAAACCGCTCGCGGCGGTAGGGTTTGCCGCGACCTTTGCAGCCAGCGTCTTCCACTATGTCGGGGTCGGTCCGAACCGTGCGGAAGAGGAAGAGGACAACCTGCATGAAGAGAATGACGAGGTGCGCAAATGAAAAGACGTGACACCATCGTGCGCTACACGGCGCCGGAACGCATCAACCACTGGGTCACCGCCTTCTGCTTCATGCTGGCGGCGATAAGCGGACTGGGATTCTTTTTCCCGTCCTTCAACTGGCTGATGCAAATCATGGGCACTCCGCAGCTGGCGCGCATTCTGCACCCGTTTGTTGGGGTCATTATGTTTGCCTCATTCATCATCATGTTTTTCCGCTACTGGCACCATAACCTAATCAATCGGGATGATATCTTTTGGGCGAAGAATATTCGTAAGATCGTCGTCAACGAGGAAGTGGGTGACACCGGGCGCTATAACTTCGGCCAGAAATGCGTATTCTGGGCGGCGATTATTTTGCTGGTTCTGCTGCTGGTCAGCGGTGTGATCATCTGGCGTCCGTATTTTGCGCCTGCGTTCTCAATCCCGGTAATCCGGTTAGCGCTCATGCTGCATTCATTTGCCGCCGTTGCCCTAATTGTGGTTATCATGGTGCATATTTACGCCGCCCTGTGGGTGAAAGGCACCATTACCGCGATGGTGGAAGGCTGGGTTACCAAAACATGGGCGAAGAAACATCACCCCCGCTGGTACCGAGAAGTTCGCCAGAAACAGGAAAATAAGACTGAATGAGTATTCGCATAATCCCGCAAGATGAGCTGGGTTCGAGCGAGAAACGCACGGCGGATTATATTCCGCCGTTGTTATTCCCCAGACTCAAGAACCTCTACAACCGCCGCGCAGAGCGTCTGCGCGAGCTGGCAGAGAACAACCCGCTGGGCGATTTTCTGCGTTTTGCCGCGCTGGTCGCCCACGCGCAGGAAGTGGTGCTCTACGACCACCCGCTGCAAATGGACCTGACCGCGCGCATCAAAGAAGCCAACGCGCAGGGCAAACCGCCGCTGGATATTCACCTCCTGCCGCGCGATAAGCACTGGCACAAGCTGCTGCATTCGCTCATTGCCGAGCTGAAGCCGGAGATGAGCGGTACCGCGCTGGCGGTTATCGAGAATCTGGAAAAATCCTCCGATCTGGAGCTGGAAGAGATGGCAAGCGCGCTGTTCGCTTCCGACTTCTCGCTGGTGAGCAGTGATAAAGCGCCGTTTATCTGGGCCGCCCTGTCGCTCTACTGGGCGCAAATGGCCAGCCTGATCCCAGGTAAAGCCCGCGCCGAATACGGTGAAGCACGCCAGTTCTGCCCGGTATGCGGCTCAATGCCTGTTTCCAGCATGGTGCAGATTGGGACCACTCAGGGGCTGCGCTACCTGCACTGCAACCTGTGTGAAACTGAATGGCACGTGGTGCGCATCAAATGCAGCAACTGCGAACAGACCCGCGATCTCAACTATTGGTCGCTGGAAAATGAAGACGCGGCGGTGAAAGCCGAAAGCTGCGGTGACTGCGGAACGTACCTGAAGATTCTGTATCAGGAAAAAGATCCGAAAGTGGAAGCCGTGGCCGACGATCTCGCCTCGCTGGTGCTGGATGCCCGCATGGAGCAGGAAGGCTTCGCCAGAAGTTCGATTAACCCGTTTATGTTCCCGGGTGAAGGGGAGTAAATCCCCTCATAGTGCCGGGTAATCCAGGTTACCCGGCACTCCACCCCGATGCGTAAGCACCTCAGCCGAGGAACGCCTTCGCTTTAGTACGCCCCACTCCCGGCCCCAGCGCTCATTTCTCACAAAAAAACCCTTTTCTATCGGCTGCAATCCAGGCTATAACGCTGTATATCCATACAGATTAAAAGAATATAATGATGGCACTGGAACAAGGTATCGCCCGGCTGGTTGAGGAGTTTATCGCCGCAGGGCGCCCCTCTTCACGACAGCAGAATATTGATGACCGGAGGGCGGGTTATGTAGCCAGTACGGTGCTGGCCGGAGAAAGCGAAACGCGTGTGCAGGTGGACGACATCACGCTGGAAGGAATCAATTTTCGCGTGGTATCACCGCAGAATGCTGCCGGCCCTCTACCTACCGTTATCTACTATCACGGCGGCTGTTTTGTCAGCGGCGGCTTCACCACCCACGATAAACAATTGCGCCAGCTGGCGTATGAAAGCGGCTGCCGGGTGATTGCCGTGCAATACCGGCTGGCGCCCGAGCAGACGTTTCCTGCCGCGCACAATGACGCGGAACGGGGAGCGCAGATTATCCGGCGCCACGCAGAGTCGCTTGGGGTGGATACCTCGCGAATCACCCTTGCGGGCGATAGCGCGGGGGGCAATCTGGCTCTCGTCACCGCGCTACGGCTGAAAGCTGCGGGGACCTGGCTGCCCGCGCAACTGATTCTGATTTATCCCATGCTGGACGCTACCGCGGCTTCGGCAAGCTACATCAGCAACGGAGAGGATTACATCATCACCCGGGATACGCTGCTGAGCGGCTACGAAATGTACCTGCCCGCCACGGAATCTGCACACCCGGAGGCCAGCCCGCTCTGGCGTGACGACTTCAGCGGTCTGCCGCCCGTGCATATCCTCACCGCCGAATATGACCCGCTGCGCGATGAAGGCGAAGCGCTGTACCAACGGATGGTTGAGCAAAATGTGGCCTGTACCTGCCAGCGCTATGCTGGCGTGATTCACGGTTTCTTTCAGCTGGGTGGCATCAGTCTGGCGGCGCGCCATGCCATGGGAGATATCGCCTGGCGAATCCGTTCGCCAGGTCGGTCGCTATAATCGCTGCGGCGGGAATTACTCTTCTTCGTTCCCGCCCTCTTCATACGAACCAAACGGCTTCGCGGGCAGAACGATGTAAATGCCTTCAAAAATGGCGCCCAGACTCTCGCCGCCAAACAACTCAACCTGCAGCTGCACGCGGGCTTTACGTCCACGCGCCAGACGGTCGAGATCGCCGCTGAGCGAACCCAGATCGGCCACTGCGCTCGGGCGGCCGCTAATCGGCTGGCTGTAACGGATATGGGCATCGGCGAGAATAATCGTACCGCCCAAATGCCGTTCGCGCAGCATCAGCCAGATCAGCCCCCAGCCGGTCAGCGTCGCCAGGGAAAACAGACTTCCGGCAAACAGCGTATGGTGCGGATTCTGGTTACCGGCTTCGGGCATGGTGGTGATGAAATTTTTGCCGGTGTACTGCTGAATGCGCACACCCATTTTTTCGCTGAGCGGAATGTGCTGATACCAGGCCTGCTGCAGCTGCCCGCACCAGTCGCCGCGATGCAGAATATCGTCCAGCGAGGCGATCGGTTTAATCATCAGGAAGTGGCGGATAGGCGTGGTGGTTGGCGTGGTAATCTCGCCCTGGTTAACAAAACCGAGCTTGGCAAAAAAATCCACCGCGTCTTCGCGAGCGCTACAGGTCACGCGCTTAACGCCCTCCTGACGGGCGACGGACTCCAGCGTCATCGCCATCAGCGTACCCAAGCCTTTATCCTGCACCGACGGGTGTACGGCCATAAAACGAATGGAGGCTTCGTTCTCCGCATTGATATATAGCCGCCCGACGGCAACCAGGTTGCCTTCTTCATCCACTACCATCTGGTGATGCGCCATCGCATCCCAGGCGTCACGCTCCGATCCTTTGGGCTGATGAAGCGGCTTACGCAACATCTCCCAGCGGAACTGATAGTAGCTCTCGAGTTCGTCTTCTGTTTGCGGTACACGAAGGTGATACATAGCTGTACTCTCTTTTGTTACCCGCAGCCGGCCCGGAAGCTGGCTCATACCTGCAACCAAAAGGTCACAGGACCATCATTCACCAGTGATACCTGCATATCCGCAGCGAATCTCCCGGTTTGTGTGTTCATCTCCTGCTGGCGACAGCGCGCGACAAAATAGTCATACAGCGCTTCTGCTCTGTCAGGGGCGGCCCCTTTGGAAAACCCCGGGCGCATACCCCGTTCGGTATCCGCTGCCAGCGTGAACTGTGAGACCACCAGCACGCTGCCGCCGGACTGCTGCACATTCAGATTCATTTTTCCTTCGGCGTCGCTGAAGATACGATAGCCAAGCACGCGCTCGCACAGGCGATTCGCTTTTTGCTCATCATCGTCTTTCTCGACGCCCAACAACACCAGAAGCCCCGGGCCGATTTCACCCGTCACCTCGCCCTCCACGGTTACGCTTGCACGGGATACGCGCTGAATTAATGCAATCATAGTTATTCTGTTTCTTCTTTTTTAAGTTTGCGGTATTCCTCGAGAGTGACAGTAATTTCTGCCCCAAGCAAGACGATACACCACGTCCAGTACACCCAGACAAACAAAATAGGCACCACGGCTATCACGCCGTAAATCAGCTGGTACGACGGGAACGCCGTGATATATAAGGCAAACGCTTTTTTACCCGCCTCAAATAACAGCGCCGCCACCAGCGATCCGATAATCGCATCGCGATTGCGTACCTGGGTCGTCGGTACAATGCTGTAAAGCAGCCAAAACGCCGTCCACGATAAAATCAGCGGGAAGAGACGCAGCACATCATCAATCACGCCGTTCAGTTCGCTTGCCCAGCGCAGAGACAGCAGATAAGAGCTGATGGCCAGGCTCGCCCCCGCCAGCAGCGGCCCCAGCGTCAGAATCATCCAGTAAACGGCAAACGAGTAAATTTTGGACCGGGTGCGCGTGCTGCGCCAGATAGTGTTCAGCGCGCTATCAATAGAATACATCAGCAGCAGTGACGTCACGATCAGCCCGAAGGCGCCGACGGCCGTCATCCGGCTGGAGTTCGCGACAAACTGTTCGATGTATCCCTGGATGACATCCCCCGTCGCCGGGATGAAGTTAGCGAAGATAAAATGGCGAATCTGCCCGCTGACCTCGGAAAACATCGGAAATGCCGAGAACAGCGCAAAGACCACGGCGATCAGCGGCACCAGGGAGAGTAACGACACGTAGGCGAGATTCCCCGCCAGCGTGGTCATATGGTCTTCATCAATGCGCCGCCACAGCAGTTTTATCCAGGCCATCAGGGGCCGGACGCGGTGCTTTGCTTTTTGATGAACGGTTTTGAGCATAGTTATTTCGCAAAGTAGGCGGGGATGGTCTCCTTTCCGGTCACCAGAATACTGGTGATCCCCAACTGGTTAGCCCCCGCGATATTATCGGCGTTATCGTCAAAAAAGACCGTATCCTCCGCAGAGAAACCTTCCGACTGCAGGACGCTTTGATAGATTCGCGCCTCGGGTTTGCGCATCCCCATTTCCTGGGAAAGATAGATACGATCGGCGGCGGCCCGCACCTGCGGATATTCATCCGGCCAGAAAGTGGTATGCAGGCGATTAGTATTCGACAGGACAACCACGCGATGCCCCTGCTCACGCAGTTTTTGCATAATCGCGATGACGTCAGGGCGCAGAGAGACAAAAACGGCCTGCCAGCCGTGGGAAAACTGCTCATAGCTCAGCGACATATTCATTTCATGGCACATCGCCTGCGCAAAGGCCTCATCGCTAATTTCACCGCGTTCGTGCTGATGGAACGCCTCGCCCATGGTGAAATGCTGCTTGAGCGTCGCGAGCGGGATACGGCTCAAATCGCTCCATGTCCCGAGTACCCGGTTGAAGTCGATGTCGACAATCACATTACCTAAATCAAAGATATAGAGCATTTTTGTCTCCTTGCGCGCCATGAAAGATTAACTGTAGCGGGAAAGGCGGGGTTTGACTATGTATGGTTTTTAAACCGGCGTTCAGAACGATTTATGCTGCCCGGATAAGGAATCGATAACGGTCTTCCCATTTCATCCTCTTCAATCTGGTGCTTCATGTATTCCTGTATCTTCGCCGAGTTCTTGCCCACCGTATCGGCGTAGTCACCCCGGTGTCAGAACGCCCTGACTCTGTATTTGCACTTCAGATCACCAAACTGCTCATACAGTATCAGGCGACTTTTTCCCTTCAGATATCCCATAAATCCCGCACACTCATAACGGGCCCAAAGCGGAAAGATTTACGGCCCCCCTACCAGTGAACTGCCCCCGCCCAGCTTTTGGGATGCAGTTCACCTGACCGATGATTTTCTACAGACAAAAAAAACCCCGCCATCAAGGCGGGGTTCTGGCATCGACAAGAAGCGGGAATTAATCTTCTTTCGCACCGCGCATTGCGCGTTTACGGTCGTTCTCGGTCAGATGACGTTTACGGATACGAACGGAAGTTGGGGTCACTTCTACCAGTTCGTCGTCATCGATGAACTCCAGAGCCTGCTCCAGGGTCATCTTCACTGGCGGAACCAGGACCGTTGCTTCGTCAGTACCGGAAGCACGCATGTTGGTCAGTTTCTTACCGGTCAGGCAGTTTACAGTCAGGTCGTTAGAACGACTGTGAATACCGATGATCTGGCCTTCGTAAACTTCAGCACCGTGACCCAGGAACAGCTTACCGCGGTCCTGCAGGCTGAACAGGGCAAACGCAACCGCTTTACCCTGACCGTTGGAGATCAGTACGCCGTTCTGACGCTGGCCCACATCGCCCGCACGAATGTCATCGTAGTGGCTGAAGGTGGAGTACAGCAGACCAGTACCGGAAGTCATGGTCATGAACTCAGAACGGAAGCCGATCAGGCCACGGCTTGGGATCACGTAGTCGAGACGTACGCGGCCTTTGCCATCTGGATTCATGTTTTTCAGGTCGCCTTTACGCTCACCCAGAGCCTGCATGACAGAACCCTGATGCTGCTCTTCAACGTCCAGCGTTACGTTTTCGAACGGCTCTTGTTTACGGCCGTCGATTTCGCGGAAGATAACTTTCGGACGGGAAACCGCCATTTCGAAACCTTCACGACGCATATTTTCGATCAGAACCGACAGGTGCAGTTCACCACGACCGGAAACGCGGAATGCATCAGCATCCGGAGTTTCTTCAACGCGCAGCGCCACGTTATGCACCAGCTCTTTGTTCAGACGGTCAAGAATCTGACGAGAGGTAACGTACTTACCTTCTTTACCACAGAACGGAGAGGTGTTAACGCAGAAGAACATGGATACGGTTGGCTCATCGACTGACAGCGCCGGCAGCGCTTCAACATTCTGCGGATCGCAGATGGTGTCAGAGATGTTCAGTTCGCCCAGACCGGTGATCGCGATGATATCGCCCGCTTCAGCAATATCGCTGTCGATACGCTCCAGGCCCAGGTGGGTCAGAACTTTACCCACTTTACCGTTACGGGTTTTGCCTTCGCTATCAACGATAGTGACCTGCTGGTTTGGCTTCACTTTACCGCGTTTGATGCGGCCGATGCCAATGACGCCAACGTAGTTGTTGTAATCCAGCTGGGAGATTTGCATCTGCAGCGGACCATCAAGGTCAACGTTCGGTGCCGGAACACGATCGACGATAGTCTGATACAGCGGAGTCATATCTTCAGCCATATCTTCGTGATCCAGACCCGCAATACCGTTCAGCGCAGAAGCATAAACGATCGGGAAGTCCAGCTGTTCGTCGGTAGCGTCGAGGTTAACGAACAGGTCGAATACCTGATCGACAACCCAGTCAGGACGCGCGCCAGGACGGTCAACTTTGTTGATGACAACAATGGGCTTCAGGCCATGAGCAAATGCCTTCTTGGTTACGAAGCGCGTCTGCGGCATTGGGCCATCCATTGCGTCAACAACCAGCAGAACGGAATCAACCATGGACATTACACGCTCAACTTCACCACCGAAGTCGGCGTGCCCAGGGGTATCAACGATGTTGATACGGTAGTCATTCCATTTAATGGCGGTGTTTTTCGCGAGGATGGTAATCCCACGCTCTTTCTCCAAATCGTTGGAGTCCATCACTCGCTCTTGAGTTTCGGCACGCGCGTCGAACGTACCGGATTGCTGCAGCAGCTTATCAACCAGGGTAGTTTTACCATGGTCAACGTGCGCGATGATGGCGATATTACGCAAATTTTCGATCACAACTTTGCCTCAGGCATTAGAAATAGCGCGTTATTGTACACGGATTAATCGCAGTACAAAACAGGATCACAAACATCCTCCACAAACAAGTATTGCAGAGTTTCTTTGTGATCGCTTTCACGGAGCGTTAAAAGGGTTATTCAAGGTCAATTGCACCAAAATAGTGCCCAATGTTCACACAATTGCACTATATTGGTGCAATGCATTCATAATGGTGCAGCCCTTTTGCACGATGGAGTGCATGATAACGCCTTTTGGGGGCAATTTAAAAGTTGGCACAGATTTCGCTTTATATTTTTTAAGGCAACAACGCCACATTAAGCAGTTAAAAAGTTTTCGTTACCACGACGACAATGACCAATCCGGGAGAGTTTAAGTATGTCCGCTGAACACGTTTTGACGATGCTGAACGAGCACGAAGTGAAGTTTGTCGATCTGCGCTTCACCGATACCAAAGGTAAAGAACAGCACGTCACAATTCCTTCTCATCAGGTAAATGCCGAATTCTTCGAAGAAGGCAAAATGTTTGATGGCTCCTCGATTGGTGGCTGGAAAGGTATTAACGAATCTGACATGGTTCTGATGCCGGATGCGACCACTGCGCTGATCGACCCGTTCTATGAAGAACCGACGCTGATCATCCGCTGCGATATCCTGGAACCAGGTACGCTGCAGGGCTACGACCGTGACCCGCGCTCCATCGCCAAACGCGCGGAAGAATACCTGCGCTCTACCGGTCTGGCGGACACCGTTCTGTTCGGGCCAGAACCTGAGTTCTTCCTGTTCGACGATATCCGTTTCGGCGCCTCTATCTCCGGCTCCCACGTTGCTATCGACGACATCGAAGGCGCATGGAACTCCTCCACCAAATACGAAGGTGGTAACAAAGGTCACCGCCCAGGCGTGAAAGGCGGTTATTTCCCGGTTCCGCCGGTTGACTCCTCTCAGGATATCCGTTCCACCATGTGTATGATCATGGAAGAGATGGGCCTGGTTGTTGAAGCTCACCACCACGAAGTGGCTACCGCGGGTCAGAACGAAATCGCTACCCGTTTCAACACCATGACCAAAAAAGCGGACGAAATTCAGATCTACAAATACGTTGTGCACAACGTAGCGCACCGTTTTGGTAAAACCGCGACCTTCATGCCGAAGCCTATGTTCGGCGACAACGGTTCCGGTATGCACTGCCACATGTCTCTGTCCAAGAACGGCGTTAACCTGTTCTCTGGTGACAAGTATGCAGGCCTGTCTGAACAAGCGCTGTACTACATCGGCGGCGTTATCAAGCACGCTAAAGCGATCAACGCCCTGGCAAACCCGACCACCAACTCCTACAAGCGTCTGGTCCCGGGTTACGAAGCACCGGTCATGCTGGCTTACTCTGCCCGTAACCGTTCCGCTTCCATCCGTATCCCGGTAGTCACCTCGCCGAAAGCACGCCGTATCGAAGTGCGCTTCCCGGACCCGGCGGCTAACCCGTACCTGTGCTTCGCAGCACTGCTGATGGCTGGCCTTGACGGTATCAAGAACAAAATCCATCCGGGCGAAGCGATGGACAAAAACCTGTACGACCTGCCGCCGGAAGAAGCGAAAGAGATCCCACAGGTTGCAGGCTCTCTGGAAGAAGCACTGAACGCGCTGGACGCTGACCGTGAGTTCCTGACGGCTGGCGGCGTGTTCACCAACGACGCTATCGATGCTTACATCGCCCTGCGTATTGAAGAAAACGACCGCGTACGCATGACTCCGCACCCGGTTGAATTCGAACTGTACTACAGCGTCTGATTTTGCTGTAAATCCCCGGTATTCCGTGTTGTGGCGTGGGGTACCGTGGATATTTTGTTGCCGTGGAAACTTTCAGCCCATCTCAGGATGGGCTTTTTTCTCCACCAACACTCTGATCTCATGCGCTTTTTATCTATAAAAAGCTATACTGCACTAAAATGGTGCACTCTTTTCAGGAGACTGTCAGATGGCAACAGGCACTCAGCCCGATGCTGGGCAGATCCTTAACTCTTTAATCAACAGTATCTTACTGGTCGATGACGACCTGGCGGTGCATTACGCGAACCCGGCCGCGCAGCAGCTGCTGGCGCAAAGTTCACGTAAGCTCTTTGGCACGCCGCTTCCGGAACTGTTGAGCTACTTTTCACTGAATATCGGCCTGATGCAGGAAAGCCTGCTGGCGGGCCAGGGCTTTACCGACAACGAAGTGACGCTGGTTATCGATGGCCGCTCGCATATCCTGTCTCTGACCGCACAGCGCCTGCCTGAAGGCTATATCCTGCTGGAGATGGCACCGATGGATAACCAGCGACGCCTGAGCCAGGAGCAGCTGCAGCACGCCCAGCAAATCGCGGCGCGGGATTTGGTTCGCGGGTTGGCCCATGAGATCAAAAATCCTTTAGGCGGCCTGAGAGGCGCTGCGCAATTGTTGAGTAAAGCGCTGCCTGACCCGGCGTTGATGGAATACACCAACGTGATTATTGAACAGGCCGATCGCTTAAGAAATCTGGTCGACCGCCTGCTGGGGCCGCAGCATCCAGGGATGCACGTTACCGAAAGCATCCATAAGGTCGCCGAACGGGTTGTGAAGCTGGTCTCGATGGAACTGCCGGATAACGTCAAACTGGTCCGCGATTACGACCCGAGCCTGCCGGAGCTTCCTCATGACCCGGACCAGATCGAACAGGTTCTGCTGAATGTCGTACGCAACGCGCTGCAGGCGCTGGGGCCAGAAGGTGGCGAGATCATCCTGCGCACCCGTACCGCCTTTCAGCTGACGCTGCACGGCGTACGTTACCGCCTCACCGCGCGTATTGACGTCGAGGACAACGGCCCGGGAATTCCGTCCCACTTACAGGATACGCTGTTCTACCCCATGGTTAGCGGTCGCGAAGGCGGTACCGGTCTGGGGCTCTCCATTGCCCGCAGTCTTATCGATCAGCACTCCGGCAAAATTGAATTTACCAGTTGGCCAGGACATACCGAATTCTCGGTGTACCTGCCTATTCGGAAGTAGAGGTGTTTATGCAACGAGGGATAGCCTGGATCGTTGATGACGATAGCTCCATCCGTTGGGTGCTTGAACGCGCGCTCACCGGAGCAGGCTTAAGTTGTACAACGTTTGAAAGCGGCAACGAGGTGCTTGATGCACTCACCACCAAAACCCCGGATGTACTGTTATCTGATATCCGGATGCCGGGAATGGATGGGTTGGCGTTACTGAAACAAATCAAACAGCGTCACCCAATGCTTCCGGTCATCATAATGACCGCGCATTCGGATCTGGACGCGGCGGTCAGCGCCTATCAGCAAGGTGCCTTTGACTATCTGCCCAAACCTTTTGATATCGATGAAGCGGTGGCGCTGGTTGATCGGGCGATTAGCCATTACCAGGAACAGCAGCAGCCGCGTAATGCGCCGATTAATAGCCCGACGGCCGATATCATCGGCGAAGCGCCGGCAATGCAGGACGTCTTTCGCATCATCGGGCGCCTGTCGCGTTCATCAATCAGCGTATTGATCAACGGCGAATCCGGTACCGGTAAAGAGCTGGTTGCGCACGCCCTGCACCGCCATAGCCCGCGGGCAAAAGCGCCGTTTATCGCACTGAATATGGCTGCAATCCCAAAAGACCTGATCGAATCTGAACTTTTCGGTCACGAAAAAGGGGCATTTACCGGCGCCAATACCGTACGTCAGGGACGTTTTGAGCAGGCTGACGGTGGGACTTTGTTCCTCGATGAGATCGGCGATATGCCGCTTGATGTACAGACGCGCCTGCTGCGCGTGCTGGCCGATGGCCAGTTCTATCGCGTTGGCGGCTATGCGCCGGTGAAGGTAGACGTGCGAATTATTGCGGCAACCCACCAGAACCTTGAGCAGCGCGTGCAGGAAGGAAAGTTCCGTGAGGACCTGTTCCACCGCCTGAACGTGATTCGCGTTCATCTGCCGCCGCTGCGCGAGCGCCGCGAAGATATTCCCCGCCTGGCGCGGCACTTCCTGCAAATTGCCGCCCGCGAACTGGGGGTCGAAGCCAAGCTGCTTCATCCGGAGACGGAAACCGCGCTCACCCGTTTAGCCTGGCCTGGTAACGTCCGCCAGCTGGAGAACACCTGCCGCTGGCTGACGGTGATGGCAGCAGGCCAGGAGGTTCTGACGCAGGATCTTCCCAGCGAACTGTTTGAAACCGCGATTCCCGATAGCCCGACGCATATGCAACCGGACAGCTGGGCAACCTTACTGGGACAGTGGGCCGATCGCGCTCTACGTTCCGGTCATCAAAACCTGCTTTCTGAAGCGCAGCCGGAGATGGAGCGGACGCTGCTTACTACTGCCCTGCGTCATACGCAAGGGCATAAGCAGGAAGCCGCGCGACTGCTAGGATGGGGGCGTAATACGCTAACGCGCAAGCTGAAAGAGTTAGGAATGGAGTAATGCTTCGCTGTCCCGGCAGGCCTGTCGCCCGCCGGGATAGTGTTTAAATTACCCGGGAGAACTGCTGCATCCGCGCTTTCTGACGCAGATAGGCGTCAAAGCACATGCAGATGTTGCGAATCAGCAGACGGCCTTTTGCCGTCACCTGAATGCCCTTGTCATCCACATCCACCAGCCCATCTTTTGCCAGCGGTGCCAGCAGCGCCAGATCGTCGGCAAAATAACGCTGAAAATCCAGTTTCCACCGCGTTTCCACCGCAGAGAAATCGAGATGGAACTGGCAAATCAATGCCTTAATAACGTCACGACGAATACAGTCATCGCGGGTCAACGCGATACCGCGCCAGAGCGCATCTCCGGTTTCATCAACCTGTTGATAATAGAGCTTCAGCTCTTTCTGGTTCTGCGCGTAGCAGTCGCCAATCATGCTGATCGCCGACACCCCCATCCCCAGCAGGTCGGTATCGCCCTGAGTGGTGTACCCCTGGAAATTACGGTGCAGGACGCCGTCGCGCTGAGCAATGGCCAGCTCGTCATCCGGACGGGCAAAGTGATCCATGCCGATAAACTGATAGCCGGCGTCGGTGAGTGAGACAATGGTCTCCTGCAGGATATCCAGCTTCTGTTCCGCCGAAGGCAGGTCGGCATCTTTGATTTTACGCTGAGCGGCGAAGAGCGTCGGCAGATGCGCATAGTTGAATACGCTCAGACGATCGGGGTTGAGCTCGGCCACTTTTTGCAGCGTAAAGGCAAAACTCTCCGGCGTTTGTTTCGGCAGGCCGTAAATCAGATCGATATTCGTCGAGGTAAAACCAATTTCACGCGCATGGTTGAGCAGGGCAAAGATAAACGCCTCATCCTGCTCGCGGTTCACCAGCCGCTGAACCTCTTTATTGAAATCCTGCACGCCCATGCTCAACCGGTTAAAGCCTTCCGATCGGAGATGATCCAGAACATCCAGTTCAATTTCACGCGGATCGACTTCAATCGAGATCTCTGCATCGGCGTTAAAACTGAAATGGCTGCGCAACAAACGCATTAAGCGGCTGATTTGCGCTTTATTCAGGTAAGTGGGAGTACCGCCGCCCCAGTGCAGCTGGTGCACCTGACGCCCGGCAAAGAGCGGCGCGCGATGAATAATTTCCTGCTCCAGCACATCCAGGTACTGGTCGGCTTTATGCTGCTGGCGAGTCACAATTTTGTTGCAGCCACAGAAATAGCAGAGCTTGTGACAAAACGGAATATGCACATACAGCGATAGCGGACGCTGCGGGTAGCGAGCTACCGCCGCATCAAATTCTGCCGCACCGAACTCAGGCGAAAACTCCAGTGCGGTGGGGTATGAGGTATAACGTGGCCCCGAATAGTTATATTTCTGGATCAGGGCCAGATCCCAGTCGATTAACTGCACAGACATGCTCACTCCTTCCGATGGTGCCGTCGGCGGGTACGCCGCCCCGGCCCAACCGCACCTCGGGTAATGAGCCGGTTGCGCAGCCATTTCTGACGCCGCGACAACCGTCGTAGTTTAACGAATAACCACAGCAGATAACATACAACCAAAAGGGTTATAAGCAGGACCGGGAATCCGATTGAGTGCAAACGTTAGTTTCCACCCTTCAGCAGACGCATCATATCTTCCTGACGCTCTTCTTCTTCCTCATCCTCGTCATCATCGTAGGACAGGCCAAGCTGCTGCATCAGCTCATCAATACGATCGAGTTTGGCATCGACCCACGACTGCTCTTCAGCATTCAGGGTGCCGCCCTCTTCCAGACGTTCCAGCAGCGCGTCCAGGCGCTCATCGTTTTCCAGCAAATCCAGCTCAGCCTGTGGTGAAAGCATAGGTTTCTCGCTCTTCGGTTTGTGCTGCTTAGGAGCCGGGGTGCTTTCAGTCACGCCCAGCGGAATCGGTTTTTTACTCCCAATACGCGGATCTTGCTGCTGGCTCTGTTTTTTGCCGGATGATGCGGCATCACCGCCGGTTGCGCGACTTCCTGCCGCGTGACCACGATGTTTCTTCTGGCGTTTGCGATCGCGGGATTCCTGATTCATTTCTTCACGTGTCTTGCGATGCGTTTTGCCACGGGGTACGGATGTCGGTTTTTTCATATAGGTAATCTTCAGATTCGTTTTCTTCAGTATAGAATTGAGGCGGAATCTAGCAGAAAGCAAGCAAAGAAAAAAGGCGACAGATTACTCTGCCGCCTTTTTCCTCACTGACAACCCTTAGCGGGTTTCCACTTTCCCTGTTAGCTCACGACGCACCCTGTCTTTCCTTTAGCAAATAACAGTCCCTGTTATCTCCCTTTCCTTGTTAAAACGTCTCCAGACGTTTGTCATCCTGACATTAATCCCGGGTCTTCGCCTCCCTGGCGCTCCTGACTACTCATCCTGAGTCACTTTCCTGCCGGCTTCCTCGCCTGTGCCCATTACTTTACCGTTTTAATCAAATCCTACAACCAACCACAAAGTAAAAATGGCTATTTAAGATTGTTCTATACAGTTAATTGTATGAATTTTAATGCCTTAACACTATCCACACCGTCGTTTCTCATCGATTACCTCGACATTGAATGGACAATGTCTCACAAAGTGAATGGTTTTTACTTACGGCAGAGGATGCGGTAAAAACAGCCTTTTTCTGCTGTTCAGGTATAATCCTCGCCATAGCCTTATTTAACGGAGACGACAGTCTTGACTAACTGGAACTATCAACAGACGCATTTTGTCACCAGCGCACCCGATATCCGCCACCTTCCATCCGATACGGGTATCGAAGTTGCCTTTGCTGGTCGCTCAAATGCGGGGAAATCCAGCGCCCTGAATACGCTCACCAACCAGAAAAGCCTGGCGCGTACTTCAAAGACCCCTGGCCGCACCCAGCTAATCAACCTGTTTGAAGTCGCCGAAGGCAAACGCCTGGTCGACCTGCCGGGTTACGGCTACGCTCAGGTCCCGGAGGAGATGAAGATCAAATGGCAGCGCGCTCTGGGTGAATACCTGGAGAAGCGTCTGTGCCTGAAAGGACTGGTGGTGCTGATGGATATCCGTCATCCGCTGAAAGACCTCGATCAGCAAATGATCGAATGGGCCGTAGAAAGCGATATCCAGGTACTGGTTCTGCTCACCAAAGCCGATAAGCTGGCCAGCGGCGCACGTAAAGCGCAGGTCAATATGGTGCGTGAGGCGGTTCTTGCCTTTAACGGCGATGTGCAGGTTGAACCCTTCTCTTCGCTGAAAAAATCAGGCGTGGATAAGCTGCGTCAGAAGCTCGACAGCTGGTTTAATGAGATCCCTCCTCAGGAAGAGATCGCCGACGGAGAGTAATCGCCGTTGTTTTCCCGGATAGCGGCGCCTGACGCCTTATCCGGGCTGCGTCATCAGCCCACCGCAGTCCGCCAGAATTTTCTTTCGCGCAATAAAAAACGCCCCGGTCATAAATGACCGGGGCGGCTAAAATATTCAGCCAAATCCGATTACGTGAAGTAAAAGGTCTGAAAGATAGAACATCTTACCTCTGTACCCTACGTCATTAACTCTACTCTTCTTTTGGTTACGGAGAAAGCACTTTTTGTAGTTTTTTTTCACTCTTTACATAGCAAATTCAAATGATCATCACAAAACGCTATAAGTTATGTTGCTTACTTACAGGAAATCACCTTATCCACTGAATACTTAGTGCGCTTGATCCCAGTTTTCTCCGCTTCCCACTTCCACCAGCAGCGGTACCGCCAGCGTGGTGCTATTTTCCATCAGTTCGTGCACCTTTTTCGCCACGGCATCAAGGTCATCTTTGTGCACTTCAAAGACCAGTTCATCGTGCACCTGCATGATCATCCGCACCCGCGGCTTCTCGGTCAGCAGCCATTCATCAACGGCGATCATCGCGCGCTTGATAATGTCAGCCGCCGTCCCCTGCATCGGGGCGTTGATCGCCGCACGTTCGGCGCCGGCACGACGGGCGCCGTTGCTGGATTTGATGTCCGGAAGGTAGAGGCGACGGCCATCCAGCGTTTCGACATAGCCCTGCTCTTTTGCCTGTGCCCGGGTACGCTCCATGTAATCGAGGACGCCAGGATAGCGCTCAAAATAGAGGTCCATATATTTCTGCGCCTCTTTACGCGGAATATTGAGCTGCCGGGCAAGACCAAATGCGCTCATGCCATAAATCAGACCAAAGTTAATCGCCTTGGCACTTCGACGCTGCTCGCTGCTTACGCTCTCCAGCGGCAGGCCAAAGACCTCTGCCGCCGTTGCGCGGTGGATATCTTTACCTTCCGCAAAGGCGGTCAGCAGGCCTTTGTCACGCGACAGATGCGCCATAATGCGCAACTCAATTTGCGAATAGTCGGCAGAGACAATGAGGTAATCCGGCGGCGCGATAAATGCCTGACGAATACGACGCCCCTCTTCGTTACGCACTGGAATGTT
This sequence comes from Klebsiella sp. YJ, assembly GCF_002108615.1. Classification (NCBI taxonomy): domain Bacteria; kingdom Pseudomonadati; phylum Pseudomonadota; class Gammaproteobacteria; order Enterobacterales; family Enterobacteriaceae; genus Klebsiella; species Klebsiella sp. YJ. The sequence goes on from NZ_MTEG01000026.1 coordinate 88,338, forward strand.
CTGCAGGTTAGGATCGGTGGAGGAGAGACGCCCCGTCGCCGTTACCGCCTGATGATAAGAGGTATGCACGCGGCCGGTTTTAGGGTTAATCATCAGCGGCAGCTTGTCGGTATATGTCGACTTCAGCTTCGCCAGTCCGCGATATTCCAGAATAACTTTCGGTAACGGATAATCCAGCGCCAGTTCTTCGAGCACTTCCTCGGAAGTTGAAGGCGCGCCGCCAGGTGTTTTCTTCAGTGGTTTAATGCCTTGTTTTTCAAACAAAATAGTCTGAAGCTGCTTGGGTGAGGAGAGATTGAACTCTTCACCCGCGATCTCGTAGGCTTTCTGCTCCAGCTCGATCAGGCGTTTGGCAATCTCCTGTGAATGGGCATGCAGTACGGCCGGATCAATGTTGACCCCGTTACGTTCTACGCGGGAGAGCACCGGAACCAGCGGCATCTCAATATTTTTAAAAATATTCAGCGGACCTTCATGCTGCTGCAGCTTCGGCCACATCTTCAGGTGCAGCTGCAGGGTGACATCGGCATCTTCCGCCGCGTAGCGGCCGGCTTCTTCCAGCGCGATCTGGTTAAAGGTGAGCTGATTTTTACCTTTACCCGCAATCTCTTCAAAGCTAATCGTTTTATGCTTCAGCCAGCGGTCGGCAAGGCTGTCCATATCATGACGGCCCGCCACGCTATCAAGAATGTAGGATTCCAGCATGGTGTCAAAAGCGATACCGCGTAACTCAATGTCATAGTTCGCCAGAATTCCGCGGTCATATTTCAGGTTTTGCCCGACCTTCAGCAGATTCTCGTCTTCCAGCAGGGGTTTCAGCAACGTCAGTACGCGTTCTCGGGAGATCTGATCCGGCGCATCGAGATAATCATGCGCAACCGGTACATAGGCGGCAACGCCGGGCTCGATGGCAAACGACAGACCCACCATATTGGCAGAAATATTATCCAGGCTGTCCGTTTCCGTATCAAACGCAAACAGCGGCGCTTGTTTCAGCTTGTCGATCCATTCGATCAGCGTCTGCTCATCAAGAATGGTGACGTAGTTTTCCGCAGACAGCGTCGCCACCACCTCGGCTTCGTCTTCCGCTACTGCCACCGCTTCTGTCGGTTTTACGGCTGGCTTCACGCCTTTTGACTGCATCCATTTGCCGGATTCAACATCGGTGATCCAGCGCTTAAATTCATATTTTTTGAACAGAGCCAACAGATCATCCGCCGCCGGCGGCAGCACGTGCAGCTCTTCACAGCTCAGATCCAGCTCGACGTCAGTTTTAATCGTGGCCAGCTGATACGAGAGGTAGGCCACCTCTTTATTCTGTTCCAGCTTCGCCGCCATCGTTTTGGCACCACGGAAGGTCAAACCGGCAATTTTTTCTGGCTCAGCGTACAACGTATCCAGCCCTCCCAACCCCTGCAGCAGCGCCTGAGCCGTTTTCTCGCCCACGCCGGGTACGCCGGGAATGTTATCGGAGGAGTCGCCCATCAGCGCCAGGAAGTCAATAATCAGCTCTGGCGGAACGCCGTACTTCGTCACCACTTCTTCCGGGCCAAGAATGGTATTGGTCATGGTATTAATCAGGGTAATTCCCGGCGTGACCAGCTGCGCCATATCTTTATCACCGGTACTGATGAGCACCGGGCGGCCCGCTTTTTCTGCTTCGCGCGCCAGAGTTCCGATCACATCGTCCGCTTCGACGCCAGGCACAGCCATCAGCGGCAGCCCCATCGCCTTCACCATGGTATGCAGCGGTTCGATCTGCGCCCGCAGATCGTCCGGCATCGGCGGACGATGGGATTTGTAATGCTCAAACAGTTCGTCACGGAAAGTTTTCCCTTTGGCATCAAATACCACCACGGCATGCGTGGGTTGATACTGGAGGATCAGGCTTCGCAGCATATTCAGCACGCCATACATAGCGCCTGTCGGTTCTCCGGCGCTGTTAGTCAGCGGCGGGAAAGCGTGATACGCCCGGTAGAGGTAAGAGGAGCCGTCAACGAGGATAAGTGGGTTTTCTGGGATCTGAACCATAATTTCCGTGCCTGTTTATCAGATTATGGGTAAAGGATGCCACAGACAGGCCTGAAAACCTGAATTTTTCCCGCATTTCACCAAAAAGATTCGTTGATCCGGTCGATCGTGCGGCGGCAATATCTGTGGATAACTTTGTGCATAGTTTTATAAGGATAGCTGTCTGCTCTGAAATAAAATAACAAAAAACATAATTTAAGTTTATTTATCATAAAGTTAATTATTGATCCTTGCTTTTAATACCTTTCTAATGACTCAATGTTCCATGTGGATATAAGATCCGCCTTTTTTTCTGTTCTGGTAAGACCCGTCATTTGCTGCGTTTTCTGGTAAAATCAGCCTCTTGCACGGTTTAACTGCGCTCTTTATCAGCCTAACTTTCTGAATAAACTAACTATGTCGAGATTACTCGCTGCAATAACACTTCCGCTGAGTATCGCCCTTACCATCTTAGTCACCATTATCTGTTCCGTACCGATAATCATCGCCGGGCTGATTAAACTTCTTGTACCCATCCCTGCGGTATGGCGTGCGATTTCCCGTTTCTGCAATTTCATGATGTATTGCTGGTGCGAAGGGTTGGCACTGCTGCTCTACCTGAATCCCAGACTGACGTGGGACGTGCAAGGTCTTGAAGGGCTGAATAAGAAAAACTGGTATCTGCTTATCAGTAATCATCACAGCTGGGCGGATATCGTGGTGCTCTGCGTGTTGTTCCGCAAGCATATCCCTATGAATAAGTACTTCCTTAAGCAACAGCTGGCGTGGGTGCCTTTTATCGGGCTTGCCTGCTGGGCGCTGGATATGCCCTTTATGCGTCGCTACTCGCGAGGTTATTTAATTCGCCATCCTGAGCGTCGCGGTAAAGATGTTGAAACCACTCGCCGCTCCTGCGAGAAATTTCGCTCACATCCGACGACCATCGTCAATTTTGTAGAGGGTTCACGTTTTACCGAAGACAAGCAGAGGCAAACCCGTTCACCTTATCGCAATTTATTACCACCGAAGGCCGCTGGTATCGCGATGGCGTTGAACGTGCTCGGTGCTCAGTTCGATAAGCTGTTGAACGTCACGCTTTGCTATCCGGAGAACAACCAGAGGCCATTTTACGATATGTTAAGCGGCCGGCTGACGCGTATTGTGGTTCGCGTTAATCTCGTTCCCGTGGCGGAAGATCTGCACGGCGACTACGTGAATGACAAAAACTTTAAGCGCCGTTTCCAGCGTTGGTTGAATGAACTGTGGGAAGAGAAAGATCGTCAGCTGACGGAAATCATGCGGACAAAAGGACGCGAGGAGCGTTGAACCTGATAATGATGCCACCTCGACAGGGGTTTAACAGGGATATTAAAAAAGCCGGTCAGTGACCGGCTTTTTTTTTACTTCTTCTCAACCAGCTGCTTAACGGTATCCGCATACTGGGCGACAAAGGCGTCCATATTGCTGGTATCCATCCCCTGCGGGTTCAGCTGATATTTGCCGTCGACGTACATTGCCGGTACGCCCTGCAGCTGGAAGTCAGCGGCCGCTTTTTCCTGCTGAGCAACCAGGGATTTCACGACAAAGCTGTTCCATGCCGCATCGTAGTCTTCACCTTTCACGCCAGCATCAACGAAGACTTTACGAATATCAGCCACGGTCTGCACGGTCTGGGTTTTCTGTACCGCTTCAAACATCGGCACAGTGATCTTATCTTCAACGCCCAGCGCCATCGCTACGGCCCATGCCTGGGTTAAGTCTTTACCCAAAGGCCCGAGGAATTCAACGTGGTACTTGGTCATTTTGACGCCTTCCGGCAGCTTTTTCTTCACGTTATCAGAAACGTGCAGCACTTCTTCAAACTGATAGCAGTGCGGGCAGTAGAACGAGAAGAACTCAAGAACCTGAGGCGCGCCGGCTACGGGCTTATCAAGGGTGATGTACTGCTTACCGTCGGTGATCTGGGCAGCAGAAGCACTAAAAGCCAGAATCATACCAGCCAGCGCCAGCCAAATTTTTTTCATGTTTACGTCTCTCCTGGAAATATCTGATTAATACATTGGCGTTAACTGAAGAGGGGGTTCTTGCAGAACCTTCACCTGCTCAAGAAAAGTTGCTGTCTGCCCCCGCCAGTAATCTTCCCCGGTAAGCCAGGGGAAATTAATAGGGAAAGCAGGATCGTCCCAGCGCCTGAGCAACCATGCCAGATAATAAACTAACCGCATGGCGCGTAAAGGTTCGATAAGGGCGATTTCGTCCGAATTGAACGGACTGAATTCTTCATAAGCTTCAACGATCATCTCCAGCTGCATACGCTGCTCGGCTTTATCACCGTTCAACAGCATCCAGAGATCCTGGATGGCCGGACCGTTGCGGGCATCATCTAAATCGACAAAAAGCGGACCATCGCGCCAGAGAATATTACCGGCATGACAATCGCCGTGCAGACGCAGAATGTCCGCGTTGCCGTGCCATTGAGCGATAACGGCAGCAATCAGCTTATCTGCGGCGCAGAGGAAGTCCTTCTTCAGACCTGAGGGGATCAGCGTTGAGTGTTCAAAAACGTCTCTCGGCGCGAGCAAATACTCATTCACTCCTATCTCAGGGCGCGCGACAAAACGCGCTTTACGCCCGGTCTGGTGCAAGCGCCCCAGATAACGGCCGACGGACTCCATTTGATCGAGGTTATCAGATTCAAACTGGCGCCCACCTAAGCTGGGGAACACGGCAAAAAAGAAGCCCTGATGCTGATGAAGGGTGCTGTCATTGAAAAATAATGGCGCAGCAACAGGAACATCATCCTGCTTGAGCTGGAGGGTAAACTGGTGTTCTTCGAGGATCTGTTCGGCAGACCAACGTTCAGGACGATAGAACTTCACCACATAGCGATGGCGGTCTTCGTCCTGAAACTGGTAAACGCGGTTTTCATAGCTGTTAAGCGGAGTGAGCCCGGAGTCCACTCGCATCCCCAGATCGAATAGCCCATCGATGATGGTATCCGGGTTTAGCGTCTGAAAATTAAAAGCCTTATCGTGCATCCTGACATCCGATAATCTTAGGAATAGTTCAGGATATCATCTCATAACTCGTTCCGCGGCAGCACTTACAACCTTTTACTCTTTAATCACGCCGCGTGCGCGCAATAAGGCCGTTTTGAAATCCTCTTCGTAATCCTTCTGAATACCAGGAATAACGGCTTCTTTTGCTGAATCACGCATTTTCAGATGATAAATCAGGATATCGTCGGAAAGATCGACCAGCTCACCGTCGTAACCGGCTTCTTTTGCGAGTTTCTGCAAAAATTGCATCAGGTTCAGCTCCGGCTCTTTCTGCCAGGCTGGCTGGAGGAGTTCAATTACTTCATTCAGACGTTTACATTTCATGGTCATGCTCCTTACTCTTGATAGCGACAACTTAACAGGGTCAATCCCACAATGAAAGAGGCGATATTGATATGCAAGGCGAGGTCATAACCGGCGTTGTATTAGCAGGCGGAAGGGCCACGCGGATGGAAGGAGCGGATAAGGGATTGCAGCTACTCGATGGTAAGCCATTATGGCGCCATGTTGCAGATGCGCTGTCTCCTCAGGTGGCCAACCTGGCTATCAGCGCCAACCGTAATCTGGAACGCTGGTATGAAAGCGGGTATCCGGTGTATTCCGACAGTCTCGCTGACTTCCCGGGGCCATTAGCCGGTATGCTATCCGTGATGCAGCAGACACAGAGCGAATGGTTTCTCTTCTGTCCCTGCGATACTCCCTTTATCCCCCCATTCCTGGCTGAGCGCTTTATACAGCAGAAAAAGACCGCCCCCGTAGTCTGGGTTTACGATGGCGAACGCGATCATCCCGCTATTACTCTGATGCATCGATGTTTAATGCCCGATCTGGCGGCATATCTTGCTGCAGGCGAACGACGCGTGATGGCTTTTATGCGCGACAGCGGCGGACATCGCGTTGATTTCAGCGATGTCCGCTCGGCATTTATTAACGTCAATACCCTTGATGACTTGCAGCGCATACAGGAGCAATCATGATCCCCGTTCTCGCCATTTCAGCCTGGAGTGGTACCGGTAAAACAACGCTGTTAAAGAAATTAATCCCCGCATTGTGCGCTGCTGGCCTGCGTCCAGGTTTGATCAAGCATACCCATCACAATATGGATGTCGATCGGCCGGGTAAAGACAGCTATGAATTGCGTAAAGCCGGGGCAGCTCAAACGATTGTCGCCAGTTCACAACGCTGGGCGCTAATGACGGAAACGCCGGATCAAGAAGAGGTGGATTTGGCCTGGCTGGTTAGCAGGATGGATGCATCAAAGCTGGATTTAGTTCTGGTTGAAGGGTTTAAGCATGAGCCGGTGCCAAAGCTCCTGCTTTTTCGGCAACAGGGTGGGCATCGTATCGAGGAACTCGTCCTGGACGAGCATGTGATTGCGGTGGTCAGCGACACCCCATTAGAGACATCACTCCCACAGTTAGATTTAAACGATATTCCGCAGATCGCGGCGTTTATTCTACGATGGTTGGCAGAAGCTTAATGGCAGTGAGTATTTCAGCAATGGGCGTAAGATTACGCCCGTTTGCGTTATTCCTGCAAGATTAAACATAGCGGATAAATAACGACGAAAACGCAAGAAGCCCATCCGTCAGGATGGGCTTTTTACTGATTTAATGCCTGGCAGTTCCCTACTCTCACATGGGGAGACCCCACACTACCATCGGCGCTACGGCGTTTCACTTCTGAGTTCGGCATGGGGTCAGGTGGGACCACCG